>JANMVV010000333.1:0-61137 GCA_031392925.1 Vicinamibacteria bacterium
GGGTCAGCCGACCCACGCCTTCGACCTGCACAGACTCCGCGGCGGCCTCCTGAAGGCGCGCATGGCGGGCAAGGGCGAAGTGGTGAAGACCCTCGACGACGTGGAGCGCACCCTCACCCCGACCATGGGGGTGGTGGCGGATGCCGAGGGCGCGCTCGCCATCGCCGGAATCATGGGCGGCGCTTCTTCCGAGATCTCCGCGGGAACTCTCACCGTGGCCCTCGAGGCCGCGTACTGGAATCCGCTCCTCATCCGCCGCGCCGCCAAGACGCTCGCAATGCACACGGACGCGTCGCACCGATTCGAGCGTGGCGCCGACCCCGCGGGCGGGCCCGTATCGATCGCCCGGTTCGCGAACCTCGCGAACCAGGGTGCCATGGGGACGGCGCGTCCGGTCCTCATCCAGGCCCAGGGATCTCGGATCACGGCGAGGCGGCTCACCCTGAACCTCGGCAACGTCGACGCGCGCCTGGGCACGAGCGTCCCGGCTGGCGAGGCGAAGATGACCCTTACCCGGCTTGGCTTCGAGGTCTACGAGCCCGACCCCGGCGCCGCCGCGCGCCTCGGGACGACGCGGGCGTGGGACGTCCTCGTGCCCACGTGGCGCAGCGACTGCACCCGCGAGGTCGACCTGATCGAGGAAGTCGGCCGCCACCACGGCCTGATGAAGATCGCGCGAACGGTGCCCGCCTCCCGACGCGCCGCCTCGCTCACCTCGGCCCAGCGAACCGAACGCGAGTTGAAGGCACTCCTGTCCGGCCTCGGCTATCGCGAAGCCCTGCACGTCAACTTCGTCTCTTCGGCGAAGTGCGATCCGTCCCAGGGCGCGATCGTGAAGATCGCGAATCCCCTTTCCGTGGACCAGGACGCGCTGCGCACCTCGCTGGTCATGCCCGGCCTGCTCGAAGCGCTCGAGCGCAATCAGCGCCACGGCGCCCGGGACATCCAGTTCTTCGAGACCGGCCGCACCTTCACGCCGTCGCCCGAGGGCCCGGTCGAAACCCCCCGCCTGGCCCTGCTTGTTTCCGGAGCCACGCCCCGCGGCTGGGCGGCCAAAGCGCGCGCGATCGACTTCTTCGACCTGAAGCGCACCTTGGAGGAGATCCTCTCCCGGCACGCGAGCGCCGCCCTCACCCTCACCCGCGAAGGCGCGCCTCCGTTCCTGCATCCGGGTCGCAGCGTGGTCATTCGCGAGGGCGGCGAAGTCAGGGGCTATCTGGGCGAAGTCCACCCCGACGCCATCGCCGCGTTCTCGCTCAAGGATCGTCCGGTGGTGGCCGAGCTCGCCCTCGACGCGCTCAACGTTTCCGAGGCTCTCGCCTTCACCGCGTTCTCGCGCTTCCCCGAAGTGGTGCGGGATATCTCGATCCTCGCGCCCGTGAGCGCGAACGCCGCGCAGATCACCGCCATGGCCCGGGCTCAGGCGGGGCCCTCGGTCCGGCGCGTCGAGCTCATCGACCGGTTCGAGGGCGCAGGCGTTCCCAAAGGCCTGGTGAGCCTCACCCTCTCCTTCGTTTTCCAGGACGAAGCCCGCACCCTCTCGAGCGAAGAGGTCGAGCGTTCGATGGACGGCGTGCGAGCCAGTTTTTCAGAAGCCGGCTACACCGCGCGCGGAGTCGGTCCTTCCTGAGTCGGGGCCGCACCTGGATCCCTTCCATGCTCAGCCGCCCGACAAACGAGCGAGGCGACTTTGCCCTGGAGGGGTTCGTGACGGCGAAGCCATCCGGAAACCCCCGGACTTCGCCGAAATGAATTCGTCGAAGTCCACATCGCGGATACAATCCAACCAGCGTAGTCTGATCGTCGACACAGGAGAAGGAATGCAGGACAGCTTCGACATTCTTGAAGAGAAGGTCAAAAAGGCCGCGGAGCTCGTGAAGAAGCTGCGCCGTGACAACAAGAGCCTCGACGATCAGCTCAAGGACAGCAAGGCGAAGCTCGCCGAGGCGGAAAAGAAGCTCGCCGCCCTGGAAGCCCAGATGGGCGACGCCGCGGGCAACTCTGCGAAGATCGAGGGCCTCACCGCCGAACTCGAAACCCTGCGCAGCGAGCAGGAGCACGTGCGCACCCGGGTGGCGAAGATCGTGACCCTCCTGGAGAGCCTCGACTAGCCGGGATGCGCTGAGACATGGCTGCCAAACCTCGCCGCGTCGAACTCGACATCTTCGGCCAGACCTTCTCGCTCATCGCCGAGGACGAGGCGCGCCTGCAGGAGGTCGCGAAGTACGTGGACGCGCAGATGAAGGAGCTGTCGCAGTCGACCGCCACCATCGACTCCTTCCGGCTCGCGGTGCTCGCCGCCCTCAATATCGCGAACGAGCGGTTCGATCTGGCCGATCGCCTGGCCAGCCGGAACAACGCGGTGCAGGCCCAGTTCGAAGCCCTGAGCGCCAAGGCCGAGCGAATCTCGATCGAACTCGACGAGGCGATGCGCTAGACGCGCACAAAAAAGGACGCGGCCGAAGCCGCGTCCTCGATGGGTCCGACAGGCCGGGCTGCTAGAAGCCGCGCTTCTGAGCGCGCACGTTGCGACGCGAACCCTTGCGTTCGCCGCCGCCACCACCGCCTCCACCGTACGGACGGCCACCGCCGCCACCCGCGCCGTAGCCGCCACCACCGCCGCCGCCATAGCCCCCCCCGCCACCACCGCCGCCGAAGGGACGTCCTCCGCCGCCGCCCGCCGGACGGGGCTTCTGCTCCTCGGCTTCATTAACGCGCAGCGCGCGGCCGCCGAGGTCCATGCCGTTGAACTTCTCCGTGGCCTTCACCGCGTCTTCCGCGTTCTCGAAGTCAACGAACGCGAAGCCGCGAGGGCGACCCGTCATCCGATCCGTGGGAAGGAAGACTTCGCGAATCGCGCCGGCCTGTGAGAACAGGTCGCGAATCTCATCCGCGGTGGTCTTGAAGTTAAGGTTGCCGACAAACAATTTCGAGCCCACCGTGCGATCTTCTTTCTGGGAAAACGCCCCAACAGCCTGATTGCTGTTCCTAAGGGGGTTAGGTCCAAAGCTATTGTATCCCCAATTCACAGCCTGCATAGGGAGGCCCTCATGACCGGAGAGACCACAAGCGCCGTACTTCTGCTCGACGAGGGCTTCAGCAAAGCGGCCTGGCACGGCCCCAATCTGCTCGGCAGCCTCCGTGGCATCACCCTCCCCGAACTGCTATGCCGGCCCCGGAAGGACGGTCACAACGCATGGGAACTGGCTGTCCATTGCGCATACTGGAAGTACGCGGTGCGGAATCGCCTGGTTGCGGGCAGACGAAACACCTTTCCGCTCGTGGGCAGCAACTTCTTCCGCCGGGACACGGGTGCGAGCCTCGCCGATTGGAAGAAGGACCTGGCCCTCCTCAAGGCTCAACACAAGGCGCTCAAGGCCACGATCCTGGGCCTCAATCCGCGGACGTACGGAAACCGCGTCCAGGGCGCGATTCACACGGTGCGCCGGCTGGTCCTGGGAATCGCGGCCCACGACATCTACCACGCCGGGCAAATCTCACTCCTCAAGCGGATGGCGGGGAGACCCTGATGGCCCCCCGCGGCCTGGCGGCCCTTGTTGGACGGCAAGAGCCTTCACGGCTGGGTCCGGAATCTGTGAACGCGAGCGTGGCCCGGTAGCGGATTGGCGAGCCGCGACCGCCCCACGCTCGCTAGGCGGCTACTTCTTGACCGGCGCCGGCGGCTTGGGCATCTCCTTGGGCTTCCAGAAGTCCGGATCGGCGGCCACGAACTCGGGCCGCGGACGGCTGGTGCCGCGGTCGATGGCGTACAGGGTGGTGGTCACCTGGGCGACGAGTTCGGAATTCGTCTTGCGTCGCGCCGCCACCACGCTCTCCCCGCCCAGGGCGGCGGTCATCTTCTGCGCGCGGGCCGCGCCTCCCTTCGCGGCGTCGTCGATCTCGGACAACGACCGCATCGTGCTCAGAATCAGGAAGGTTCCGGCGGGCGCACCGCTGCCGACCGCATAGACGGCGGTGTGCTCATCGAGGCCGGCCTTCTCGCGGGCCGCGTTCGTCTGCTTGGTGTAGTCGGCCCAGTCGACCCCGCGCCCGATGTTGACGCGAAGGACGGTGACATTGAAGTAGCGCGCGCGGCCGGTCTGTTCACGGGTGTTGGGGTGATAGCTCAGGTCCGATCGGAAGGTCGCGAGCATCACCGTCTGGGAATCGTGCAGGGAAGCATTCTTCGCGGTTAGAGCGTCGAACTCGGCCTGCAGGGCGGGCGAGCCGCCCATGACCTCACCCATCTTCTTCCTGGTGGCTTCCATGTCCATAGCCGACGGATAGCCCTCGAGGTACAGGAGGTGATTCTGGTCTCCCGAGACAGGAAGCAGCCCCAGGCGAGCCGCCCCGACGTTGGCCTTGTCGAACAGGGCGTAGAACGCCGGGAGCTGCTTGTTGTGAGTGGCCATGTTGCCCGGCCTGAACTGCTCGCGGGTTACCACCAGCATCCCGGGCGGCGGGGCGTTGGGCTCTTGTGCGAATGCCGAGGTGCCACAGAGCAACAACAAACTGAATACGACATGATTTTGACGCATCTCTACCTCCTAAACCCGGGGGGACAAGAAGGGAGTCGCTTTCCGGCGAGACCATTGCGCCCCGGGGATGTAACGGGGAAACGGCTTGGGTGATTGAGGGCACTGTAGGTCTGGACTCCAGGGTTGTCAAACCGCGCGGCGAGCGGGGCTAGGGTTCGTGCCCCTGGCCCCGATACAATGACCCCATGATGGTGACCGCAATCATGTCCGCTCTCCTGCTTCAAGGAGCGCTCCAGATGACGCCGCAGGCGACGACCTCGCAGCATTTCGACGTGGCCGCCGCCTACGAGGCCCCCGCGAAGAAGGGTGCGGTCGCGAATATCGTGGTCGAGTTCAAGAAAAAAGACCCCGACGTCAACATCAACGAGGAGCCGCCCGCGCGGATCAAGTTCGCCCCGGGATCGCCCCTGGTGGCGCCGCCGCCTCGAAAGAGTTCGGGAGAAATCCCCGACCCAATGAAGGCCCACTACATCGATCTCTCGAAGCCCGTTCGTTTCCCGGTCGCGGTTGCCGCAGGCGCGGCCAGGGGTCTGAGCACGGTCAAGGCGACGGTCTCCTACTTCTACTGCTCCAAGCGGGAGAACTGGTGCCGCAAGGGCACGGCGGAATTCGATCTCGCGGTGGTGTTGCCGTAGTCCACCGCAAGGCGAAGCACATCGCCCTCCGCCCTCGAAGGGCCTCCTGATTCCGAACTCATGATTCTCGCTTTTCAGACGGAACTCATTGCCCGCATTCGTCAGACGGTGGCGGAGGCTTTCGGCGTCACTCTGGGCGAGATCCTGGTTCAGACCACGCCAAAGCTCGAGCTTGGCGACATGGCTTTGCCCCTCGCCTTCGAGCTGGCGAAGAAGATCGGCCGCAAGCCTCGCGACATCGCGCAGGAACTGGCGCCCCGGCTCCGTTCGGTCGACGGCATAGCCCGCGCGGAAGTCGCGGGCGGAGGTTTCATCAACCTCTACCTCGATCGCGGCGCCTTCACCACCCGCCTCGCTTCGTTCGTCACCGCGCCGCCGGCCAAGGACCGGCGAGAGGGCCGGGTCATCGTCGAGCACACCAGCATCAATCCAAACAAGGCCGCGCACATCGGCCACGTGCGCAATTCGATCCTCGGCGACACCTTCGTCCGCCTGCTCCAGGCCCGCGGGCACGAGGTTCTGACTCAGAACTACATCGACGACACCGGGGTTCAGGTGGCGGACGTCATCGTCGGCTTCGAGCAGCTCGAGCGGAAGTCGCTCGCCGAGGTGCGGGCCCTCGACCGCCGGTTCGATTACTACTGCTGGGATTTGTACGCCCGGGTGTTCGAGTGGTACGGCGAGGACAAGGAGCGGAAGGCGCTCCAGGCCGCGACCCTTCACGCCATCGAGAGGCACGAAGGACCCACCGCGGAACTGGGCGAATACGTGGCCGCGCGGATCGTACGCGCCCACATCGCGACCATGGCCCGCCTGGACATCGGTTACGACCTGCTGGTGCGCGAATCCGACATCCTCCGCCAGCACTTCTGGGCCAAGGCCTTCGAATTGCTCAAGGAAGCCAAAGCGATCTCGTTCGAGAACGACGGCAAGGCCAAAGGCTGCTGGGTTCTGACCATGGATCGCGGCAACGCGGGCTCGGGCGGAGGGTCGCCGTCACCGGTGGCCGCGCCGAGCCCGGAGCCCGGGGGGAGTCCGAGGGGGGCCGGGGCCGTTGCTGGACCCCCTCGGCTGCCCGACGACGAGAACAAGATCATCGTGCGCTCCAACGGAACGGTCACTTACACCGGCAAGGACATCGCCTATCAGCTCTGGAAGCTCGGCAAGCTCGGCCTCGATTTCCGTTATCGCCGCCACGAAGACTCGACGCCCGCGCGGCCCCTGTGGTCGTCGACCAGCGGACCCGCCGATGAAGGCGCGCCGGCTTTCGGCGCGGGCGCATCGCTCGTCTTCAATGTCATCGACGTCGGCCAGAGCTATCCGCAGCGCGTGGTGAAGGCGGGAGTCGCCGCGTTGGCCGGACCGGGGCCCGCCGAGGGCACCCGCCATCTCGGCTACGAGAAGGTCGTGCTGTCGAAGGCGACCGCGAAGGAGCTTGGCTACGAGGTCGACGAAGACGCGGGTGTGGTCAAGGTCTCCGGCCGTCGCGGTCTCGGGGTCAAGGCCGACGACCTGATCGACGCGCTCGAGGCCAAGGCCTCGAGTGAAATCGCCACCCGCGATCCCGATCGGACGGAGAAAGATCGGGAGAAGGCGGCGCGGGAGATCGCGGTCGGAGCCCTGCGCTACTTCATGCTGCGTTTCTCGCGGAACCGGATCATCACGTTCGACATGGAAGAAGCCCTCGCTTTCACCGGCGAGACCGGCCCCTACATTCAGAACAGCGTGGTGCGCGCTCGCAGCATTCTCGCCAGGGTGGCCGCGGAAGGCCACGAGGTGCAGGCCCTCGTGCAGCGCGCGCTCGATAAGGAACTGCTTGCCGCCTGGCTCGCCACCGAAGAAGGGTCCTCGGCGTGGTCCCTGTTCCTCGCCATGGCGCGGACCGATGAGGCCATCGAGACGGCGGTGAGGACGGAGGAGCCGAGCGTCATGACGCGCCACGCCTTCCAGATCGCGCAGGCGTTTCACGGCTACTACCAGAATCCGGCCCACACCGTGCTGCGCGCGGAGACCGAGGATCTGCGCGCGGTCCGCGTCCTCGTCGTCGACCTCTTTGTGAGGCACACCACCGACGTGGCGGGCCTTCTCGGGATTCCCATTCCGGATCGCATGTGACCGGCCCGCGCCCCCGCATCATTATCACCGCCGGAAGCAATCCCGGCACAACCAACCACACCTGGCTGCGCTTCGACTATCTCCACGCCGTCTCCAAGGCGCGCGGCCTCCCCAGCATCATCGCCTCCGGCTTCACCAATCCCCTCGACGAAGCCGAGCAGCTCGCGGGCGAGATCCTCGACAATTGCGACGGTCTCATGCTCTCGGGCGGCACCGACGTGGACCCGGTGATCTTCGGCGAGGTTCCTCACACCGCCCTCGGCCGCGTCGATGGTCCCCGGGATCCCTTCGAGATCACTCTCGCGCGCGAAGCGGTGCGGCGCGACTTGCCGGTTCTCGGCATCTGCCGCGGCCTGCAGGTCCTGAACGTGGCCCTTGGCGGCACCTTGATCCAGGACATCCCCACCGATGTTCCCGGCGCGGTCGTCCATGAAAGCGGCGAGAACCGCGTGGAGATCGCGCACGAAGTGACCCTAGTGCCCGGCTCGAAGCTCGCGGAACTGCTGTCCACCACCCGCGTGGGCGTGAATTCCTTCCACCATCAGGCCGCGAAGCGCATCGGCGGGGGCCTCATCGTCTCGGCCACCTCGCCCGGGGACGGCATCGTCGAAGGGCTTGAAATGCGCGACCGGAGGTTCGTGGTCGCGGTACAGTGGCATCCCGAGAATTTCTGGAAGACGTCGCAGGTCTTCGACGGCCTCTTCACCGGCTTCGTCGAGGCCGCGTACCGCGCGGCTTCATCGAGGCGGGCCCCGCGTTCGTCATGACCCTCCGCCCGGCTCTCGCTCTCGCGATGGCGGCGCTTCTGGCTCCCGCCGGGTTGGGCCCGAGCCTGAAGTGGGAGAAGGACTTCAAGTCGGCGAAGACCCGCGCCCGCAGTGAAGGCAAGCTGGTGATGGTCGACTTCTGGGCCTCCTGGTGCACGTTCTGCAAGAAGCTCGACGAGACGACCTACAAGGACCGGGGTGTCGTCGCGCGCCTGTCGAAGACCACGGTGCCGGTCAAGGTCAACACCGAGGGCCGGACCGACGAGGTCGAGCTGGGCGAGGAACACGGCGTCGAGAGCCTGCCCACCATCGGCTTCTTCACCTCGGGCGGGCGAGCGGTGGCCCGGATCGAGGGCTACGTGAATGCGGAGGACTTCCTGAAGCTCCTGACCAACGCGGAGATCGAGGGCGCGGACATGATCCGCTGGGAGAAGACGCTCGCCACCGACCTCGACAACTTCGCCGCGCTTTATGGCCTCGGGTCGAAGATGTACGAGCTCAACTATCGCGACGACGCGCGGCCGCTCCTGGAGCGGGCGCGGCGGAACGACCAGGGCTCCCTGCGCGAGCGCAAGCGCGTGCGCATGATGCTGGCCCGGATCATCGAGTCGCAGTCGAGCTTCACCGATTCCGAAACCATGCTCCGCGAAGGCCTGGCCCTTCCGGCCGAGGCGGACATGGATCCGCGGCTGAAGTTCCTGCTCTCCCGCTGCCTCGTGAACCTCGGCCGGGGCGCCGAGGCGAAAAGCGTCCTGGCGAAGCTCATCGCCGACTATCCGAAGCACGCGATTACCGCGACGGCCAGGAAGACGCTCGAGGCCATGAAGTAAGGGCCTACAATCACGCGCATGACTCCACGTCTCCTCACCCTGGCCGCCCTTCTTCTCTCCACCGCCGCCGCCTCGGGGGCTCCCGCTGAAAGACCCGCGAAGAACGCCCCCGCCCCGCCCCCCAAACCGTTCTCCGTGGTCGAAGCCACCATCCCGGAAATGCGCCTCGCCCTCGAACAGAAGCGAACCACCTCGCGGGAGATCGTCCTTCAATACCTGACCCGCATCGCCATATACGAAGACCAGCTGAACGCGGCGATCACCGTGAACAAGGACGCGCTCAAGGAAGCGGATGAACGCGACCGCGAGAGAGCGGCGGGCAAGCTCCGCGGCCCGCTGCATGGAATTCCCGTGGCCCTCAAGGACAACATCCACACCACCCAGATGCCCACCACCGGCGGCGCGCTCGCCTTCGCGGGCTTCACCCCGGGCTACGAAGCCACGATCACCGGGAACCTTCGCGACGCGGGCGCCATCATCATCGCGAAGACCGGACTCAGCGAGCTCGCCAACTGGGTGGCCTCGGGCATGCCGGCGAACTACAACGCGCTCAAGGGCTACGGAATGAATCCCTACGATCCGCGCCGCGATCCGCGCGAGGCGAATTTCGACGGACGCCCGGTGCTGAGCACCGGCGGCTCGAGTTCGGGCATCGGGACCTCCGCGAATTTCTGGGCGGCGAACGTGGGCACGGAGACCTCCGGCTCCATCCTGAGCCCGGCGAACCAGAACATGCTGGCCGCGATCAAGCCGACGGTCGGGCGCATCAGCCGCTATGGGGTCATCCCCATCACCGCCGATCAGGACACCGCGGGGCCCATGGGACGCACGGTCAGCGACGTCGCGGTGATGATGGGCGTGCTCGAAAGCGCGGCTCCCGACCCCAATGACGCGGCCACCAAGGCCTGCACGCCGCCGCCGGGCCGCGACTACACGAAATTCCTCAACCCCGCCGGCCTGAAGGGCGCGCGCATCGGCATTCCCCGCGCGTCGTTCTATGACCGCGCGCTCACTCCCGGCGCGAAGGAACCGCGCGGGGGCCTCAACCCAGACCAGGCCAAGGTCATGGCCGAGGCCATCGAGATCCTGAAGCAGCAGGGCGCCATCATCGTGGATCCCGCGGACATCCCGAGCATCGTGGCCACGGACGCCGCGAACAGCTTCCTGAGCTTTGGCACCTGCGGCGGGCTCGACAACGGGAAGGGCAAGGACGCGGAGTGCTCGGTGGTCCTGAAGTACGGAATGAAGCGCGACTTCAACGCCTGGCTCAAGACCCTCGGCGACGCGGCTCCGGTGAAGACGCTCACCGAGCTTCGGCAGTGGAACGTGGCCCATCAGAAGGCGGGGGCCATCAAGTACGGCCAGGCCCAGCTCGACATCTCGGACGAGATGGACGTGCAGATGGATCGGTCCCGCTATCAGGCCGACCGCGCCAAGGACATACGCCTTGCCGGAACCGAGGGCATCGACGCGGCCATGAAAAAGAACAACCTCGACGCTCTCCTCTTCCCCGGCCCCTCGGGTGCTTCGATCGCGGCCAAGCCCGGTTATCCGACGGTGATCGTGCCCTTCGGCTTCGTGCCCAATGTTCCTTTTGGCGGAGGAGGCGCGGGCGGGGGCGCGCCGGCAAGTCCCTTCCCGCTCGGGTTCGACCCGAAGCCCGCCCCGTTTGGCGTCAGCTTCACCGGAATGGCCTGCAGTGAACCGAAGCTGCTTGAGCTCGCCTTCGCTTTCGAACAAGCCACGAAGCGGCGGGCGCCGCCCGCCTCAGCTCCCTGAAGCCCCTGCCGAAGTTCCCGTCCCGCCCCGGGACCCGGGCGGACCGTGGGTCACATTACGTTATGGATTTAATCGTAATAATGTATTTGTATATGGATTGGTGAACCCCTAGCCTTCCCGTCATGTTCTGGATGTATGCCGGTTTCATCGCTCTCGTTCTCGTGCTCCTGGCGCTCGACCTGGGCGTCTTCCACCGCAGGGCCCACGTCGTCTCGGTGAGGGAAGCCCTCGGCTGGTCCGCCTTCTGGATTTCCCTCGGCCTTCTCTTCTCGGGCTTCATCTACGCGGGCTACGAGAACCATTGGATGGGTCTCGGCCTCACCCCCGACCAGATGACCATCGAGCCCCTGGAGATCGCCGCGGTCGGCACGGTCTACAACGACGGCTCCGACGCCATGGTCAAGTACCTCACCGGGTACCTCGTGGAGAAGTCGCTCGCCGTCGACAACATCTTCGTGATCGCCATGCTCTTCGGCTTCTTCGCGGTCCCCCGCATCTATCAGCATCGGGTCCTCTTCTGGGGAATTCTCGGCGCCCTGCTGATGCGCGGCGCGATGATCGCCCTCGGCGCGCATCTCCTCCAGCGCTTCACCTGGGTCATCTATGTCTTCGGCGGATTCCTGATCCTGACCGGGATCAAGATGCTCCTGATCAAGGCCGACGAGACGGATCCGAATCAGAACATCGTGGTGCGCACGATCCGGAGGATCTGGCCGGTAACCGAGAGGTTCCACGGCGAGCGCTTCTACGTGCGCGCGGGCTCCGACGCCTCCCAGGAAGCCGCGACACCAGGCGCGGCGCCGGAGACCGACCGAATCGTCGACGCGGCCCGGCCGGGAACGCTTCTCGCCACTCCCCTTCTGCTCGCCCTGATCATGGTCGAAGTGACGGACCTCATCTTCGCGGTCGACTCGATCCCCGCGATCTTCGCCGTCACCACCGACCCGTTCCTGGTCTTCACCAGCAACGTCTTCGCCATCCTCGGACTGCGCAGTCTGTACTTCGCTCTCGCTGGAATGATCAACGAGTTCCGCTACCTCAAGGTGGCGCTCGCCGTGGTCCTGATGGTCATCGGAGTCAAGATGCTGATCCACTCATGGCTCAAGGAGATCCTCGGCCATGGCTTCAATCTGTATCTGCTCGGAGTGGTTCTGGTGATTTTGCTCGCCGGGGTGGTCGTCTCCGTCGTCCACTCGCGTCTCGAGAGCCCGCGAGCCTGAGAGGGGTCAGTCTCAGGCTTCGGCGTCCGCGGCCACGAGGATCAGGCTCAGCCAAATGAGGTCGGCCGCAAACAGATGGACGACCTGAAGCCAGGTGGGCGCAAGAAGGACGAGGTTGGTGAGCCCGAGGAACCACTGGATGACAACCAGACCGGCGAGGACCAGGCCGAGCTGGCGAGCATTCGGCCGGTTGGGATTCGTGGTCATCGTCCGGTAGGCGACCATGAGGACCAGTCCGCCGCCGATCAACGCGATCACGGGGTGAAGGATGCGCAGCCTCAGAAAGATGTGGGAAGCGGACGAGAAGTCCTGGGCGATGGCCTCCCGCAGGGTTTCCGCCTTGAACAGGGTGTCGCCGAGGGCGGCGATCGCTCCCGACATCCCCGTCGCCACCAGGGCGAGGACGGCCAGGAGTGTCGGCCATCCCCGGCTGGCCGACGGGAACGTGGCCCGAAGCGGAGAGACTCGCTCGGAGAAGGGGCGGGGCGAGCCGTCCACGAAACGCGCGGTCAGGACGAGTGCGGCCAGGAGCAGGAACGTATTGACCAGGTGACCGGAGATCCAGTAGCCGCGGGCAACCGAGGTGTCGCCGGCCACGCGTTCGAACACCACGAGCCCCGCGCCCACCGCGGCTTCGGTCAGGATGAGCACCATGGAGGCGGCCGACCAGAAGCGCGCCAGGTGTCCGGCCTCGCGATGACGGCGGACCCGAAGGAGAACGAAAGCGACCAGGAGCAGGGCGACGCCGCTGGTCAGGCGGTGCGAGTACTCGATCAGGGTTCCCATGGTCGGGGCGAGGGGAACCACCGAACCGTTGCAGGTGGGCCAGTGCGCCCCGCAGCCCGCCCCCGAGCCGGTGGCTCGGACCACCGCTCCCCACAGGATCACCAAGACGTTCCAGCCGAGCGTGAACCACGCCACGCGGGACAGGCTCTTCGACGCGGTCGCCCCACTCATCGAGATACCTGTCCGATGCCTCGGGTTTCACTCGCCGGGCCGGAGTCCGCTAGGGTTTCGCCCGCATGCACGAGGAAGGTCACCGCCTTTCGGGAGTCGTATTGAAGGTTCAAGGGTTTCTCCCGAAGACTCTTTGGGGACGGTTCGTAGGGGGGGCGGCGGGCATTGTCGCTCTCGGTCTCGCTTTCGCTCAGCCGGCGGTCCGCCCGAGACGAGAGATTACCCTGACCGCCCAGAGCGTGCCTCTTTCCGCAATCGATCCGAAGCTCCAGCGAGTGGGAGACCTCCGGTATCTGGGCGGGCTGTGGTTGAGGTCCGAAGACAAGGGATTCGGCGGCATATCGGGATTGAGCGTCGAGGAGAAAAGCGGAGAGCTCCGCATCCTCGCGATCACCGACCAGGGAGACAAGCTCATCGGCCGGTTGGTGATCCAGGACGATCAGCTGCGCGGTGTGGATGCGGCGAGCATCGAGCCGCTGGTGAATCTCGAGGGAGCGCCCATCGCCGGTAAAGCGTTCGGCGACGCCGAGTCGGTCTCGCGCCTGCCCGACGGCCACGTGCTCGTCGGCTTCGAACAGCATCATCGGATCTGGGCCTACAGCGCCGGCCTGGTCGGGCCGGCGCAGGCGTTCGAAACGCCGGCTGCGCTTCAGGACGCTCCCTCCAATGGAGGCCTGGAGTCCATCGCCAACTGGCCGGACGGGCGTGTCCTCGCGATCACCGAGCAGATGAAAACCGAACGCGGGAACTTCGCGGCCTTCCTCCTGCAGGGCGGTCGTTGGTCGGCGCTCGAATGGAGGGCAAGCGCTCCCGGTTTCGAAGCCTCGGACGCGACTGTCCTGCCGAACGGGGATCTCGTGGTGCTGGAACGCCTCTGGTCCGCGCTCGCCCCCACCGATCTCCGCTCGCGCATCATGCGGGTTCGGGGAGACTCGGTGAAGCCTGGAGCGGTGCTTCAGGGTGAACTGATGGCCGAGCTCCGGGCTCCCCTCGCCACCGACAACTTCGAAGGAATCACCGCCTATCGTGGCGCGAACGGTGCCGTGCGCCTGCTCCTGGTGTCGGACGACAACTTCAACCGGGCGCAGCGTACGCTGCTGCTCTCGTTTGAGATCGTCGAACCGCGCCCGGTCGCGAAGCCCTAACCGGCGGATCGGACGGACGCGGGTCGGGGAAGGGTCTCAGGCCTTCGGGGTGATGTGGTCGGCGGCGACGTCGTAGGACGCGTGGCAGGCGGGGCAGGTCGCGACCTCGCCGGCCTTCGACTTGCCGAGCTTCTCGCCGCACCGGCACATCCAGGCGGTGCGCCGCGCCGGATTTCCCATCACCAGCGCGTAGGCGGGAACGTCGCGCGTCACCACCGACCCGGCGCCCACGAAGGCGTACTCGCCGATGGTCGACCCGCAGACCACGGTGGCATTAGCGCCGATGGAGGCGCCCTTCTTCACCAGCGTCTTACGGTACTCGTCCTTGCGCACCACTTCGCTGCGGGGATTGAAGACGTTGGTGAAAACCATCGATGGACCGCAAAAGACATTGTCCTCGAGTTCCACGCCTTCATAGACGCTGACGTTGTTCTGGACCTTGCAGTTATCCCCGACCTTCACATTGGGTCCAATGACCACGTTCTGGCCGATGTTGCACTTCTTCCCGACCTGGACGTTCTTCAGGATGTGCGAGAAATGCCAGATCTTCGTGCCCTCGCCGATGGTTGCGGGTTCGTCGATGTAGCTCGATGCGTGGACGAAGTAGTTCTTTTCTGACACTGGTGTTTCCCGTGATTAGAGGCGCTTCTTGAGGATGACCGGCTTGCCCCGGTTGTCGAGGGAACGCTGACCCGCATCGAGGACCCGCAGGACGTCGAGACCGTTCCGGCCATCCGTATGCGGGGTCTTGCGGGTGCGGATGCAGTCTGCAAAGTGCAGCAGTTCCTCGCGCAGGGGCTCGAGGTCAGGGAAGAAGAGGGTCGACTCCGAGGTCTGCCGGATCACCGGTTGCCCGTCCAGCCAGTCGACGCCCTTGTCGAAGAGCCGGAGTTTCCCCTCCTTGACCACGTCATCGAAGACCGCCATCCGCTTGCTGCCCACCACCACGAGCTTCTGCTCTTTGAACGGATGCAGCCAGCTCACGAAGATGTGGGCGCGCGCGCCCTTGTCGAACTCCAGCGTGGTCATGGTGACGTCGGCCACGCCCTTGCGGAGCCAGCTCTCGCCCGTGGTGGCTACGCTCTTGGGCAGTCGGCCGAGAAGGAGCAGGATGACCGAGATGTCGTGGGGCGCGAAGCTCCACAGGATGTTCTCCTCGTGGCGGATCTTCCCAAGATTGAGCCGGTTCGAATAGACGTACTGGATGTCCCCGAGGTCGCCGGCGTCGACCAGCTCCTTGAGCTTGCGGATCGCGGGATGGTACTGGAGGATGTGGCCGACCATCAGGATCCGCTTCTTCTTCTTCGCGAGATCGAGGAGAGCCTTCGCCTCCTTCACATCGAGCGCGAGCGGCTTCTCCACGAAGACGTCCTTGCCCGCGGTGAGGGCGGCCTTGGCGATGGCGGCGTGCTGCGCCGCGGGAGAAGCGATGACGATGGCGTCGATCTCTTTCGACTTCAGGAGATCGGCCAGTGACTTCGTGGCGAGCGCCCCTTGATAGAGCTTCGGCACGCTCTCGAGCACTTTGGCGCTCGGGTCGCAGATAGCACCCAGCAGACCCATCTGATGAAGATTACGGGCAATGTTCTTGCCCCAGTAGCCGCAGCCGACCAGACCGATCTTCATGAGGGGCTGGAGGTCTTGAGGAAGGCGCGCACGACGCCCGCGATCCGTTCCACCTCTTCGAGGGGCAGTTCGGGATAGAGCGGCAGGCAGACCACTTCGCGAGACAGGTCCTCGGAGACCGGCAGGTCGCCCGCCTTGCCTCCGGCAGGGCTCATGGCGGGCTGAAGGTGAATCGGCCTCGGGTAGTGAACCGCGGTCGACACCCCGTGCTTCTTCAACTCCTCGATCAGTCCGTCCCGCTTGGGTGTCCGAACCGTATAGAGGTGCCAGGCCGACCGGGCGCCCTTGGCCTCCTTCGGGGTGATCAGGCCGGGGACCCCGTCGAGCAGCTTCGAATAAAGGGCGGCGCGCACCCGGCGTTCGTCGGTCCACTGCTGGAGGTGGGGCAGCTTGGCGCGAAGAATCGCAGCCTGGAGGGTGTCAAGACGCGAGTTCGTGCCGACTATCACGTTGTCGTACTTGTTGGTTCCGCCGCCGTGATTCGCGATCTGGCGGACTTTCGCGATGAATTCCGTGTCATTCGATACCACCGCGCCCGCGTCGCCGTAAGCGCCGAGATTCTTTCCCGGATAGAAGCTGAAGCATGCGGCATGACCGAGCGTGCCCGTCTTCTTTCCGTTGAGGGTGGCCGCGTGGCCCTGCGCCGAGTCCTCCAGCACCGGGATGCCATGGGCGGCGGCGATCCGGTTGATCGCCTCCATCGCGCAGGGATGGCCGTAGAGATGGACGGGGATGATCACCTTCGTCTTCCTGGTGATCGCGGCCTCGAGTTTGTTCGGGTCGAGGGTGTAGGTGACGTCGTCGACATCCACGAAGACCGGCTTGGCCCCATTCAAGAAGATGGCCTCGCCGGTAGCGATGAACGTGTTGGCCACCGTGACCACCTCGTCACCTGGGCCCACGCCATAGGCGCGCAGGGCGTAGGTGAGTGCATCCGTGCCATTCGCGACACCGACGCAGGCTTCCGCTCCGCAGAAGGCCGCGAATTCCTTCTCGAAGGCGCCGCAGTCGGGCCCCTTGATGAAGGCGGTAGTGTCGACGACGCGGGCCATGGCCGCGTCGATGTCATTCTTGATCCGCAGGTACTGCGCCCTCAGATCGACCATCGGTATCTGTGTGCTCATATTTATCTCGACGCGGAGCCTATCGCGCGCCGGAGGGTAAAGTAAAGTTTTTTCGTTGATACTTGACACATCAACTGTTGCTTAGTTATCTTCACCGCATGCCCCAGAGTTCCATTCTTCGCGAACTGCGACAGAGCAAACCCTTCCCCTCGAACCGGGAAGAGGCGTTCGTGGGAATCCTGCGCACCGCGGACATGCTGCGCTGGAGGATCTCCGAGGTCCTCGAGCCCGAGGGAATCACGCTCGCGCAGTTCAACGTGCTGAGAATCCTGCGGGGGGCGAGGGACACCGGTCTCCCCACCCTGGAAATCGGGGCTCGTCTGGTGGAGCAGGCCCCCGGGATCACCCGGCTGATCGATCGGCTGGAGCTCGCAGGGCTGGTCCGGCGCGAACGTCCGCGGGCCGACCGCCGTCAGGTTCTCTGTCATATAGAGAAGAAGGGCCTCGCCCTCCTCTTCCGGCTCGACACCACCGTTCCCCAGGCGAGCGAAGTCCTCTTCGCGGGGCTGAACGGCGCCCAGATCGACCAGCTCATCACCGGCCTCGATGCCATCCGCAGCGCCTGCGCCGCGCGCTGCACCTCTTTACGCAAGCAGTAGACCCCCACCCCAGAAAGACATTTAATACAAGGAACGCACTCATGAAGACCCCTCTCACCCTCGCCCTCACCCTGGCCGCTTCGGCCGCCTTTTCCCAGGATGTGTATAACGTCGACAAGGTCCACTCCGAGGTGACCTTCCGCGTCCGCCACTTCGTCTCGAAGGTTTCGGGCCGCTTCGATGACTTCTCCGGCGCCATCTCCATCGTTCCCGGAAAGCCCGGCGCCTCCTCGGTGGAGTTCGCGATCAAGACCGCGTCCATCAACACCGCGAACACCGGTCGTGACACCCACCTCAAGAGTGCGGACTTCTTCGACGCCGAGAAAAACCCCGAGATCACCTTCAAGAGCACGAAGATCGTTCCCGTGGACGCCGACACCTTCAACGTCACCGGCATCTTCATCATGCACGGCACGGCCAGGGAGCTCACGATTCCCGTCGACTTCGGCGGCACGGTCACCGACCCGCGCGGCACCGAGAAGGCCGGCTTCAGCCTCAATACGAAGCTCAACCGCAAGGACTACGGCATTGTCTGGAACCAGACCCTCGACTCCGGCGGAATGATGCTCGGCGACGAGGTCGAGATCACCGTCAACATCGAGGCGAACAAGAAGAAGCCCGCGGACGCGCCGGTCGTCAAGTGACGCCGACCCGCCGTCGCGGAGTGCTTTCACTTCAGCGCCGGCGTCATCCCGGTTCGCCTGTTCCTAGCGCAGCCATTCCGCGAGTCCGAGCTTCAGTTCGCGGATCCCTTCGGCGGCGAGCTTCGCATTGAGGCTCGCCCCGATGGGCGACGAGTGAGTGTTGTCCTCAACCCCCTGAGGGTAGTTCGGGCTCTCTCCGGGCTTGAGCTGTACAAAGAGCTGCCGCGACTTCTCCGGGCCATACTCGCCGAGCACCCGCGCGCTCGCCCGGTGCATATCGATGAGGGGCGCGCCGGTATCCACGGCCACGGACCTCACCAGATCGGGGTACTCGCCATGCGTGTCCTGCACGGCGTTCGTCGCATCGAACCGGCGCCTCATCAGAGGCGTCATCAGGACCGGCGTCGCTTTCCGGGCGCTCACCTCGGCCACGAATCGGGTGAGGTTCCGCTTGAAGTCTTCGGGAGGCGTGTAGCGTTCGCCCTTCTCTTTCGACTCGTCGTTGTGACCGAACTCGATGAACACGTAGTCCCCGGCCTTCACTTCCGCGAGCAAGGCATCCCATAAGCCCTCGCTGATGAACGTCTTGGTGCTTCGGCCGTTCTGCGCGTAGTTCGCCACCCGCACCCGGTCCTCCCGGAAGAACTGCTGCAGGCGTTCACCCCAGCCGGTCTCCGGTCGGCTCGTAGAAAGCTTGTCGGCCATGGTGGAGTCTCCCGCGAGGTGCAGGGTGATCCGGGGCGGCGCCTTCGGGTCGGTGACGGGATCACGCCCGGGCCCCCACACCGCGCGCCCCGGCCGGGTGCCCGTGTGCTCGCCGTCCACCAGCACCGGCGTCCCGTTGACCACGACGTGCTTCATACCCACGGAATACCGGTGGGGGTCATCGAAGGTGGCGCGGTCGCCGATGGTCAGGGGATCGAAAGCCACGACGTCCGCGAACATTCCTTCCTTGAGAAGCCCTCGGCGATCCAGGCCGAGGTTCTGCGCGGGCAGCGCGGCCAGCCGGCGAACCGCCTCCTCAAGAGGAATGAGCTTCTCTTCGCGGACGTAGCGTCCAAGGAGCCGCGAGAAGTTTCCGTACGCGCGGGGATGGGTGCTCGACCTCAGGAAGACACCTTCGGGAGCCATCGAGGCGGCGTCCGAACCGAAGGAGACCCAGGGCAGCTTCACCTCTTTGCGGACGTTGTCCTCGGACATCAGAAAGAAGGCGACGCCCACGCGAGTGCGGTCCTCGTGGACGAGATCCATGATCACCTCCGTCCAGTCCTTGCCGCCCCGAAGCTTGACCGCTTCGGCGAGCGTCTTCCCTTGAAGCGGCTTGAGCGCCTCGTTCTTGAACTCGAGGAGGAGCATGCGCTCCGGGGATCCGGCGGCGGCGCAGATGTTCTCCCAGCCCGAGCCCTTCGCTTTCATCTCCGTCGAGATGCGGGCCCGGGTGGCCGGGTCCTCGAGACGCTTGAACACCGCGTCCGGTCCTCCCGATCGCGACCAGGGCGGCAGGCACGCATCGAAGCCGGTGGCGCCCGCGGTGTAGGTGTACATGTCGGCGGTGACCTTCAGCCCCTCGGCTCTGGCCGCTTCCACCTTCTGAATGACCGCGCCCAGCTTGCCCCAGTTCGACTCCCCCGCGGCCTTGAGGTGATAGATCTCCGCGGGGATCTTCGCCTCCCGCGCGATCAAGATGAGCTCGTCCACCGCCTCGACCAGAAGGTCGCCCTCGCTGCGCATGTGCGAGATGTACTTGCCCTGGTACTGGGCCGCGACCTTCGAGAGCTCGATCAGCTCGTGGGTGTCCGCGTACACCGCGGGGGCGTAGATGAGCGAGGAGCCGATGCCCAAAGCGCCGGCCTTCATCTCCGCACGGACCAGCTCGCGCATCCGCTCCATCTGCTCAGGCGTCGCCTTCCTGTCGTCGAGACCGATGACATGTTCGCGAATGGTCGCGGCCCCGATGTAGGAGGCCACGTTCGTCGAGATCCCGCGCTTCTCGAGGTATTGCAGGTACTCGGAGAGCGTCGTCCACTCGATCTTGTACCTGATGTCGCCCATGCCCTCCTCACGCTGCTTCTTCATCGCGGGAGTGAGGGGACCCATGGAATCGCCCTCGCCGAAGATCTCGGTGGTCACGCCCTGACGGATCTCGCCTTGCGACTTGCCGTCGACGATGAGGGACTCGACCGACCACGAGAGCATGTTGATGAAGCCGGGCGCCACCGCGAGGCCCCGGGCGTCGAGCACCCGGGTCGCCGAAGCCTTCGACAGGTCGCCGATAGTCGCGATCAGATCCCCGCGTATGCCCAGGTCGGCGACGCGCGGGCGGCCGCCCGATCCGTCGTAGACGGCGCCGCCTCGCACGATGACGTCGTAGTCGGCGGACCGGACGCTCGAGGCCGCGAGCACCAGCAGGCCCAGGGCGCAGCGAAATGAACGGAAAGACGATGGACTCATGACGGCTCCTCGTGATCGGGATTTCTTGAAGACTACGGCACCTCGCGGGACCGCTCCAGGAGGTCAACGCGGTCGGAAGACGGGCCGAGCCGATACTCCGCGAAGGAGTCGGTCATCGGGGTTGCTACCTGTAAATCCCGTTGAACAGAAACTTGAAGGTGCCGTGCGGCTGGCCGCGGAAGGTGATCTCGGGACCGAACATCATCAGCCGACCCTGACCGACGCTCGCCTCGGCCACCGAGACTCCGCCCTCGATGTAATGCTGGCCCCAGGCCCAGCCGCTGCGGAGCGGAGTCGCATTCGGGAACCAGGCCACTGCGGTGACGCCCTTGAGGGGCGAATCGGGATGGAGGTCGAACACCGGCGAATTATCGAAGAAGACATCGAGGTCCTTGGACATGCCCCAGGCCAGGGGATGAGCGGGGTTCACCTCGGCGCGCAACACCGATCCCGGCACGTAGTACTTCTCGCGGCCGAGTTTCTTCTCGCCCGCCGCCGTCCTCTCGACGAGATGATCTCCGACGAGACCGAGGTGCTCCCCGAGCACGGTGGAAGAACCCACGGCGACGACCTTGCCGCCCGCTTCGAGGAACGCCTTGATCGCGGGCACGCTCTTCGCGACCGAGTAGCGTCCGAGACGGTTCTTGAACTCGCCGGCGCGCTCCTCGGAAGGCTGGCGCCCGCCGAAGAGGCTCGCGGGCGGGTTGTCGTTCTCGGGCAGGATCTCGTCGGCGAAGATCAGGACGTCGTACTTCGCGTTCAGATTGCCGGCGTCGATGTCCTTCGGGAAAATCTGCTCTACGGAGGCGAACTCGAACTGCTCGAGCAGCCAGCGCATCCAGCCCGAGGGAATGCTGCCGCCGTAGGTGTCGGCGAGACCGACGCGCTCGGTCTTGAGCGGCATCGAATTGCCCGCGGGTTTCGAGGCGACTCCCGAGGCCGAGACGCCGAGGTCGGTGGCCGCCTTCTGGAGGACGGGCAGCGCGGTCGCATTCGCGGGGATGTAGAAGGCTCCCGCCGAGGCGCCCGAGGTCATGCGCTCGACCGCGACGCCCGCCTTCAGGAGACGGTTCGCGACCAGGAACGAATCGTTCTCGGCGGCCGGGAGCACAAAGCCCGCGGCCCCCGTCGCATTCGTCACCTGAGCGGCGAGGGGCTTGGCGAACGTCCTCGCGGGGATAACCTCGAAGGGGCCTTCGAAGGGCTCGAGCAGGCGGTCGAACTGAACGCCCATCTGGTACGCGAGCGTCCAGCCCGCGTTGTCATAGGGCGGAATGGGCGGACCGCCGGGCGAGGCGAAGTCGTTCGGATGATCCTGGGGCTCGAACATGTCGAGGATGTGCGGTCGGAAGGCCTGGGCGCACTTCACCACGAACGAACCCGCGGGATACGACTTCCCCGCCACCGTGAAGTCCTTGGTCGCCCGGTGGATGGTGATTCCGTTGTGGATCAGGGCGTTGATGAACTTCGTGGCCGTCGGGAAGTCGGCCTGGTTAGCGGGGATGATGTAGCCGCGCGGATCGCGCTTGCTTGGATCCTTCAATTCGTCGAAGTACTTCACGGGAGCCACGGGCGAGCGGCCGCCGGGGTTTGCGACGAAGAGCCCGCCCGGAGCCATGGTCGGGTTGATGGTGGACGCGGGACCGGAGGGCGCGCGCATCTCCTTCGCGACCTTGGCCTGGATGGCCTCGATCCCGTGCGGCGTGAAGGTCCAGCTGTCGCGGTTGCCGCGGTCGATCGAGTTCTTCCCCATTTTGTACATGCGGAAGAGGAAGGTCTCCTTCATGCGCGCCACCAGGTCGAGCACCGCCCAGTTGGCGGTGATCGAGTAGTCGATGGACTGGCGGAAGTGCCAGGTCTGCGGGGCGATGGGCAGGGGCATGTCCGCGTTCGGGAGCATCCGTTGCGGCACGAACTCGATCTCCACCGGGGTGGGGTTGCCGATGGTTTCGGTGAGGAGGCCGATCTGATTGTGGAAGTAGGCGCTGGTGCGCAGCCCCCCGTTCCACCAGGTCGAGTAGTTGGCGCCCTTGCGCATGGTGACGCCGGGCTTGCCTTCGGCCTCGAAGCGTGAGTGCATGGCCGCGCCCACGAGATCGAGCTCGACCGGGATCATCGGGTCGAAGTTGTAGTTGAAGGGGTCGCGGAAAGGCGGCGCGAACATCACGGCGCCGGTAGGGCCGGTCTGATGGTGGTTGTACATGACCACGGGAAACCACTCCGCGAAGAGCTGGCGGACGATGTTCTGGGTCTCCGGCTGATTCGCCATGTAGAAGTCGCGGTTGTTGTCGTGGCCGATGTACTTCTGGTACAGCCGCGGGATGTCGCCGCTGTTCCGCTTCTTCTCGTCCTGCTCCTTCATGTACCAGTTGGAGACGAGCTCCATGCCGTCCGGATTCGCGTGGGTGGCGAGGACGATGACGTTGTTGAGGATATTCATGGTCTCGGCGTCGGCGCGACTCACCAGCTCGTAGATGGTCTCGGTGAGCTGGGCCGCGCCCAGGACCTCGGTCGCGTGCAGGCCGCCGTCGATCCACACCACCGCCTTGCCCTCGGCCGCGAGGGCCCGGGCCTGCTCGTCGGTGAGGCCTTCGGCGTGAGCCAGCCTCTGCGAGATGCCCTGGTATTTCGAGAGCAGCTTGTGATTCGCAGGCGAGGTGATGATGGCCATGAGCTGATCGCGGCCCTCGGCGGTCTTGCCGATGGACTGGAGGGTCATGCGGTCCGAGGCCGCATCCAGCTTCTTCATGTAGGCGCTGAACTGGGTGTAGTTCGCGAGGCGATAGTCGTCGCCGATCGTGAATCCGTAGGCGTCTTTGGTGGTGGGGATCTTCGCCCCCTGCGCGTGAGCGAGGGGCGCGATGGCCAGCAGGCTCAATCCAAACAGGGAGTGTCGTAGATATCTCATTCGTTCATCCTCGAAAAGGAGGGAGCCCGCCCGGGACCCGTGAAATCTGGTGCCGGGATCTTAGCCCTGGCCCCGCGCCCTGATCTTCGCGTGGATGAATTCCGACCATCCGCCGCCTTGAGCCTGAAGAACTCCTTCAGGGCATCGATCATGACTACATCGCGCCGGGCAGGGTGTAGTCGAACACGTACGAGTGCTTGCCGGGCTCGATGATGATGGTGAGGACGCCGGCGAGGCCGGTGAGCTCGCCGGTTCCGGAGTCGGGTATCACGTTGATCAGCATCTTGAAGTCGGCGTTGGCCTTCATAGTGGCGTGATGCATGAGCGTGAACGTGCCGCTGCGGCCCTTGATGGACACTTTCATCATCTCCACCGCGACATAGCCGCCCGAACCCTTGACCTCCCCGCCGGCAGTCACCATCTCGCCCATGCTGGTTCCCACCATGTCGCCCGACCACACCTTGTCGATGGACATCCGGCCCACCACGACACCGGGCACTTTCACGTCCTCGGGCAGGGGTTTCACCTTCACTTCGAACGTTCCTGTGGCCTGACCGGTCATGACTTTCCCCCCTGAAGGCGGGATGGCCGCCTGTCCCAACCCTGCTGCCGAGGTCGAGTCAAGCGAGGCCATGAGCGCCGCCGCGACCAGGAATTGTGTCTTCATCCGGCAATGGTAGCGCCCCCGGGCCGAGGACGGCTTGAAGGAACGCGATGGGAGCCCGGCGCTTCAATCATCGATTGAAAGCTGATCGCACGCCTCAGCGATAGACGGCGCAGCCTCGCGCCTCGAGATCCGCGAACCAAGGGAGCTCGGGCAGCGTCTTTGTCCAGCGAAGGTCCAGCTTCTCGAGACGAGGAAGCTCCGCGAGAACGGCCGGCAGCGTGGTCAAGGGATTGCCGCGCAGGTCGAGTTGCCGAAGATCGGAGAGCTGACCGATGGACTCGGGGACGGTCACCAGGCGGTTGTTCCGCAGATGGAGCTCGCGAAGGCGCGTGAGCCGGTCAAGCGACGATGGGAGCTCCTGAAACTGATTGTCCGTCGCCTTCAACTCAATGAGGCCGACCAGTCCAAGCACCGCCTCGGGTAACCGGATCATGGCGTTCTGGCTGAGGTTGAGATAGCGAAGCCTGGTCAACCGGGAGAGGCTCGGAGGGAGCGTGGTCAGCCGATTGTCGTGGAGATACAGGAAGCGGTCGAGCTGGATGAGTTCGCCGAGCGCCTCCGGGATCTCCGAGAGCTGGTTGTGCCCCAGATCGAGGGTGCGAAGGCGGGTGAGGCGGGCGATCTTCCCGGACAGCGACTGAAGACGGTTATCCGCGAGGATGAGCGTCTCGACCCGGACCTCGTCCCACACGGAGTCCGGCACGGTGTCGAGTTGCTGCTTCCAGAGGTTGAGGTCGGCAGCCGGACCACTCATTTCTGCTTCTTCACCGCCGCCGTGGCCACGGGTCGTGAGAACGCCTTCGGCCGCCGCGCTTCGGGCGAGCGCAGGCGATCCGCCACCCGCCAGGCGAGCCACGTCCATGCCGCCTCCGCGGGATGGCCGGCGATGCGGGCCACGTTGGGCCACAGGGAGACGAGGACCGCGTTCGAAGTCAGATCGGTGGACGCGCGCGGGCTCAGCGCCGCGATGACCATCAGAATGAGGGAACTCGCGACCACGATGAACGTGGCCACCAGAAGGGCGTAGCGGTCGGGAGCATCGCACCAGCGGTTCAAGAGAGCGCCGACCGCGAACAACGCGACGTACCAGACCGCTAGGGCCACCGACCAGTTGGGCGAAAAGCCGATGGCCAGGACCTCGATGGCGACGGTGACGAAGATGAGGATGACCACGCGCACGGCCAGAGCCCGAGGCGGGCGCCGATGGGGCGCCGTCCCCACGAGCCGCCCCAGGAAGACCAGGACGCCGGCCGAAAGAGCGGTTCGCAACAGCGTGCCAACCGGATCGGCCTGGCCGGGCGGCGCTTGAAACATCGCGCCCACCGCGAGCACGACAACGACGGCGGAGACCCACAACGCCCTGATCATGGTCGAGGAGTCTATGCCGCGCCGCCTCGGGGTCTGGTGAAAAACGTCACCAAACGCCGCCGCCTCGGCCGCGCGGATCCATCCACGCGGCGCGGGAATCCATGACCGCGAGGCTACTTCGAACCCGTCGATATTGGGCCAATTCAGGAGGGTGGACCGCACGAAGCGGTGCCCGCGAGTCCTATAGTTCATCCATGAGCGACTCCACGAAACTGTCGGCGCTGATATCCGCGAGTCTGTCGCAGCACTACGAACGGGTGCGCCAGAAGGTCCATTCCCTGGTGGAGCCGCTTTCGCAGGAGCAGCTCTGGCATCGACCGTACCGCTACGGCAACTCGGTGGGACATCTCCTTCTTCATCTCACCGGAAATCTGAGCTACTACATCGGGGCGCGGACCGCGGGCATCGGCTACATCCGCGACCGCCCTCTGGAGTTTTCGGACACCGCGAAGCGTCCGAAGGAGGACGTGCTGCGCGCGCTCGATGCGGCCGTGGACCTGGTCCTCAAGACCCTCGCCGCCCAGACCGAGACTTCCTGGCACACGCCCCTCGAGGCGGTGGGCGCGGAAGATGTGAAGGACCGGCTCAGCATGTTCGTCCGCTGCGCCGCGCATTTCGACCATCACACCGGCCAGATGATCTACATCGGCAAGGAACTCGCGGCGTTGTAGCCGCGATCGCCGGAGGGCTCCAGCTTCGGGAGCCCCATCGGCTCGAGCAGCCGGCGCGTTTCCTTGCCCGGTCGAATCAGAGCCTTGCGATCCATGGGCCAGACGTACCAAGGCCGGGCCTCCGATGACCCCATGGTCGAGTCCGCGTCCTATGATCTCGGCCCCGCGCGTTCTTTTCCCAAACGGAGACCTTCATGCTTTCCCTTGCCCTGCTTGCCCTGCTCGCCGGTCCGCCCGAACTCTCGCCCGGCACTACCTACGATCCCGCGATCCCCACGATCAGGAAAATCCTCGGCTACGACCACGGCCAGGAGATCTCGACCGGCGAAGGGTTCATCACCTACTTCAAGGCTCTGGAGGCCGCGTCGGGCGGGCGGGCGAAGGTCTTCGAATACGCGCGCACGTACGAAGGCCGGTCCCTGGTCGTGATGTTCGTGGGAACCGCGGCGCGGATCGCGGCTCTCGACTCGATCAAGGCCGACATGAAGAAGCTCGCCGACCCGCGCGCGGCGACCCCCGCGGAGCTCTCCGCGATCATCGACCGGTCGCCCGTGATCACCTGGCTCATCCACGGCGTCCATGGAAACGAGATCTCGTCGGGCGACGCGGCCATGGCCGAGGCCTATCACCTTCTGGCGGCGAAGAACGACCCGGGCGTCGAGACCATCTTGCGCGAGTCGCTGGTCATGATCGACCCGATGCAGAACCCGGATGGCCGCGCGCGCTTCAACTTCCAGAACCTCCAGGGACGCGCGGCCTCGCCCGACTCCGAGCCTCTCTCCGCCGAGCACGATGAGCCGTGGCCGGGCGGACGCAGCAATCACTACCTCTTCGACCTGAACCGCGACTGGCTCGCCATCACGCAACCCGAGACCGCGGGCCGGGTGAAGCTCTTCCTCGACTTCTTCCCGCAGGTCACGGTCGACCTCCACGAGCAGGGCGGCGACGCCACTTACTACTTCCCACCCTCGGCGCCGCCAGGGAATCCGTTCCGAACGAAGGCCCAGACTGAATGGATCGACAAGATCGGACGCGCCAACGCCCTTAAGTTCGACGAGAGGGGCTTCGCCTACTTCATCGGAGAGATCTACGACTCGTTCTATCCGGGCTACGGCGTCTCCTGGCCGATGGCCCAGGGTTCCCTCGGGCACACCTTCGAGCAGGCCTCGTCGCGCGGCCTCGTCTTCCGGCGCACCGACGGCAACGACCTGACTTTCAAGGACGGCGTGGTGCACCACTTCACCGCGGCCATCCGAACCGCGCTCACCGCCGCTGAGAACCGCAGGGCGCTCCTCAATGAGTTCGTCGCCTTCCGCAAGTCGGCGGTCGATCAAGGCGGATTGAAGGAATACGTGCTGATTCCGGGGGCCGATCCCTCGCGCGCGCGGCGTCTCGCGAGCCTCCTGGTGGCGCAGGGCGTCGAGGTGTTTCGCGCCGAGGAAGCCCTGGGCACTCCCGATGCGGCTCTCCGCACGAAGGCCGGCGCCACGGTCGTGAAGGCTGCCTCCTATCCCGCGGGCTCGTACATCGTTCCCCTGGGCCAGCCGACGGAGCGCCTGATCAGGAATCTCCTCGACCGCGACGTGCCGATGGATCCCGAGTTTCTAAAGAAGCAGGAGGAGCGGCGCGCGCGGCTCCTCCCCGACCAGTTCTACGACATCACGACCTGGAGCCTCCCCGCTCTCTTCGATGTGGGCTGCGTGCTCTCCGAGGTGAGAGTCTCCGGCAAGCGCTCGCGTTTCGATCCCGACCGGATCGAAACACCCGAGGTCAAGCCCGCGACCGTCGCCTATCTCGTGCCCTGGGGCTCGGCGGCAGCGGCCGCGATGGCGGAAGCCGCGCGGATGGGCGTCGTGGTGCGCAGCGCCGACGATCCGTTCTCGATCGGCGGACGCAACTACGGCATCGGCACCGCGATCATCCGTGTGGCCGAGAACGCCCCGACCGTGCGCGCGACCCTTCAGACCCTCGTCGCGAAGTGGGGCGTGGAGGTCGTGGCCGCGAACACCGGGTTCGTCGACGAAGGCGGGATCTCGCTCGGCAGCAACCAGGTTCTCCGCATGAAGGCGCCGCGCGTCCTCCTCATGTGGGATGCGCCCACGTCGTCGCTCTCCGCCGGCTGGGCGCGTTACGTCCTGGAGCAAAGGTTCGAGCAGCCGGTGACGGCCATGCGCGTGTCGACCATGCGGCGCGCCGACCTCCGGAAGTTCGACGTCATCGTGATGCCCAACGGCAACTACGAGGGAGTGCTCGGCGATCCCGAGGTGGCGCGCCTCAAGGACTTCGTGCGCATGGGCGGCACGCTCATCACCATCAGCGAAGCCTCGCGCTGGGCTTCGCGCGACAAGGTAGGACTCCTCTCCACCGACACCGAACTCAAGGATGGTCGCAGCGACGAGTCAATCGACGCGAAAAAGCCGGAGGGGGCCGGGGACAAGAAGCCTTTCGATTACAACCGCGCCATCACCCCGGAGCGCGCCCGGCCCGACCTCATCGCGGGCGCCATCCTGGAGGGACGTCTCGACACCGAACACTGGCTCACCGCCGGTCTCGACGCGGACTTCCAGGTGATGGTCGATGGGCAGCGCGTCTTCACGCCTCTTAAGCTCGACAAAGGAGTGAACGTGGGCGTCTACGCGCCCGCGGACAAGCTCGCGACGAGCGGCATCGTGTGGAAGGAGAACAAGGAGTCCTACGCTCAGAAGGCCTTCCTGATGGACGAGCCGCTCGGCGCAGGACATGTCATCGCCTTCGCGGAAGAGCCGAACTTCCGCGCCTACTCGCAGGCTTCAGAGCTGCTCTTCATGAACGCCGTGCTGCTCGGGCCCGCGCGTTAGAGCCACTTCGCCCTCTTGAACATGTAGACCAGGTAGGCGTCGATGCCCGCCATGAGCGCGAGCGCGAAGGGGTAGCCGTAGATCCAGTTGAGCTCCGGCATGTGCTGGAAGTTCATGCCGTAAACGCCCGCGATCATGGTGGGCACGGCGGCGAGCGCCGCGTAGGCGGCGAGGCGCTTGGTAATCTCGGTCTCCTGCAGGCCGATCAGGGACAGGTTCACCGTGATGCCGGTGTGCACCATGTCGCGCAGGCTGTCGATGGTCTGCTTCAGTCGGAGCAGGTGGTCGTAGACGTCCCGAAAATACTCATCGAGCCCCGAGCAGATCGGCGGTACGCGGCCCCCGTGGAGTTTTCCCGCCACCTCCAGCAGCGGACTGGTCGCGCGATCGAGGACCATCAGCTTGCGCTTCAGGCCGTAGAGCGACTCGATGTGCTCGCGCGTGCTCTGGCCGGAGAAGATGCGCTCCTCGATCTCGTCGATCTCTTCGCTCACGGCGTCGAGGACCGGGAAGTAGCGATCGACCACCGCGTCCATCAACGCGTACAGAACGTAGGCGGGTCCATGCTGAAGGAGCTCGGGCTCGAGCTCGGAGCGCGTGCGCACGTCGGCGAAACCATGCTGCGAATCGCGGCGCACCGTGACCACGTAGCCGGGGCCGACGAAGATCGCGACCTCGCCGGCGTGTAATTCATCGCCCACCGGCTCGACGATCTGAAGGACCACGAAGAGGGATTGCCCGTACTCGTCCATCTTCGGCCGCTGATGACCATGGTGGGCGTCCTCAACCGCGAGTTCGTGAAGATCGAATTCTTCCTGCAGGGTCTCGAGTTCGCCCGGTTCCACATCCTTAAGCGCCACCCAGACGAAGCAATCCGGCCGGCTCCGGAACTGACGAATCTCGGCAAGGCTGATCTCCGCGAGTTTCTTCCCATGCTGATACGCGGCGCAGTTGACGAGCATGAAAGTTCGAGGCTTCCTTTTCTGGTTTGGGTCGGGTCAGCGGGAGAGGTCGAGTCGGATCGCCCTGGCGGGGAGAGAACGGCTAAGGGTATACCCGTCCTCGCCTCGAAGGGAGAGGCTACAACCACGCGAGACCGAAGCTCACGACTGCTCCCGCGAGAATCGCCGGGGCCAGGCGGCGGATCAGGGCGATCGGAGAGACCGCGACGAGGCCGGAGCAGTAGACCACCACGGCGGCCACCGGCGACATGGTCCGGCCAAAGGCACCCCCGAAGCACGCGAGTGCTCCAAGGCGCACCGCGTCGTCTCCCGGGCCGAGGCCGGGAAGAAAGGTCTGCGCGAAGGTGAGGATCGGACCGGAGCCGGAGCCGGAGAGCAGCGACAACGCCCACGGGAAGCCGGCGGCGAGCAAGGCCAGGAAGCCGAAGGCGCGCGCCATCTCCAGAAGCTTGGCGGAAAGGCCGACCGCGGCCACACCGGCCCCGAAGCACTGCGCGGTGATGGTGAGGGAGATGATGGTCCCGTAAGCCTCGCCGATCCCGGTGAACATCGTCCTGGTGAGTCTCTGAAGGTCGCGGTGGGCCACCATCAAGGCCAGGACCACGCCGATGAGCATCGCGCGCACGATGGGCAGGGAGCCCGCGAACGGCTTCCAGTCGTCGCCGGGAGGCGTCTCGATCAGGAAGGCGAGGGGTGTCGCACCGCCGTAGGCGAGAAGGCAGCATGGCGATCGGGACCACGGGCACCAGCGCGTGGAGGAGGCTGAGCCTGAAATCTTCGGGCGCGGGCGGCGCCTCGACCTCCCGAGTCGCCTCGCGGCGGCGATTCAGGAACGCGAAGGCGAGGGCGGCGGTGATCGCGCCGGCCACACTCGCGGGGATGACGCGGGCCGAGAGTTGGGGCGCCGCCACACTGGCGACGGAGGCGATGGCCACCACGTCCTGCGCGCCCGGATTGAGCAGGTCGCCGCCGAAAGATGCGCCCAGCAGCAGAGCGGCCCCCGCCACTTCCTTCGAGAAACCCGCGGCCAGAAGCAGCGGAACGAGGATGGGGCCGATCGCCGCCGCGGTGCTGGTCTGGGACGAGACCGCCATGTTGACGAGGTAGGCGACCAGGACTCCGCCGGGCAGCATGAGCAGCCGCACTCGGCGGATGGGCATGAGAAGGAGGTGAACGAGATGCTTGTCGCATCCGGTCGCGGATACCACCGCGGCGAAGCCCATGGCCGCGCAGATCGGGCCCACCATCCCCGCAACCATGGCGCGGGTGAACGTGTCGAAGAGAAGCAGCGGCCGTCCCGCGATCAGGCCGAGGACGAGGCCGGAAGCCAGCAGAACCAGGCGCACCTCGAATCGCCGCACCATGAAGTACACGGCCGCGGCCACCACGATCAGGGAAAGCGCGAAGGTCATTGACAGGTTCCGGTTCAGACGAGTGTAGCCCGGGGAGATCTGGTCCGAACCAGGGGTTCGGAAGTAGTCTTGACCGGCCACCGATGAGCAAGGAGACACCGAAGAGCGACGTCCTCGAGCGGACAGATACGGTCAAGAAGGAGAAGAAGACGCCCCCTTACCGCGTCCTTCTCATGAACGACGACTACACACCCATGGAATTCGTGGTCGAGGTCCTGATGGGCATCTTCGGAAAGGGCGAAGCGGAGGCCGTGCACATCATGCTGAAGGTGCATGTCGAGGGCTCCGGCCTCGCCGGCGTCTACCCCTTCGAGATCGCCGAGACGAAGGTTGAGGAAGTCCACGCCCTTGCCCGCTCGGAGGGCCATCCGTTGAAGGCGGTCCTCGAAGATGGCGAGGCGTAGCTGAGGAGACCCATGCCCACACCGCCCGTAGAAACTCCCACCATCGAAGCCATCCGCGCCAACCGGGCGCGGCTCGGCGATCTCGTGGTCACGACACCCGTTCGCCTTCTCGTAGATGACGCCCTCTCCGCCGCGGTGGGCGCCTCGACCCGGGTGTGGTTGAAGGAGGAGCTGTTCCAGCGGACCGGCAGCTTCAAGCCGCGCGGCGCGCTCTCGGTGATGCTCGACCTCGATGCCGGAGCACTCGCCCGCGGCGTCACCGGGGTCTCGGCCGGCAATCATGCGATCTCGCTCGGCTACTCGTCGCGAAGGCTCGGCACCACGGCGAAGGTGGTGATGCCGAAGAACGCCAATCCCTTCCGGGTTCAAGTGTGCCGCGAACTCGGAGCCATGATCGAACTGGTCGACAACGTCCATGAAGCGTTCGCGCGAGTGAAGGAGATCGAGGCCAGCGAGGGCCGGACGTTCGTCCATCCCTACGAAGGCCCCAAGACCGCGCTCGGGACGGCGTCGGTCGGCATGGAGTTCATCGATCAGGTCCGTGCCGAAGGAGCCTCGCTCGACGCGGTCATCGTGGCCGCGGGTGGCGGCGGCCTGACCGGAGGTGTCGCTTGCGCGGTCAAGCTCCTGAGCCCGCAGACCTCGGTCTATGTGGTCGAGCCCGAGGGTGCGGACAGCCTAAGCCGCAGTTTCAAGGCTGGCTCGCCGCAATCGATCGAGGCCGTCCGCACCATCGCTGATTCTCTGGGCGCGCCCAGGTGCGAGCCCTACTCCTTCGCGCTCAATCGCATGTTCGTCGACGAGGTCGTCCTCGTGAACGACGACCAGATCCGCGAAGCCATGCGCCTGCTCTTCCGATCCGCGAAGCTCGCGGTCGAACCGGCGGGTGCGGCGGCGCTCGCCGCCCTGATGCATCCGCTCCGCGCCCGCCTCGAGGGAAAGAGCGTGGGGGTGGTGGTGTGCGGCGCCAACATCGACCCCGAGACCTTCGCGAAACAGATCACCCAGCCCTAGACGCTAGAAACTCATCATCCGGGTGAACTTCACCACCAGGCTGCGGCCCGCCTTCGGCGCTTCCGGGGTATCGAAGAACTGCTCGTTGTAGACCACGTACAGATCGGAAAGCGGCCGGTGAATGAAGTTGAAGCGGATGTTCGTGTTCCGCAGCTTCTGCTCCGAGTCGTACTGGATCAGGGCGTCGAGGAACATGTTCCGGCTGAACGAGTAGTTGGTGCGAATGGTCAGCAGGTTCTGAACGTAGTGGGTGTTCTGCGGATCAAGATCGACCCTGGTGCGCGAGAGCCCGGCCTGGACATAGAAGCGATAGCTCGGACGGAAACGCAGCTGCGGGTAGACGCTCGCCTGCCGGCCGTTCCACAACCCGCCCTTTCCGAGGTCCAGGTTCAGTTGGATTTTACGGCTCGGGTCCGAGCTCAGCTTGATCTGATGAACGTGCCAGTCGTAGAACCCCGCGGGGATCGGCGCGTAGTTGGGGTTGATCCTGAAGGGCTTGGTGAGGGTGTCGGCCTGCGGGTTCGCCGAGTATTCGAGATACCCGCCGTTGTTGAGGAAGAAGGTGAAGCCGTTGTGCATCTTCTTGGCCAGGAACGTCCCGTCGAGATCGTTGTAGTAATCCCAGACCATGTGGGGATGAAGCTCGCGGATCCCGAACCGCCGCAGGAACACCGGACGCGGCCTCAGGCCGATGTCCGAGAAGGTCTTGCGGATGCCCACGCGCTTCAGGTATCCGAGTTCGTCGTTGAACTGGGGATCGATGCGCAGGGTCCCGGCCTTGGCGTGAAAGAAATTGCCCTCGCGATTCAACGAGGTTCGAAACGCCGACTGACCGCCGTGACGTCCGGGACTCTGGGAGGTGAGGCCGTAGAGGCTCCAGTCGATCCGTCCCGGGAATCTGATGGTCGCATCGAGGCCGTAGACCCGGTTGTAGCCCGGGTTCGCGCCGGTGGCTTCGCGAGTCATGAAGATCGCGCCGATATCCGAGTTCTTCAGGATGTTGCGGCGAACACGCAAGACTCCCCACAGGTTCGAAGGCTGCCCGGAGGCGGCCCGGGTGTGCGCGAACAGGGCGCCCACGGTGAGGCCGGCGAGCCGTCCGGTCAGGCGCCCGCCCGCGGTGATGGGAATGGGCTTCCCGTTGGGGGCGAGGCCGATGGTCCGGGAGAAGAAGGGCAGAAGGTCTTCATCGGCCGTGGGCGCGACGCTGACACGGTTGTTGCGGCCGGCATCGCCCACGTAGAAGACGCCCGAGTTCTCGAGGAAGAAATCGCGTTTCTCCGGAAAGAACTGGGAGAACTGGGTCAGGTTCACCTGCTGTTCGTCGGCCTCGGCCTGGGCGAAGTCGGGGTTGATGGTGACATCGAGGGTGAGCGATGAAGTGAGGGCGCCCTTGAAGTCGACGCCCAGGTCACCGCTGCGGTCGTAGGCGCCGCCGACCGGACGCACAGTGCTGCCCGAGACGTAGGGTTTGATGCGCAGATCGCGACCGGGGGTGCCCGCGTCGAGGCCGAGGAGGTCGCCGCCCAGGGACATGCGGGCGAAGGTGTAGGACCTGGGTATCGGCGACCAGTACGTGAGTTCGTTCTTGCGACGGATCCTCCGGGTGAAGTTGATCCCCCACTGGGCGCTCTTCGAGGGCTCGAAGCGAAGGGCCTTGAAGGGAATCCGGATTTCCGCGATCCAGCCGTCCGGCACCCGGCTCGTGGCCACGAACCACACGGCGTCCCAACTGGTGTTCACCTCTCGACCCTCGTTCGCGAACTGCTGGTCGGCCTTCGCCCCCTCGGGATTCGTGTAGAAGATGTAGCCGTTGCGGCGGTCCTTGAACGTATCGAGAGCGACCCCGAAGGAATCCTGCTCGTCTTCCTTGAAATCCTTGCGCAGGGCGGCCACGATCAGCTTGCCGGGCTCGCGGTCGTGGCAGTAGGCGGCGATGTAGAGGCTGTCGGCGTCGAAAGCGATGCGCACCTCGGTGTCCTCGGTGGCGGCTTCGCTCTCCTTCGGCTCAGCCTGAACGAAGCCCGCGATGGGCCGGGCGATCTTCCAGACCGCGTCGTCGAGAACGCCGTCGAGCATCACCGGGCTCTCGGTCCGCGAGGCAACCAAGGTCAGCCGGCCCTCCAAGGACTTCTCGGACTGAAGGGCGTCGGCGAACGCCGGCATTCCGGATATCACGAGCACAGGAAGGGCGGCGAGCAGCCGGGAAGCGGACATGAACAAACCAGTTTACGAAAATAAGAGCAGCCTCGCGCGCAACCGGGCTTTCGATCGACGCATCGATTCGGAGGCAGGGTCCTTTGACCGGGGCCACGATGTGAACCTAGGATGCGGGCGCCCATCAAGGAGGGCTCACTCCATGACACTGACTTCGCCTCTGACTCGAATCGCGGCCCTCGCCGGACTCATTGGCTCCGCCGCGGCCGGGGCTCAGACGCCGGCCCCGCCGCAGGCACCCGTGTCCCTGGCGCCCGCGGAGATCGTCGCGGAGATCAAGGCCAAGACCAGGCAGTTCACCGAGGCGATCGTGTCGAAGGATCTGTCCGTGCTCGACAGGATGTTCGAGTCGCAGGCGGGCAACGTCTACTACGACATCAACGAAGGTCCCCTTCTCACTTTCGACCGGCTGAAGCGGGTGTGGACCGCCGCCACCACGAACTTCACCATCTCCAGGTTCGAGTTCAACGAAGACATGAAGATCGACAAAGTCGGCGATGTTCTCGTGCAGACCGGAACTTGGGCCCAGACCCAGGTCGCGAAATCGGGCGCCAGCCGCGACATCGCGGGCCGGGTAACCGTCTTGTGGCGCAAGAGCGGCAACGAGTGGCGCGTCTTCCATTATCACGGCTCCATCACTCCGCCCCGCCCCCCGGCGCCGCCGCGGCCGCCCGTGTCGCCGACCGCCCCGCCCCAGCCGCCTGACTAGCAGGGCGCTGACCATTCAGCGCCCCGCGTATCCTTGGACGATCCCCCGGGCTTGCGCCTCTGAGCAACCCGCGGAAGGAATCTCGCCAAAGGACATCATGACCCGGAACCGGACAATCGCCCTGCTGGCCAACGCCGTTCTGTGCGCCGGCGCCTTCATCGCCATCGACGTCAAGGCCTCGGCTCAGACTCCCCCATCGAAGGCAAAGGAATCGCCCTACGACCTCGCCATCACGGGGGCACGCATCATCGACGGCTCGGGCAACCCGTGGTACCGGGGGGATGTCTACCTGACCGGCGGGACTATCGCCGCCATCGACGTGGCCCATCACGCGTTCGCGGCGAAGAAGACGATCGACGGCAAGGGCCTGGTCCTCGCCCCGGGGTTCATCGACATCCACACCCACGCGCGCCGCGCCATTCTCGAAATCCCCACCGGCGAGAACTACGCGCGCCAGGGCGTCACCACGCTGATCGAAGGTCCCGACGGCAGCTCGCCCATTCCGCTTCGCGCGTACCTGGAGCAGGTGCAGAAGGTGAAGACCTCGGTGAACTTCGGCGCCTTCATCGGCCAGGGCTCGATCCGCGAGAGCGTCATCGGCCCCAACGACCGCCGGGCGACATCCGAGGAGATCACGAGGATGCTGGAGATCACCCGCCAGGGAATGCGGGACGGCGCCTTCGGCCTCTCGACCGGTCTCTTCTACGTTCCCGGCACGTTCACGCCCACCGAGGAAGTGACCGCACTCGCAAAGGTCGCGGGAGAGATGGGAGGCATCCACATCTCGCACATGCGCAACGAGGCGAAGGACGTGCTGAAGAGCGTCAATGAGACGATCGCCATCGGTGAGAACGGCGGTTTGCCCACCCAGGTCACGCATCACAAGATCATCGGCCAGGGCAACTGGGGCGCGTCGACCCAGACGCTCGCCGCGGTGGCGGCGGCTCGGGCGCGCGGCGTCGATGCCACCATCGATCAGTATCCCTACACCGCGTCGTCGACCGGCCTCAACGCTCTCCTGCCTTCGTGGGCGCAGGACGGCGGCCGCGAAGCGACGCTCAAGCGGCTGAAGGACCCGGAGACCCGGGCGAAGATCAAGGCGGTCGTGGTCGAGAACATCAGGTTCGACCGCGGCGGCGGCGACCCGAAGAACATTCAGATCGCCTCGGCTGGCTTCGACGCCTCGCTCGCCGGTAAGAATCTGGCTCAGATCACGGCCGCGCGCGGGGTTCCGGTCACTTTTGAGAACGCCGCCGACACCGCCCTCGACATCATCGAGAGGGGCGGGGCGTCCGCGATCTTTCACGCCATCAACGAGGACGACCTGGTGAAGATCATTCGCGATCCGAATTCCATGGTCGGCTCGGACGGCGAGGTGATCCACTTCGGTGTCGCGGCCCCGCATCCGCGCGGCTATGGAACGTTCGTTCGCGTCCTTGGCCGCTACGTGCGCGAGCTGAAGGTGATCACGCTCCAGGACGCCATCCGCAAGATGACGTCCTTCCCCGCGCAGCGGCTCGGGCTTTTCGACCGCGGCCTGGTGCGGCCGGGCATGGTCGCGGACCTCGTGCTCTTCGACGAGAACGAGATCTCGGATCGCGCCACCTTCGAGAAGCCCCACCAGTACGCGGTCGGCGTCAAGTGGGTGCTGGTGAGCGGCGAGGTCATCTTCGACGGCAAGGGCATGACCGCGGCCCGGCCGGGGAGGATTCTCAAGGGCCCGTCCGCTGAGTGGTAGCGAGAGATTGCTTCGCCAACTAGTCTAGGATTCGAGTTCGACTGCCCCAAGTCTGTGGGTCGTCTTGTCCGATGAAAACCCATAACGAAGACCACCCTGGCCCGGAAATCGTCCCCGACCTGCGGCGCGAGTGGATAATCCTCGTGCGCCGAAGGTGGGTGATCACGGCGGTCACGGTCGTGGCCCTGGTCGGCAGCGGGGCCTACGGTTACAGCGTCCGGCCTCTGTACGAGGCCACTGCCACCCTGTCCATCTCCCAAACCGTCCCGAATCAGCCCCTGGCCCGACTGGCCATCAGTGCGCAGAAGAACTCGGAGTTGATCGAGCGTGAAGTAACCCGGATCACCAGCCGCGAATTCGCAGCCGCCCTGCTGTCCCAGCTCGAACGCCGGGAGTTGGACGAGGTAGCCTCGGGTCCGGTCAGTCCGTGGTATCGCCGTCTCTGGTTTCTCCAGTCCGAGCCTTCGAGGGGCGAGGGTCTCAATACCGCCCGCAACGTCGCGTTCCTGCAGTCGCGACTCGCGATCGACACGAGGAGCGGGTCGAGCTGGGTTGAAGTCCGGGTCAGCGGCTTCAACCCCGAGGCGGTCGCTGGCCTGGCCAACGCGGTCACGCGCGGATACCTGAACGAAGCCGCCGAGGCGAATCGACAGACCCTCGAAGCATCCAAGGCCGCTCTCGACGATCAACTGGAGAGTCGGGAGAAAAAGCTCGGAGAACAACTGAGCGGCCTGAGGGAGATTGGCGCCGAAACGGGTCTGGGTGATCTCGACGCGCGCAAGCAGATGCTGGAGCGGCAGATCCGCGGCTTCCAGGAGGCGCTGGTGGCGGCCCAGACCGGGCGCGTGGGCCAGGCCGCCACCCGCCGGGAAGCAGTGAAGCTCGACAGTGGGACGGTGGCCGCAGACCCGCGGGTTCAGGCCGCGCAGGCCCGGGTGAGCGAATTGGAGGATCTCGAGCGTTCGCAGCTCGCGACCCTGGGCTCGCGCCACCCGGACGTGGTCGTGACTCATGAGCAGCTCGAGACCGCGAGAGAACGCCTGAAGAGCGCCACTACGGTCGCGGAGAAGGCCGTGGACTCCGCCTATCAGCTCGCCGTGAACGAAGAAGAGAGGATGAAGGCCAGCCTTCGGAAGCTGCAAGGGGAACTGGCGTCGCTCGAGAAGCAGTCCTTCTCCTACAGCATCGGGGCCAGGAAGGCGGAGGCCAGCCGGCTCGCCTTCGAGCAGATGATCAAGCAGCAGGAGACCGCAACTGCCGTCATTGTGACCGCCGAGATCATCCAGGCGGCGACGCCCTCGCCGGTACCCATCTCGCCGAAGCCCGCGCAGAATCTGCTCTATGCTCTGGCCGGCGGCCTTCTCGCCGGGCTGGCCCTGGCCTGGGGGATGGACCGGTTCGACGACTCGATCCGGTCGCCCGACGACGTGAAGGACATCCTGGGCCTGCCCTTCCTTGGCGTGGTTCCCCTGGTTCCGAAATTGTCGCTCGACGGCATCGGAGCCGGGCTGTCGGACACCCGCACCGGATTCTCCGACGGTCTGCGGGTGGTCCGGACCAACATCGTCTACGGCGCGCCGCAACTGAAGCCCAAGGTGCTGGTCTTCACGAGCGCGTCGCCGGGCGACGGCAAATCGACCGTGGCTTCGGGAGTAGCGCTCCTGCTGCACGAGACCCGAGCCAGGGTTCTCCTCATCGATGGCGACCTGCGACGCCCCTCGCTTCACACCCTCTTCAACCTGCCCGCGACCCGCGGACTTTCGGAGCTGCTGGCCCAGGAGGCTCCGGTGACCCTCACGGTTTCACCCGGGCCGATGGAGGGCCTCGACCTCGTGCTTGCCGGGCCTCCCCTCACCGTCTCCGCGGCCCGCCTCGGCTCGGCCAACATGCAGTCGCTGGTCGCCCAGGCCCGCGAGCTCTACGACTGGGTGATCATCGATTCGCCGCCGTCGCTCGGTCTCCCCGATGCATCGGTGCTGGCCACCATGGCCGATGGCGTGGTGATCGTGTGTTCGGGCGACAAAACCCCCCGCCAGGCGTTGCGGTCGGTGACCGACCAGCTGCGCTCGGTGGGTGCCTCGGTGCTGGGCGTGGTTCTGAACCGGGTGAACCTCGGCCGGCACTCGTACTACTACGGGCGCTACTACTCGGCCTATTACGGGTCGGAGACGAAAGCCGCTTCCTGAGCCGTCCCCCGAATCAGGCCGCCTGCTGCTTTCTTTCGGCGCGGCGGAACTCGAGATCGCCACCCTTACCGGGCTCGATGGTCAGCTTGTCCCCTTCACGGAAGTGACCGGCCAGGAGCTGAAGGGCGAGCGGGTTCTCGACCATTCTCTGGATGGCACGCTTCAGCGGACGGGCGCCGAACACCGGGTCGTAGCCCACGTGGGCGAGCAGCGTCGCCGCCTCCGGTGAGAGGTTGATCTCGATCTTCTTCTCCGCCACCCGCTTCTTGAGATCCTGGAACTGGATTTCCACGATCCTGCGAATCTGCTCCTCCCCGAGCGCGCCGAAGGTGACGATCTCGTCGATCCGGTTCAGGAACTCCGGCCGGAAGGTCCGGCGCAGAGCGTCCATCAGCCGGCCCTTGATGTCGGGTATGTCCTTCGTCGCCGACTCCTGGATGAGGTCGGAGGCGACGTTGCTGGTCATGATGAGCACGGTGTTCTTGAAGTCCACGGTCCGGCCCTTGCCGTCGGTCAGCCGTCCTTCGTCGAGCACCTGAAGGAGGATGTTGAAGACATCCGGATGCGCCTTTTCGATTTCATCGAAGAGGATCACCGCGTAGGGCCTTCGGCGGATCGTCTCGGTGAGCTGGCCGCCTTCGTCGTAGCCGACGTATCCGGGAGGCGCTCCCACCAGGCGGGACACCGAGTGCTTCTCCATGTACTCCGACATGTCGATGCGGACCACGGCCTTCTCGTCGTCGAAGAGGAAGTCGGCGAGGGAACGCGCGAGTTCGGTCTTGCCCACTCCGGTCGGGCCCATGAAGAGGAAGGAGCCGATGGGCCGCTTCGGATCGGAAAGACCGGCGCGCGAACGGCGCACCGCGTTGGACACGAGGAGCAATGCCTCCTCCTGGCCGACCACGCGCTCACGGAGGCGCTCTTCCATCCTCACCAGACGATCGACATCGCCCTCGAGCATCCGGGTCACCGGGATGCCCGTCCATTTCGCGACCACCTCGGCCACATCCTCGGCTTCCACTTCCTCCTTCAGCATGCGCTGCTTCGACTGAAGCCGGGACAGGACCACGCGGGCATCCTTGATCTCTTTCTCGAGCGCCGGGATGGTGCCGTACTGAAGCTCGGCGGCCTTCGCGAGGTTGCCCTCCTTGGTGGCGCGCTCCGCTTCGAAGCGGGTCTTCTCCATCCGCTCCTTCATCTCGCGGATCTTCGAGATGCTCTCCTTCTCCTGCTGCCAGTGGACCTTCATGCCCGCGGTCTTCTCGCGAAGGTCGGCGATGTCGCGCTCGACTTTCTGGAGACGTTCCTTCGAGGCCTTGTCGTGCTCCTTGGTGAGAGCCTGCCGCTCGATCTCGAGCTGGACGATGGCGCGCTCGATCTCGTCGATCTCGGTGGGCATCGAGTCGATCTCGATGCGCAGCCGGGAGGCCGCCTCGTCCATCAGATCGATGGCCTTGTCGGGCAGGAAACGGTCGGCGATGTAGCGATTGGAGAGGGTCGCCGCGGCCACGATGGCGCCGTCCTGGATACGAACGCCATGATGAACTTCGTAGCGCTCCTTCAGACCGCGCAGGATGCCGATGGTCTCTTCGACCGAGGGCTCATCGGCGAACACCGGCTGAAAGCGGCGAGCGAGGGCCGCGTCCTTCTCGATGTACTTCTGATATTCGGCAAGGGTGGTGGCGCCGATGCAGCGGAGTTCGCCGCGCGCAAGCGCGGGCTTCAGCATGTTGGAGGCGTCCATCGAACCTTCGGAAGCACCCGCGCCCACCACGGTGTGCAGTTCGTCGATGAAGAGGATGACCTGCCCTTCGGATTCGGTGACCACCTTGAGGACGGCCTTGAGCCGATCCTCGAACTCACCCCGATACTTGGCCCCGGCGACGAGTGCGCCCATGTCGAGAGCCACAACTTTACGGCCGCGCAGGGACTCAGGCACGTCGCCCGCGATGATGCGCTGGGCGAGCCCCTCGACGATGGCGGTCTTGCCGACGCCGGGCTCGCCGATGAGCACCGGGTTGTTCTTGGTTCGACGCGAGAGGACCTGGACCACGCGACGGACTTCGTCCGAGCGGCCGATGACCGGGTCCAGTTTCCCCTTGAGTGCGGCGTCGGTCAGATCGCGCGAGTACTTCGTGAGGGCCTCGTAGCGATCCTCGGCGTGGGGGTCGTTCGCCTTCTCGGTTCCGCGGATCTGCTGGAGGACTCCAAAAAGCTTCTCGCGGGTCACGCCGCGACGCTTGAGGAGTTCGGAGCCCCGGTTGTCAAGGGCGCTCAGGGCGAGGAGAAGGTGCTCGGTGGAGACGTACTGGTCCTTGAGCTTGCCCGCTTCCTTGACCGCGGCCTTAAGCAGTGCGTCGACGCGGGTCGACATCACGGTCTTGCCTCCTTGCTGTCGGGGCAGTCCCTCGAGGATTCGATCCACGTCGGTCGTGAGCTGCTGGGTATCGACACCAAGGCGTTCGAGGGCCGAAGAAACGACGCCCCCCTGCTGATCGAGGGCCGCTTTCAGAAAGTGCTCGGGCGTAACTTCGGCATGGTCGGCGGCCTCGGCCAGTGATTGCGCATTCGCAATCACTTCCTGGGCGCGCACGGTGAACTGGTCCTGTCTCATGGCAATCATCCTCCGACGGTTTCCCGACTGTGGGGATTCTATCTATATCTATGAGTCGATGTCAAGAAATCTTATCATATGACACTCATGAACTACATAAACGTATTTTTATCATCTGTTTATATAATGATCCCATTTGAGGAAATTCCGGGAGAGAATCCGCCTGCGGCGGCAGATTCAAGGAAAGATCGTGTCAGCGCTTACGAGCGCGCCCGGGGGTGGAGCCGAAGAAGGCTTTGTAGGCCACGACGAAGCTCGCCGCATTCGCGTAGCCGACTTCATGAGCGACGGACTCGAGCGAAAGCTCGGTGCTGCGAAGGCGCCGCTCCGCCAGACGCATCCGCGAGGCCGTCTGATAATCGGAGAGAGTCATCCCGTAGACGAGCTTGAAGGCGGCTCTGAGCTTGGTGCGGTTCATGGCCGCCATGCGGCCGAGCTCTTCGACGTCATAGTGGCGGGCCGGGTTCTCTTCGATGAGACTGCGCACGTTCTCGAGCCTCGCGGCCTCGGCCGGGGTGGGGCCGGCGACTCGAGGGGCCGAGGCAGACAGGGTGTCGAAGGCCGCCGCGAGAAACGCGATGGACGTGGCTTCCGCGTGGATGTCGAGGAAGGTGGGCGAGAGCCTCAGCAGATCGTCGAGGCTCGACATCACCGACATCAGTCGTCCGGACACGCGACCCTCGCGATGAAACGGCCGCTTCCCCATGATGACGTCGCGCACCGGCTGCGGAAACTGGGCCACGCGGTCGCCGAGCTTCGCGCGAAGCACCGAGGGCTTGATCATGATCGAGATGGATCTTTCCGGGGCGGTTCCGCTGCCGCGAATGACCTTGCCCTTCTCCTGATAGACGAGGGTGACGTCCATCCCCTTCAGTTCGACGCGCTCGCGTCCGACTTGCCAGGTCCGATCCCCGCGGGTGATGAGGCCGGCCCGGATGTGGATTCGATCCTCCCGGACCCGGCTGTCGATGGCCGCGGCCTCGGTATGAGGCGTGGAGCACAGCGCGAACATGATCTGGTCGCGATTGGTGTACACGAGAAAGTCCGGCGGGACCTTTCCCCCCACGGCCTCGCCGGGAAGGGGCGCTTCCCACCGGACAATGTCCATCCCGAATTCCCGGAGCTGAGCCCGGAAGGACTCGTGCTTGGGCGCGTCGCGAATGGAGTAGAGGTGGCAGGGCATGGTTCAGCACGAAGGGCCCGACGGGGCGGCGAGTCTAGCGGAGCGTCTGACCATGGCCACCGCGCTCGCGGGACAGGCCCCACGGAACTCGGCGGAAGCCTGAAGGGATGCGGGCAGGACATCCCTGGGAACCGTCTCGAATCCCCGCCGCGCGAAGAACGGCTCCGCGGTCGTGGTCAACAGCGCGACGGCATCCACCCCGCGGTCAGAGGCGGGCTCGATGGCGAACTCGAAAAGGGCGTGGCCGAGGCCTCGGGAGCGCTGGTCCGGGTGGGTGGCCAGCGATCGCAGCAGCGCCGCCTTTCCATAGATCTCCAGGGCCACGGAGCCAAGGACCTTCGCGGGAGAGCCCGAATCGACGGCCACCCAGGCGGTGGCCCAATGATCGGCGAGGCCATCAGACGGCAGTCCGCACGCGGCGAGAAGCGCCAGAACGTCGCTCCGCTCGCCGGCTTCGCACAACCGGATCGGTTCAGAAGGTCTCATCGCCCGTGCCTCACTGTCGCGCGGATTCTATTCCCCGCCCGGCCGCGGGGAGCCACCGGCGGTCAGATCCGAATGAACCGAGCCTGGTGTCCGGTGTGTTGCAGGAACCGCTCGAAGTCCGCGTCGGCGAGAGCGAGCGTGGCGGTGTTGTCGTTCGGATGAAAGGCGAGCCGGGCGGCTCCCGTGAGATCGACGTCGAGGAAGAGCCGGACGTGGCGGCCGGGGTCGTTGAGCAAGCCGAAGGGCGACACCGACCCGGGGGTGAGCCCGAGATGCTTCATCAAGCGCTCAGGCGAGCCGAAGCTCAGCTTGCCATCTCCGATCTGTTCCGCGACCTGGCGCAGGTCCACGCGCTTCGAATGCGGCACGACGACCAGATAGTGCCGATCGCCCTTCTGATTGCGGAGAAAGAGGTTCTTGCAATGCGTGGCCTCGATACCGGCCCAGTGGACAAGGGCCTCGGCCACGGTGGCCACGGGCGGATGCTCGTATCGATCGAACGCGATGCCGAGAGCCTGCAGGCAATCGAGGACGGGCTGCTGCCGCTCGTTCATCGTTCCATTTTCGCTCGAACCGGCGGCGGGACCAGGCCCCCGTAAACTGGTCGAATGAACTCGGTCACTTCGATGGCCCTCGGCCTGTCGTTGCTGGTCCCGGGTGTCGTCAGCGCGGACGAGCGTCCCATTCTGGTGGGGAGGGTGACCCGGGCCGACCTGCAGACACCTCCCTACTCGGAGTGGTTCGACGGGCAATACACGAGGTACCAGCCGGACGCGGCGAGCGTCCTTCAACTGCGGCCGCTCCTTGCGGGCACTTCCATCGAGGCGTACTTCGGGACCTGGTGCGGCGACTCGCGGCGTCAGATTCCGAGGCTCACGCGCCTGCTCGACCTCGCGGGCCTCGACGAGCGGCGCCTGAGCCTCATCGCACTCTCCGACCGGGCGATGGAATTCAAGCGGAGTCCGGGCCATCCCGAGGCGAAGCGGCACGTCCACCGCACGCCGACCATCGTGATCGTCCGCGACGGCCGGGAGATCGGCCGCATCGTGGAAACGCCCGCCCAGTCGCTCGAGGCGGACCTCCTCGCCATTCTCGAAGGCCGCGGCCCGGCGCCGAAGTACGGGGCGGAGGCGTGGGTCCACCATCTCTTCACCGACCTCACACCCGAGGACGCGATGAAGGAGCTCCGTTCCGGCGGCCCCGAGGTTCTCAAACGCAGCGACCCGGACTCGCTCTGGCACTACGCGGAGCACGACCTTCTGAAGAACGGCCGCGCCCTCGAGGCGAAGGCGGTCCTCGATCTCCACCTCGAGCTGAGTCCACGATCGGTCATCGGCCACATCCTGATGTCGGATGCGCTCGTCGGGCTGGGCCGCAACGAAGAGGCCAGGCGGGCGATCGAGCGGGCCCTCGCCATCGAACCCAAAAACGACCGCGCCCTGCGCGCGGCCGCGTCGTTGCGCGAGCCCTGAGCGGCGCCTGGGCCGCTTCGGGCGCCCGCGTTCTCAGCGAGGCGGCGGCGGCGTGATCGCGTCCTTGAGCGGCCCCGCGAGCTCATCGTAGACGCGATGCAGGTACCAGTCGACGAGGTAGACCGCGAACAGGTCGTTCTGGCGCGGATCGTCCTTGGTGATCCGGGTCCGCAGCTTCTCGAGCGAGGGCAGGATGGCCTCCTTCGCCTGGTCGGGGTCGAGCCCTTTCGCCCTCATTTCCTTCCCCTGCCGCAGCAACTCGCGGAACACATCCATGGTGGCGTGGAGGAGGGTCTTGTCGTGGAGCGGCTCCCCGTGGCCGGTAACCCAGACCGTCGCGTCGAGTGAATCGATCCTCTCGAGAGCGCTGAGCCAGCCGGTCGGATACACGCCCAGCGCGAAGGACACCGGATTCACGAGGAGATCTCCGGTCACCACGATCCTCTCCTTCGGCAGATAGAGGAAGGCGTCTCCGGGAGTCACGGCGCGGCCGAAGTTCAGGACCTGGATCTCGCGCTCGCCCAGGTGCAGGGTGAGCCGGTCTGAGAAGGTCACGTCCGCGAAGGTGTGGTGAACACCCCGCTTCTGGTCCAGAAAGAACCGGCCCATGGCCAGGGCCGACTTCAACCGCGCGAGGTTGGCGGGCGGCGTCGTCGCCGCTTCCCCCGCCGCCACGCGCTTGGCAAGGTCGTCGAGATAGCCGGGAAGCTGCTGGTCGAGCCCGGGCTGGTTGAACGCGAGCGCCGGGCCCATCATGAGTTCGCGGGTCTTCTCGTGAGTGATGACGTGGACTTCTGGAAAGGCGCGGCGATAGACCTCGGTGCCGTACCAGTGATCCCAGTGCCAGTGCGAGATGACCACGTACTTCACCGGCTTGTCGGTCAGCTTTCGGATCTCCATGAGGACCGCTTCGGCCGCGGCGGGTGTCCCGTTGGTGTCGAAGACCAGCACGCCGTCGCTCGAGAGAATGACCACCGAGTTCCCGTCGAGGCCGACATCGCCGTAGGGCGGAGTCAGGAAGACGTAGACGCCGTCGGCGACCTGAACCCGCTGCGGCGGCTCGAGGATCTGGGCGGTCGACAAGGCTGGCGACAGGATCAAGGCCAGCGCTGCAAGTCTCATCGCGAGGTTCGATTTCCAACTCTTCAATGCCTGACCCACGCTCCCTCCTGTCCCACGCTGCCTTCGCGGCTCTCCAAATCAGAACGGCTGAAGCAGGAGGCCAGCAAGCCACGTGCCGATCGAAGGTGCGGGATTGTCTTGAATCGGGCCCGAAGGAGTACCACGAGCGGACGATCGGCGTCCCACAAACGGTCAGGGAGTCGGCCAAAGCGAGGGTAACTCAAAGACCCCGGCCAGAAGGTGGGTGTGCGGCGCCTTCTCCAGCCGGCTGCGATCATGCGCGCCCGAGAGCACGCCCACGTTGAAGCGCACGTGGGCCCGGTGACCGGCCTCGAGATCCAGTGTCGTGTCGCCAACATTCGCCACGCGACCCGGGTCGCGGACTCCGGTCAACTCCATGGCGCGCAGGATGAGGTCCGGAGCGGGGCGGCCCCGCGGCACGTCGTCGCCGCACACGACCGCGTCCGCGACCTTCGACCAGCGTAACGCCGCGAGAAGGAGGTCGGTGATCACGCGGTCGAAACCCGTGTTGAGCGCGATCCGCACATCAAGGGCTCGCAGCCAGGCGAACGTGGCCTCCGCGCCGTTCACCGATGACACCCCCCCGTCGCCATACAATCGGCTCAGGCTTCTCTGGAAAGCCGCGTGGGCGTCTTCGACGCGCCGCGCGTGGTCGGGCCCGGGAGAAATGAGGTGCCCGATCGCCTCCTTCTTCGACGCGCCGCGCACCCCCGCGATCTGATCGGGCGTCACCTGGATTCCGGCCTCACCCAGCGCGGTCGTGAACGCGGCGGGAACCTGCCCATCGTCGCGCACCGTGGTTCCGGCGAGGTCGAAGACCACCAGCAGCGGAAGATCCTTCCGAGTCATCGGCGCAACCGGGCACCGGTGATGAATGGAGGAGGCATGCCTCCGGGAGACTACACGCACGAGCCGGGCGCGGCGCACTAGACTCCGCCGCAGAGTGGCGGAAGCACGACTCGTTCGCTTGTGGATCCTGGCCGGTCTCGTCCTGGTCGCGGGCGTCGTCGCCTTCCGCGTCGCCGCGACGTACGCGGAGCAGGAGATCGCGCGGCGGATCCAGCGAGTCGCCGCGGCGGCGGGTGTCCGCATTCAATACGAGAGCCTTCACGTCGGGCTCCTCCCTCCATTTCTCCTCACCGGCATCACCGTCGAGAAACCGGGGAACCTCGTCGCGCGCATCGACTTGGTCTCGGCAAGCCCGCGCTTCCACGGGCCGCGCGGCTTCGGCCTGCTCGGCGCGGTCACCATCGGCAACCTTCGCGTGTCCCTCCCGGCGGACATCGACGCCTCCATTCACCCCACGACCTGGGAGGTCGACCCCGGCCTCTCGATCACCCTGAGGGCTCCGGTCGAGGGCCTTTCTCTCACCACGGTCACCGGCGCCCGCGGCCGGGCCTTCGATGTTGCCGCGACGCGCCTGAACCTGGATGCCCTCGGGGCCTTCGCGGTCGAGGGCGACGCGTCGAAGGAACTTGGCCTGCTGGACGGCGGCGCGCACGTCGAGGGAGACCCGCGCCGGGATTTCCAGGGCACGTGGCGCTTCTCCGCCTTCGGCGGAAACAGCGGGGGCAGCCTCATCGTCATTCCGGGCCAGCCCGACGCGAAGGTCCAGTTTCAGGCCTCGATGAAGGGCCTCGACTTCGCGCTCATCCTTCGTTCCCTTGGCGTCGACGCCGCGCAGGCCCCGAACGCGCTCGGGTCGCTCTCCGGCACGATCAGCGTCGGTGGCCTGCTCCACGATCCGGCATCGCTCGAAGTCATTCAAAGGGTCGACTTCAAGCGGCCGGAGAAAACGCCGCCCGAGGTACTCCGGTTGCGCGGCGATTTCGTGCACGAGGTCACGACGAACACGGGGGCGAAGATGGCCATCGCGGTAACCCCCGAATCTCCGGACTTCATCGCGATGGCGGACGTGCCTCTGCTTCTCGTGCGGGCCCTGCTCATCGCGGAGGACGCGGCCTTCTATGGACACCCGGGCATCGACCTGACCGAACTGCCGAAGGCGATCGCCGCCAACATGGCGCGGGGCGGCGCGGTCCGGGGCGCTTCGACCATCACCCAGCAACTCGCGAAGAACCTCTTTCTGAGCCGCGAGAAGAGCCTGCAACGCAAGCTGCGTGAACTCTCGTACTCGTTCCTCCTCGAGTCGACCCTCGGCAAGCAGCGCATCCTCGAGATCTATTTGAACGTGATCGAATGGGGCCCCGGACTCTACGGCGTGCGTCCCGCGGCCCGCCACTACTTCGAGAAGGAGCCGCGGGCCCTGTCGCCCCGCGAGATCGCGTTCCTCGTCTCCCTGATTCCCGGACCGGTCAAGTATCAGGCATCGATTCAGGGCGGAGAGGTGAGCCGGGGCTTCGATACCATGGTCGACAATCTGCTGGTGAAGCTGCTCTCCGTCGACGCCATCTCCGAGGAGGAGTACGAGGCGGCGCTTTCGCAGACCCTCGTCTTCCGCGGTCAGCCGCCGCCGACCGACGGCACCTGGGGGGGACCGCAGGATTCAGTGACCGCCGTGCATCACCCGGACCTTGTGGGCGAGCCACTTCCCGCCACCGTTCGCGGCGGCGCCGAGGACGAGCACGCCAATGACGATCAGAACGAGGGTTGCTTTTCGGGACATTGAGAATCTCCAGGGAATTGACAAAAGAGGTCGCATTATTCGAAGCCCAGGGCCTCGCGAACGGAAGAACGTGAGGCATGCCATGCAGGCAGGAAACTCGCGAGGGCGCTCAGGACGAGCGAGGCCACGAAGCAGATCAGCAGACCGTTCGGATCGAAGACGAAGCTCAGGTCGGTCTGGAACAAGGCGCTCCCGAGAAAGTCCCCAAGACCGCGGCTCAAGGGGCCGGCGAGGATCGAAGCCACGATGAAACTCATCAGCCCGATGGCCACGGCCTCGGCCACCACGATGAGCCACACGATTCGGGTCGAGGCTCCGATGGCTCGCAGGATCCCCATCTCTCGGCGGCGCTCCAGAACGTTCAGGCTCATCGTGGTCATGAGCCCGAGCCCGCCGACGCCTCCAATGATCACCGACATCACGACCAGGAAGATGTAGATCATCAGCATGTGCTGGTCGAAGCCGAAACGGCTGTCGGCCTTGCTGGTGGTCGATAGGGCCCGGATTCCCTCGGCCTCCAGGTTGCGGTCGAGGGCCTCCCTGAAGCGATCGATCGAGGCCGCATCCGACCGTTCCAGAGCGACGCGAACGGTGTTGGCCATCCCGATGTGACCTCCGGCGCGCTCGAAGTACGTCCGCCAGACGTAGCCGGTGGGCGGGGCGAACGCCTCATGGGAGACACCGACCACGCGCCAGGACGACTCGGCGGGGCCCAAGCGCAGCGGGATGGTCTGCCCCACCTTCACTTCGGGATGGCGGGCCAGGAAAGCGCTGTTGATCACGATGCCGTCTTCGTCTTCGCGCCGGAGCTCGTGGCCCTGATCGATCTCGAGCTTTAAGAGCTCGGTGCCGGGCGACAAACCAAGGATCGCGAAGCGCACCCCGGGGGCCGGCGCCTCGCCTTCATGTCCGCCGCCACCGCCGCTTTCGTGAAGTCCCGCCGGCGCAACCGCCTTCTCGGATCCCGCCGCCACGAGCGTCGCCTCGGTCGCGATCCAGCATTCTGATTTCAGGACGCCCGGCGTCGTCGCGATCGCCCGCTGAATCCGCTCCACCGGGACCATGGTGCCGAGATTGATGGAGAGATCGAACTTCCTCGCCCGGAAGAGATGATCGAGCGTGTTGATCATCGAGGCACGCACGTTCAGGGCGGACATGAAGAAAAGACCGCTGACGCTCAAGGTGAGCAGGGTGAGGGCGAGCCTGGTCCGCCGCCTGAAACTGTTTCGAACCGCGAGCAGCAATGGACGGGTCAGGCCAGAGACACCGGCGAGCGCCCGGTCCAGCGGGTCCGCGCCGAAACCGCGATCGGTAATGCCGAAATCCGCGAGAGCCGCCGAGACCGTGAGCGCACTTCCCTTCGCGACCGGATACGCCGCAGCGAGCAGCGGCGTCACGAGGCCCACCAGAGCCACGAGCAAATAGACCCAGGCGGGAACCGCGAAGCTCGTCACGTCGAAGTTGAGAAACCCCGCGAGGTATCGACACAGGGCGCGCGCGCCGAGCATTCCGAAGGGGAGCGCGATCGCCACCGCCGCCCCGCCGAGCAAGAGCGCCTGGCCCAGGTAGATCTGAGCGATCTGACGCCGCGTGCCGCCGATCGCTTTCATCATGCCGATCTGCCGGACCTGCGCGGCCATGAGCGCGGTGAGCAGGTTGACGACCAGAACGCCACTGAGGGCCAGAACCAGAAGACCGAAGCTCGAGATGGCGAGAAGAAGCATTCCCATCAGGTCGGCGTGAGGATGCTTCCCGGGCTCCGGGATGTCGACACGGCGGACCGGGTGTCCCTTCGCGGCGAGGAGCGTTTTCACTTCCTCGGTCACGGCGGTGATGCGCGCCCGATCGAACCGGTCTCCCGAGACGAGGATCTTCAACTGATCGAGGTATGGTTCTTCGCCGAGCAGGGCCAGCGTCTCGAGGGTGATGTAGCCGTAGACGATGTTTTCCATGCGCGCCTGCGCCTGACCCACATCGTGGACGCCGCCCACGACCCGAAGAGTCTGAAACTCCCCCCGCGGCATCTTGACCGTGACCGTCTCGCCGACGCGCGTCTTCGCGACCTGGAAGGCATCCCGCTCGATCAGAATCTCGCCCTTTCCTGGAGGCCACGCCCCCGTCTCGTGGGTGAGGGTGCTGACCCGGATGTCCGCGTAATCCTTCACCACGAACAGCAGCAGACTCCGCCACTGCGCGGGCCCCGCCTTGATGCGGCCGGAGACCACACGCCGCGCTTCGGCCGCGGCAACCCCCCGGTTCTGAGCCACCGCCTTCAGGAGTTCGTCGTCGATGGCATCCATCCGGAGCGTGGCCGAGGCGGGATTGGTGGCGAGATAGCCCTGGTTCAGCTCGCGATTCAGGATCGCGTAACTCGAAAGAACCGCGGAGAAGGCCGCGATACCGAGGGCAATCGCCGCGACCACGAGGATCGAGCGAGTCCGTTCCTGCCAGAAGTCGCGCAGAACCTTGTGAGCGGGAGTGGTCATCGAATCAGCACGCCGTCCGCGATTGAAACGGTGCGGTCGACGACACTCGCGATATCGCGCTCGTGGGTGGCGATGACCACCGTGGTGCCCGCGTTTGCCATCTCGCGAAAGAGACTCAGAACATCCCGGGCGGTGGAAGAATCGAGATTGCCGGTGGGCTCGTCGGCCAGAATCACCGGCGGCTGGTTCGCGAGCGCTCGCGCGATGGCCACCCGCTGCTGCTGGCCGCCCGACAAGGCGGAGGGGAGCTTGTTCGCCTGATCGGCGACGCCCACCCGGTCGAGGAGGCCCATCGCGCGCTTTCGCCTTTCTCGGGGAGGGAATGCGCCGGAGAAGTCCATGGGCAGCATCACGTTCTCGGCCACGGTAAGCGTAGGCAGGAGCTGAAAGAACTGGAACACCAGACCCACATGCCGGCCGCGCCACCGGGAAAGCTCGTTTTCGGTCATGCCTTGAATGGGCGCCCCGCCGATGCTCACCGAGCCGGAGGTCGGGCGATCGATCCCGCCCACCATGTTCAGCAAGGTCGATTTGCCGCTTCCCGATTTTCCGACGATGGCCACGAACTCGCCGGCCTCGATGGTGAGGTCGACACCGCGCAGAGCCGAGAAGACGCCCGCGGGAGTGTCGTAGGTCTTGTTCAGCCCCTGGAGTTCGATCAGCATGACCACATCCTAGCGAGGTCGTTCTGAACCTTGGTTGAACGGACCGTTCAGCGGGCATTCAGGTCCAGGCGGGCTATAACCGCTGGTGGAGACCCCCATCCTTGCGAATCCTGGTTGTCGAAGACGAAGCGTTGCTGTCGCGGCAACTGGCGGCCGCGCTCGGCCACGCGGGCTACGCGGTCGACTGCGCCGACGACGGGGAGAAGGCCGACTTCATGGGCCAGACCGAGGGCTATGACGCGGTGGTTCTCGACCTCGGTCTGCCGAAGATCGATGGCCTGACCCTGCTGCGGCGATGGCGCGAGCAGGGTCTTTCGGTACCCGTGGTGGTCCTCACCGCGCGAGGCGCCTGGCATGAGAAGGTCCAGGGCATCGACGGCGGCGCGGACGACTACGTCTCCAAGCCGTTTCGGATGGAGGAACTCTTGGCCCGACTGCGCGCCCTCATCCGCCGCTCCGGTGGCCAGGCCACCCCCGAGCTGCGGTGCGGCTCGATCGCACTCGACCCGAGGAGCGCAAGAGTGACCAGGGATGGCGTGGCGGTGAAACTGACCGGCCACGAATTCAGGGTCCTCTCGTACCTCATGCACCAGCAGGGGCGGGTGGTGTCTCAAGGCGAACTCACCGAGCACATCTACGCGCAGAACTTCGATCGGGACTCCAACACCGTCGAGGTCTTCGTAGCGCGCCTGCGCCGAAAGCTCGGCTCTTCCTGCATCGAGACCGTGCGCGGACTGGGCTATCGAATGGAGCCGCCCTCGTGAAGCCCGCGAGCCCCCTGCGTTCGCGGCTGGTGGTGGGATCCGTGTTGTGGGCCATCGGACTGATCGCGACGTCGAATGTCGTCGTCCTTGGACTGGTCCTGCATCGATACCCGGGCTGGACCGTGCATTTCGGCGCCATGAGCGTCGCCGGTTTCGGCCTGCTCGTGGCCGGGCTGGTGCAGTTGCGGAGCATCCTTGCCCCGTTTCGCCAGTTGCAGTCGCGTCTGACCGCGGTCCGTGACGGCCGGGCGCAAAGGCTCGACGGCGCCTATCCGGCGGAGGTCGAGCCCCTCGTCAACGATCTCAACGCGCTCCTGGACCATCGAGCGCAACTGGTCGAGCGCGCGATCTCCAAGGCCGGTGATCTTGCCCACGGTCTCAAGACGCCTCTGGCGGTTCTGGGTCAGGAGGCCGAGCGGCTGACCTTGGCCGGCCACTACGAGCCCGCCGCGATCATCGGCGGCCAGGTGGAGCGCATGCGCCGCCAGATCGACTATCACCTCGCCCACGCGAGGGCGGCCGGTTCGGGAGCGACGCTCGGCGCCCGCAGCGCGGTGATGCCCTCGACGGAAGGCCTCGTGCGCACGCTCGCGCGGCTTTACGTGGAGAAGGGGATCTCGATTCAGCAGAAGGTTCCGGCGGAGCATTGGGTCAAGGTCCAGAGGGAGGATCTTGAAGAAATGCTGGGCAATCTTCTCGACAACGCCTGCAAGTGGGCGAAGTCGCGGGTCTCGGTCGAGTCGTCCGAGCTGGAAGGAAGGATCGCGATCGTGGTCGACGACGACGGCCCGGGTCTTCCCGCGGAGTTGCGCGAGAAGGTCCTGCAGCGCGGCGTCCGCGCGGATGAGGCGGCGCCGGGCTCCGGTTTCGGCCTCGCGATCGTAAGGGACCTGGCGGAACTTCATCAGGGATCCATTTCGCTCGAGGCCTCTCCTCTTGGCGGGGTCCGGGCGCGGCTCACTCTCCCCTCATGCGGAGCACCCTCGACCTCCTGAGGATTTCGGTCCGGCAGCAGGCCCGGCGGGAGCCGCATGAGAACATCCCCGCCGATCATGTCGGCCCTTCTCACCCTACTGCTCGCGGGCGCCGGCGTCGTCGCCCCGCCGCGGGCGCTCAGTCAGGAGGAGATCCTGGACGCGATGAACGCGAGCCAGGGCTATAACGTGACGGCCACGGCGAACGGGCCGCGTTTCCAGGCCGAGGTTCTCATGCGTCTCGCGCGCCAGGCACGGGCCGAGAATCCCGACGGCCCTGAACTCCTCATCGGCCACGCCGAGTGGTTCTTCGCCTTCCTTGCGCGAACCGGCCTTGCGAAGGAATCGGCCCCGGCCTTCGTCCGACTTTCCTACGAGCATGGCCAGGATGTGCAGATCGACTACCGGATCGATCGCGTGGTCGAGAACACGGGTCCTGATCGACCCGAATTCGCGGCCTCGGTGCGGATGTGGTGGCCCGACCGGGCGGGCGCACCGAGCTCGTTCTCGTACGCCGACCTCGTCTCGACGCCGCAGCTCAAGGTCACCAATCTGCGGGTGATCGTCTACCGGCTCGTGGAAGTCGGAGGGATGGTGGTCTACGGACAGATCGAGGGCCTCCGGGGCCGACCGACATCCGGACTCCTCGGCGCCCTCTTCCAACTCATCGGCGAGGGCGACCTGAAGGAGAGCCGAATGCTGCTCTCACACGACGGATTGCAGATATCGAGGACCCGGGCCGAAAAGTGGGCTCTGGGGGTGACCCAGACCGTGACCATCTACCCCGACGGGCACGCCGATAAGGACGTCCCGAAGGACCGTCCCGATCTGGCCGCTCTCGCGGCCCGGCTCGAGGAACCGCTTCGGATCCGCTACCGCCCCTGAGCCCCGATCTTCATCGAGTCGGGCGACCACCGGATGGCGCCTTTCGCGCGGCTTCCTTGAGGTTCTGATCGAAGAACCGCTCGACCCGGCTCCAGGCATCCTTGAGGACGTGCTCCCGGGTGAAGTAGTGGAACTCCCCCGGATAGGTCATGAAGGAAACGAGATCGCCTTTGCCTTTCTTCATCAGCTCATCGAGGAGGCGAACCGAATGCAGGTAGGGCACGTTGACGTCCGAGGTCCCATGCAGGATGAGGAGTGGGCGTTCCAGCGCCTCGACGTGCGAGAGGGGCGAGGCCTGGGCGTAGACCGCCGGGTTCTGATCCGGCGTTCCAATCCGGCTGGCCGTCCAGGCGCCGCGATAGGGGTCGTTGTAGTACATGACGTAGTCCGCGACGCCGGCGACGTCGACCCCGCAGCGGAAGAGCTTCGGCTGATCGGTGAGGGCGATGAGGGTAAAGAATCCGCCGTAGCTCAACCCCCACACACCGATGCGCTCACCGTCGACATAGGGCAACCCCTTCAAATAATTGCCGGCGAGCGCCGCGTCCTTGTAATCGTTGCCGCCGACATCCATATGGACGCCCTGGCGCCATGCGCGGCCGTAGCCGATGCTCCCGCGGTAGTCGGGGGCGATGACCACGTAGCCCTTCTGTAGAAGGTACTGGTGATAGCTGTAGTAGACGGCATAGTTCCGCTGCACGTGCCAGCCGTCGTAGTTCTGATTGACGCCGTCGCCGTGGATCCAGACGATCGCCGGGTGCTTCTTCCTCCTATCGAGGCCCTTGGGCACGAACAGGTAGGCGGGGACGGACTGGCCGTCGGGGCCTTGGTAACTCACGAGCTCGGGCTCCACCAGGGCGGTGCGGTCGAACCCCGTGGGGAAGGAGTCGGACAAACGCACGGGAGTGGCGCCGGTGGCCGCATCAATGACGAAGAGATCGGCGGAGTTTTGAGGGTCGGTGTGCTGGTAGACGAGGCGCTGGCCGTCCGGAGACCAGGCGGGTGCTACGTTGGTGCCGCGCCCGGACGTGATCATGGCGACGGTCGCCCGGCCCGGGTCGCCGTTCAAGGTGACGATGCCGAGGTGACGAACGCCGGGCCGGGTCGGCTCGTTCGCATCGAAGGCGAGCCGTGTGCTGTCCCGGGACCATTGCGGTCGCCAGGCTTCGAACTGCCCTTTCGTGATCTGAACGGCGGGTCCGCCGCTCATGGGTTTCACGTAGATGTGGTCCCATCCGTCGCGATCGCTCACGAAGGCAAGGAACTTCCCGTCGGGCGAAACCTGACCGGAAGCGCCGGCGTCGCCGGTCGGACTCCAGAATTTCTCGTCGACATCCTCGTGAAGGACCTTGAGCTCGCCGCTCCGAGGGTCAGCCTGATAGATGGTCCGGCGCTTGAAGTCGACGGACGTGCGGTCGAAGACAAGGTGGAGGGGATCGCTCCAGCGCATGCCGCCAAATCCGCCGGGAGGGCCGATGGCGGTCGCGGCGCCGCCGGTCGCCCTGGCCACGTAGGCCTGTGCGGGAGTGCGCTCGGTGATCGTGTAGATGATCTTCCCGCCGGAATAGGCGGGCGTCTCGTCATGGCGAATCGTCCTCGCGACCGAGAACGCGAGGTACGCCCCGTCCGGGGACCAGCTCAACCCTCCTGCGCCGGCGAGTTCGCCGATCACTTTCGTCTCGGCGCCTCCGGCCAGCGGGCGGACGAAGATCTCGCTCCCGCCTTCGGCAGACCGGACATAGGCGACACGCGTGAGATCGGGAGACGGTGTGATGCTGGTCTCGCTCGCCGGGGTGCGCCATATCGGGCGGCTCTCACTGCCCGGAGTGAGCGACGCCTGCCAGAGGTCGCCGCCGAACGAGTAGTACAAGGAGGCGCTGTCCGCGCTCCAGAACACGCCGCCGGGCTGCCCTTCCCTCAGGCTCGTGATCGCTCGTGGCTTCTCTGCGCCGTTGCTCCCCACCACATAGAGGTTGGTGACGCCTGCCCGGTCCCAGAGAAAAGCGACCTTGGTTCCGTCGGGCGAGAACAGCGGGCCACTCGGGTGCCTGATTTCGACCAGCTGGTCGATGGTCAGAGGCGCGACCCCCGCCGCGCGCGCGGCGACCGCCAGACCCAGGGTGAGCCCAAGGGCACGGCCATGCACGTTGTTCAGCATCGGGATTCTCCGAAAGGTATTGAAGGCGCTGCTTCAGCGCGGATCGAGGCGCTCCCGGGGACCAACAAGGCCCCCGGAAGCCTGGCTGCGGCTAGAACCGGAACGCCGCTCCAATGCGGAAGATCCGCGGACCCAGAATCGACAGAGGCGAAAGATACGTCGCCTTCGCCACGGGCGTTGCGGCGGGATCTCCCGCAGGCCGGAAATTCGAAACCGTCGAAAGCGTTCGCGCATCCCAGACGGTATTGGCGTTCGCGAGGTTGTAGCCGTCGACGATCACTTCGATCTGCCTGGCGCCGCCGATCTTGAAGGTGCGGGCGAGGCGCGCGTCAAGCGTGGTCAGCATGTCGAGCTTGGTGGAACCGCGGGGGTCCACGTTCACCGTGACCGTACCCTGGTTGAGGGCGAAGGTCGCGGTGCGCGTGAGCTGAACGCCGCTCTGGGTCCGGAAATTCAGCCCGAGCTCGATCTGGCGGGGCAGGATGTAAGCGCCCGACAGCTTGAAGGTGTGCGGCCGATCGAAGAACACGGGCCCCTCGCTGTTGATCAGCTGGTTCGGATTCGCGAAGGCGTCCGCCTTGGCCCGGGTCTGCCCGTAGGCGTAGCTCGCGAGCATCTGCCAGTTGTCCGAGAACCGCTTGGTGAGGCTCAGCTGGAAGCCCTTGTAGTCCTGGTTGAGTTGAGGACTGTTGCTGACGAGGAAGCGATTCTGGCCGATGGTCGCGGCGCTCTGGTTGTAGACGGTGATGGTCTTGTCGTCGGAGGTCCCGGCGACGCCATCGGGACCGTTCTCCGGCCGGGTCACCGGCTGGAACGCGTCCGCAGGAACGCCCACCTCCTTGTTGCCGAAGAGGTCTCGCTCGCGCCGCCACGAAACGTCCGCCGAGACCTTCAACCCTTTCCCAACCTCACGCTCGACGCTGAAGATCAATTCGTCGGTATGCGGCCGGCGCAGGTCCGGGTCGATCGACGTCACCAACGCGCCCGCTCGCGACTGGAGCGCGCCGCGTTCGCCGTCCTGATACTTGAGATCGCGGTTCAAGTCGTTCCAGGCGTAGGTTTCGGAGACGTTGAAATTCGGATTGATGGTGTTCGCGGTGCCGGTGCCCAGGGTGTAGTGATACCGCCCGGCGGCCAGCTTGATCGCGGTTCGGCCGTCGCCGCTCGCATCGAACGCGAAGCTGAGACGGGGCGACAATGTCGTCCATTTGGGCGAATTCCGGATCTCCGCGAACGTGCGGGTGGCCGTCGGGAACCAGCGCGAGGGTGGGCTCGACTGCGCCGGGAGATATCCCTCGACGGTCTCGAAGCGCACGCCCCCGGTGATGGTCAGCCGGTTGCGCTGATAACTGTCCTGGGCGAACAGCGCGAAGACATCCACGTTCGAGGCCGAATTGACGGGGGAGTTGAAGAACTGCACGGAGGTGCCCTGCCCGGTAGCGCTGCGGTAGAAGAGGTTGAGGTCGTCGATGCGATGAACCGCGGTCGTGGTCGGCATGTGGGTGTAATCGGCGCCCACCCGGAACTCATGCCGTCCGCCGATTGCCTGGGGTACGAAATACTGGAGATTGAGGCTCGCCTCCATGCGCTTCCGGCCGAAGACCTGCTCCGCCTGGGCGGCGCGAGAGAGGAAGCCCGTGGTCTGGTCGGAGAGCGACTGATCGGTGCCCTTCTGGAAGAGGGGGAAGAAGATGTCGAGGAAGCTCACGCGCCCGTCGAGGAACGCCGTCTGTGACAGGACGGAATTCCACAGGGCCTGGGCGAGGGTGAAGTGGTCGTCCTCGTGAAAGACCGACAGCGGCTCGTTGGTCGCCGCGGCGCCGCGATTCGGCTTGTTGTAGTACTGGCGGCTGGCGTACAGGCTCACGCGGTTCTTCGGATTCATCTGCCAGGTGAGGTTCAAAAGCCCCGAGGTCATGTCGGTGTTTTCGATCTCCGGGAAGCCGGGCACGTTGACATGCACGCGCCAGTCGCGAACCGACGCGTAGACGCGCAGCTTGTCCTTGATTAGGGGACCGCCCACGGCGCCGGCGAAGTCCGAGACCTTCTGCACCGCACCCGCATCCGGGCGAAAGCCGTAGCTCTGTAGCGTGGCATCGACGTTCTGGCCCTGCGTCGAATCCCCCTCCCAGAAACCGGAGACCTTGCCGCTCCAGATGTTGGTGCCGGTCTTGGTGACCATGTTCAGGAACACGCCCGACGATGGCACGGAGATGTCGTTGGCGCCGGTGGACACCTGAATCTGCTCGAACGCGTCGTAGTCGTAATAGAAACCGGTGAAGCCGATGGCGGACGGGTCGCCCACGTTGATGCCGTTCAGGAACTGGATGTTCTGACTGTTGGGTGTCCCGCGCGCGCTGAAGGAGGCCTGGAGACCTCCCGAACTGCCGCCCACGTCGGGACGGTTCGTGATGAGCCCGGGGACCTTGTACTCCACGAGCGACCAGATGTCGCGACCGCCGGGAGTCTTCTGCAGGAGCTCCTGGGAGAGCACGGTACTGACGTTCGCGCTGGTGGCATCCACCACCGGCGCCTCCGCGCTGACCGTGATCTCGTCGCTCATGGACTTGACCCCCATCGAGAGGTCGAGAGACGTGGTCGAGCCCACGTTCACGGGCACGTTCTCGCGCACGGTGGACTGGAAGCCCGGGAGTTCGGTCTTCACCGAGTAGTTTCCCGGGGCGAGCGAGAGGAACCGACGCGCGCCGGTGGCGTCGGTCACGCCGGTAATGCTGCCGGAGATGATCGTGGGACTGGAGATGGTCACAGTGGCGCCCGGCACCGAAGCACCGCTGCTGTCGATGACCCGAACAAAGATGGAACCGGTCTGCACCTGCGCGCGCGCCGGCGCACTCGACACCAGGAGCGTGACCGCCGCGATCAGCACCGCTATTCGATTGAAGGGCTTCATTGTTCAAACCTCGTTGACTGGAAGGGCACGTCGTGGCCGTTTCGGTATCGGCTCGCCCACCGATCCGACTTCGTTGACAAGGGTCTTACGCTGCCCCTGTCACCCAAGTCAATTGTCTTTCGCGCAATCGCACCCCCTGTTGCACCTGATGAAACGGGGGTGGCCCCCCAAGCGTGCGGGCTTCGGTACGGAGGCCCGCGGTCAGCGCGGGTACTTGATCGTCCCGACCAGTTCGCTGATGTCGCGAAGCTCGTGGCGGGTCAGATACTCCCGCAACCCGGCCTCGATCTCGGTATAGCAATTCGGACGCGAGAAGTTCATCGTCCCCACCTGCACCGCCGCGGCCCCGGCGATGAAGAACTCGAGCGCGTCGCTGGCGGAGGCGATGCCTCCGATGCCGATGATGGGGATCTTCACCGCGCGCGCCGCCTGCCAGGTCATGCGCACGGCCAGGGGGCGGATCGCGGGGCCGGACAGGCCGCCGGTGCCGAAGGCGAGCTTCGGTTTGCGGGTCTCGACATCGATGGCGAGTCCGAGGAATGTGTTGACACACGAGATCGCGTCGGCACCCGCTTCTTCACAGGCCCGCGCAAAGACCGTTATGTCGGTGACGTTCGGCGACAACTTCGGTATGACGGGCAGGCGGCTCGACTTGCGCACCGCCGCGACCACGTCGTGGGTCATGACGGGGTCGGTTCCAAAGGCGATCCCACCGGTCTTGACGTTGGGACACGAGATGTTGATCTCGAGCGCATGAACACCTGGGGCATCGCTCGCGATTCGCGAGACCTCCGCGTATTCCTCCACCGTCTCCCCGCACACGTTCACGATCACCGCGGTGTCATGGGCGCGCAGTTGGGGCAGCACACCCTCCACGAAGGCGCGGATTCCGACACCCTGAAGGCCGATGGCGTTGAGAAGGCCGGCGGGCGTTTCCGCGATGCGCGGGACGTCGCAGCCATCGCGCGCGGCCATGTAGAGGCCCTTGGTCACGATGCCGCCGAGCGTCTTCAGATCAACCACGTGCGCGATCTCGACCCCGTAGCCGCACGTGCCCGAGGCGGCGAGGAGCGGGTTCTTGAGCTTCAGGGAACCGATCTGGACGCCGAGAGAGGGAGAGGTCATGACTGCTTCTCCTGGGGCCAGACCACACGCCTCGAATCGAAGACCGGGCCTTCAGTGCAGGCGGGGCGATTTTTCGGCCGGAGTTCTCCCGGATCCTGAATCTTCACCACGCAGCCGAGACA
>JANMVV010000245.1:0-18895 GCA_031392925.1 Vicinamibacteria bacterium
CGCGCGAAAGCGGACCGGGCGCGTCGAGCCCACGCGGCAGAGCTCCTGAGTCTCGAGAGCGCGTAGGAGCTTCGGCTGCAACGCGGCGCTCAAGTCGCCGATCTCATCGAGAAACAGGGTGCCGCGATCCACCACCTCGCAGGCGCCCGGCGTTCGTTCCAACGCTCCCGTGAAAGCGCCGCGCTCGTAGCCGAACAACTCCCGCTCCACCAGATCGTCGTCCTGACCCGCGCAGTTGAACGCGACGAACGGCTCCATCTTGTGGTGGCTCGCGTCGTGGATCGCCCGCGCCACCATCTCCTTGCCGGTGCCGCTCTCGCCTTGAACGACCACGGGCAGATCGGTCGGGCCCACCTGGGCGAGGCTCGCGATCAACTTCAGAAAGTCGGGATCCTCGGTAACCATGGGGCTCTTGCTCTCGTGCCGCGCCAGGCGCGCCCTCAGGGACAGGTTCTCCCTGCGCAGCCGATGGCGCTCACGCGCCTGACCTACCGCAAGTTCGACGTCGGCCAGGGGTGCCGGCTTGACCAGGTAGTCGGAGGCGCCGAGCTTCATGGCCTGAACCGCACTCGTGACATCGCGGTCTCCCGTCAGCATGATCGCCTCGGTCGAGGCCCCCTCGTCGCTCAGGCGGAGGAGGATGTCCTCACCCGTGCCATCCGGCAGATGCATGTCGAGCAGAGCCACGTCGAACTCGCGCTGCGCAATGAGGGACTTGGCCTCACCCACACTGTGGGCCACCCTCACGTCATACCCGAACTCGGCGAGCATGGTGGCGATCAGCTCGGCAAGGGCCTCCTCGTCGTCCACCACGAGAACACGACCCGCCGAGGGAACCTTCGCACTCATGACCGGGATTGTAGTCCCGAGGGTTTGGAAGCCCGCGCCGCCCGGACCGGGCCTTGGTGCGGTGGCGCACGGACGCGAAAGGCCCGCGCGAGTTCCAATCCTCGCGGCGGGTCCTTCACTCCCGCGGCTTGCGCGACGGGCGGCGACAAGCGAATCGACTAGACCGATCCAGAACATCAAAGAGCGCAGGTGGAGGCGGGCCCGGCCGGCTCATGACTCGAGAGGACGTCGGAGCGGCAGAGGGCTCGTGACCGCGGCGCCCGCAGTCGCCGCCGCCGCGAAGGGGTGGGTATGAACGAGTCGGAAATCCACGCAGCGCGCCTTCGAAGCTTCCAACGGTTCGCGGTCGCAGCGGGCGCCCTCGCAAGCGCCGCGGGCGGACTGGTGCTCCTGGGCTGGTGGCTGGACGTAACCACGCTGAAGGGCCTGGCCCCCGGCCTCCCCACCATGAAGCCCAACACCGCGGTGGGCTTCGTGTTCCTCGCGGCCGCATTGTGCCTTTTCGCCGCGGCGCCGGACCCGGGCACGAAACGCGGGCTTGCCGCGCGCATGATGGCTACCCTCCCCGCACTTCTCGGACTGTTGACCCTGGCCGAATACGCCACGGGCCTCGACTTCGGCATGGATCAGTTCCTCTTTCGGGACAACGACAGCGGCGCGCCGTCGCTCTATCCCGGCCGAATGGCCCAGGCCAGCGCGCTGAATCTTTCGTTCTTCGGAGTGGCGTTGTGGCTCTTGGGGTCGGGTGGGAGGCGGCGACAGCTGGCTGCCCAGGGGCTGGCGGTCACGGGCGCCCTCTCGGGCCTGGTCGCGATGGCGGGATATCTCTTCGGGGTGAGGGAGTTTTATGGCGTCACCGCCTTCTCGCCCGTCGCCCCCCATACGGCATTCCTCTCCACTCTGGTCGGATTCGGCATCCTGTCCGCCAGGCCGTCCCTTGGGCTCATGTCCGTGATCACCCACGACCATCGCGGCGGTTTCATCGCGCGGCGCCTTCTGCCCGCGGCCTTGTTCCTGCCCCTCTTCCTCGCCTGGCTCCGGCTCAAGGGCCAGCAGGCGGGCCTTTACGACACGGAATTCGGACTCGCCCTCTACGCCATGTCGAACGTGGTGCTCTTCGCGGTGGTGGTGTGGTGGAGCGCGCGCGGACTGAACGCCTACGAAGGCCAGGGCCGGGCGCTCGCCGTGGCGCAGCAAGCCAGTGAGGCCCGCTTTCGCGCGCTGTTCGAGCGCGCGCCCGACGGCATTGTCGTCACCGACCCGGGCGGCCGCTACCTCGCCGCCAACCTGACCATGTGCCGGTTGATCGGCTACAGCCGCGACGAGATCGTGACCCTGCGCATCTCGGACATCGTGGTGGCCTGGGAAGACCCCCGGATCCGCCCCACGTTCAGCGCGGTCAAGGCCGGGGTCGATCACCATCACGAGTGGCAACTGCGGCGCAAGGACGGATCGACCTTCCCGGCGGAGGTGGTGGCGACCCAGATGCCCGACGGAAATCTGATGGGGCTGATCCGCGACATCACCGAGCGCAGGAAGGCGGAGGAGGACATCCAGAGGCTCAACGCCGAACTCGAGCAGCGCGTCGCCGAGCGCACCGCCCAGCTCGACGCCGCCAATCGAGATCTGATGGCGTTCTCCACCTCGGTGTCGCGCGACCTGCGCGTGGCCGAGGCTGCCGACCGGTTGAAGTCGGAATTTCTCGCGAACATGAGCCACGAAATCCGCACCCCGATGAACGGCATCATCGGGATGACCGGGCTGCTTCTCGACACCCCCCTCGCCGCGGACCAGCGCGACTGCGCCCAGACCATCCGCACCGCCGCCGATTCCCTGCTGACCATCATCAACGACATCCTCGACTTCTCCAAGATCGAATCCGGCAAGCTGACCCTCGAAACCCTCGACTTCGAACTGCAGGACGATCTCGAGGGGGTGCTCGAACTGGTGGCGGAACGAGCCCACGCCAAGGGCATCGAACTGGCCTGCTCGGTCCTTGAGGAGACACCGGAGCGACTGCGCGGCGACTCGGGCCGCCTGCGCCAGATCCTCACCAACCTCGTGGGCAACGCCATCAAGTTCACGGCGCAGGGCGAGGTGGTCGTCCAGGTTTTCGCGGAGGCGGAGGACGAAACCCACGCTTCGCTGCGGTTCGAGGTCAGGGATACCGGACTCGGCATCACCCCGGAAGGCCAGGGCCGCCTCTTCCAGGCCTTCAGCCAGGCGGACGGCTCGACCACGCGCAAGTACGGCGGCACCGGCCTGGGCCTCGCCATCTCGAAACAGCTGGTGGAGCTGATGGGGGGGAAAATCGGCGTCCGCAGCGTAATCGGGAGGGGTTCGACGTTCTGGTTCACCCTGAGGCTTGAGAAACAGGCGAAGGACGCCAAGGCGCCGGTGAAGTACAACCGGGACCTCGTCGGACTGCGGGTTCTCGTGGTGGACGACAACGCCACGAACCGGCGGATCGTGAGCCATCAGCTTCGCTCCTGGCAGATATACGAGGGGGCGGCGGCGAGCGGCGAGGAGGCGCTTCAACTTCTCCGAACCGCGGCGGCTTCGGGAACGCCCTTTGACCTGGCCCTCCTCGACATGCAGATGCCCGAGATGGACGGACTTATGCTCGCCCGGGCCATCAAGGCCGAGCCCGCCATCGCTCTCGCCCGCCTGGTTCTTCTCACTTCGCTCGGCCTGCGGCCGGAGCGGGTCGATCTCGCCGCTTCGGGCATCGAGGCCTACCTCGTGAAGCCGGTCAAACAATCGCGCCTGTTCGACTGCCTGGTGAGCGTGATGCGCAGGGAGGAGCGGCCAACGACCGGCGAGGCCGTGATCGCCCCGAAAGGCATCGAGTCCTCCCAACCCGCGCAGCCGTTAGCAAGGAAGCTCCGCATTCTTCTGGCCGACGACAACAGCATCAATCAGAAGGTGGCTCTCGGCCAATTGCGCAAGATCGGCTGCACCGCCGATGCGGTGGGGAATGGGCTCGAGGTTCTGGAGGCCTTGAGGCTCGTGGCCTACGACGTCGTCTTGATGGACTGTCAGATGCCGGAGATGGACGGGTACGAAGCCTCGCGAGCCATTCGAGAGCGCGAATCGGCACCCTCGCGCCTGACCGGCCGCGCCGCGCGCGTTCACATCATCGCCATGACCGCCAACGCGATGCAGGGAGACCGCGAGAAGTGCCTCGCCGCCGGGATGGATGACTACGTCAGCAAGCCGGTACGCACGGCGGATCTCAAGGCGGCCCTCGACCGCTTCGATCCCCCGGCTGAACTGGCAAAGGCCACATGACCTCGTGTGGTCCTCGGGTCACCCATTCCAATCGGCAGTTCCTACCGATATCGGAATTCCGTTCCCACCTCCTCGACAGTTGCGATGCTTCAAATCAACGACTTACGTCTGGTACGACGCTTGCTCCTTTCCTGTCCGAACCGGCCGATCGAAAGAACGGGACGGAAAGAACCCAAGGAGACCAAGAATGTCCGCCACCCTCAGCGTCGTATCATCCCACCGTCACAACCAGTCACTTCCCGCCGAGCCCCTTACCCTGGGCTGGCCTTCGGCGCCCTCGACCCCCGAGGCGGAGCCGGTCGACATGGCGCGATTGCGCGACGTGGCCGACGATGATCCCGCGGGGATGCGGGACCTGGTGGACATGTACCTCGCCGAGTCGGTTGAACTGATGGACAGCCTCCGCTGCGCCATGAGAACCGGCCTGCCCAGGGAGGTCGAGCGCGTGGCCCACAAGCTTGGGGGTTCGAGCGCCACCTGCGGCATGAACGGAATCGTCGCCCCCCTGCGCGAGCTGGAAAGGTCGGGAAAGGCGGGCCAGTGGCCGGAGAACGAGCAACTGCTCCAGGAAGCGACCCGCCAGCACGAGAGGATCTGCGCGTACCTCGCGGCGCACGTTCTCAAGAACTAGGAGAGAAGTCCCTCAGAGGAGAAACGCCATGAGAAGAATCCTGATCATCGAAGACGACGCCATCATCGCCCGGGTCTATGGAAGCAAATACTCGTCCGCGGGCTTCGAGACGAGTGTGGCCGCTGACGGTGAAGTGGGTCTGGAGCTGCTGAAGACGTTCAAGCCCGATCTGGTGCACCTCGACCTCGGAGTGCCGAAGGTCAACGGCGCGGAGATCATCAAGCGGATTCGCAGCCAGCCGGAAACGAAGACGCTGCCCATCATCATCCTCACCAACACGTATCAGAACCGCCTGGTGAAAACCGCCATGGAGGCCGGCGCCACCGAATGCGTTTCGAAGGCCACCTGCACACCAAAAATGATGATGGAGGTGGTCGAGAAGTACCGCGCCCGCATGGGCGAGACGCCGGCCGCGCCGCTAGCTCTCATCGCCACTCCCCACCCCGACCCGCAAGCCGGACCTCCCGAGGCTTCCGAGGCTTCCGAGGCAGCTTCCACTCCACCCCTGTCTGAAGCGCCAGCCGGCTCAGCCTTTTCGGAGACCCGGGAAACGCAAAGGCAAGCGTCCTTCCAGGCCGAGATCCAGGCCGGCTTCGCGAAGCGGGCGCCGGAAATGCTGGCCACCCTGCGCGACCGCATCGAGCCCCTTCTGCGCGCCGAGACCGAGGCCGCGCGCATTCCCGAACTTTCCGAGATGCACCGGATCATCCGTTTGTTTTCGGGTCACGCCGGCATCGCGGGCTTAAAGGAGCTGGCGCAAATGTCGAGCGCGCTCGAAGCGCTGCTCAGGGAATTGCTTGAAAGGCCGAAAGAGCTGACGGACTCCTCCCTGCGCACCATCGTGGATGCCTGCGACTTTCTGGGTCTTCTGTTCAAACGGTCGGTGGACTCCGCGCCGGAATCCACCGAGCCGGCCGTGGTTCTGGTGGTCGACGACGACATCCTCTGCCGCCGGGCCGCGTGCCTTGCCCTCGCCCGCATCAACGTGGCGACGATCAGCGTGGACGATCCCCAAGTGGCGCTGCGGTTGCTCGCGGAAAATCGATTCAGCCTGATCCTCCTCGACGTGGAGATGCCGGGTCTGAACGGATTCGACCTATGCCGCGAATTGCGGACCCTTCCTGCGAATCAGACGACTCCCGTGGTCTTTGTCACGAGCCTCGATGGCTTTCAAAGTCGTGAGACCGCCATGGCCAGCGGCGGCAACGATCTTATCGCCAAGCCCTTTCTGCCGATGGAACTCGCAGTGAAGGCCCTGAGCCTCCTTCGTGAGAGCCAGATTTCGACGCAGGCTTCGGCGTGAGGCCTAAAGGGAGTCTTGGCCCGACCCGTCACTCTTGTCCCGCGGGCGCTCCGCCCCGATCTTGTTGTACAGCGTCTTCACGCTGATCCCCAGGCGAGCGGCCGCGCGGGCGCGATGGCCTTTGCACTGAGCCAGGACCTGGCGAATGTAGCGGTCTTCCAGTTGCTCGAGAGTGAGGCCGTCGGGGAGATCCCCACTGGCGGGTGAGTTCGTCTTTGCGGGATGAAGCGCCACGTCTCGGGGCTCGATGAACTCCCCGGTGGCGAGAACCCCGGCGCGGCGAATGACCATCTGCAGCTCGCGAACGTTGCCGGGCCAGCGGTAGACCTTCAAGGCCTCGAGCGCCCGCGGCGACAGGCCGCGCTTGATCCCGTGAATCCTCATGAAGTGAAGAGCGAGCGGCAACACATCGCCTGGCCGATCGCGTAGCGGGGGAAGACGGAGGGTCATACCGTTGATCCGGTAGTAAAGATCCTCTCGGAATCCTCCGGTCCCCATCAGGTCGGCGAGATCCTTGTTGGTGGCGGAGACCACTCGAACGTCGGCCCGAATCGCGCGGGTGGAGCCGAGGCGGAAGAACTCCTTGGTCTCGAGGACGCGCAGGAGCTTCGCCTGGACCGCGGCGGAGATGTCGCCGATCTCGTCGAGGAACAAGGTTCCGCGGTCGGCCACTTCAAAGAGACCCAGCTTGCGGGCCGCCGCGCCCGTGAAGGCGCCGCGCTCGTAACCGAACAACTCGCTCTCCAACAATGCGTCGGGCACGGCCGCGCAGTTGATCGCGACGAACGGACCGCCCTTGCGCGCACTCGAGTCGTGCACCGCCCGCGCGACCAGTTCCTTGCCCGTGCCGCTCTCGCCTTGAACCAGAACGGGCAGGTCCGAGGGGCCAACCTGGGCCAGGCTTCCGATCACCTCGCGAAAGGCGGGATCCTCGGTCACGATCGAAGCGTGAACCTCGTGGCGCTCGAGGCGCACGCGCAAGGCCTGATTCTCGGCACGAAGACGGTGGCGCTCGACGGCCTGCGCGACCGCGATCTCAAGCTCGGCGAGGGGTGTCGGCTTGACGAGATAGTCCGACGCTCCGAGCTTCATGGCCTGGATGGCGCTTGCGATGTCCCGACTGCCGGTGAGCACGATGGTGTCGGTCAACGCGCCATCGTCGATCAGGCGGCGGAGCACATCGGTGCCGGCGCCGTCCGGCAGGTGCAGGTCCAGCAGCGCCACATCGAACTCCCGACTGCTCACGATCGCCGCGGCCGCGGCCACACTGCCGGCCACCGTGACCTCATAGCCGGATTCACTCAGCGCGGTCGAGATCAGTTCGGCCAAGGCCTCGTCATCGTCAACGACGAGAACGCGGCCCGAACGCGGGGACTCCGACGTCACGCCGTCGATTGTAGTCCTCCTCTCACACCGCCCAGTCGGAAGGTGTTTCCGGTGTCGGAAATAAATACCTCCACCTGAGTCACTTAAAGATATTTAAGTCAGCTACTTAGTTGTGGTCGTCGGCTTGCTCTTAGTGAGGGGCATGAGCAACCCGATCAAAGCCACCGCCCGCGTCGCCCTCCTGGGCCTCAGCCTGATCGCAACGAACATCGGCGAAGCGCAGGCCACCATCCTGAGCCAGGCCGCTGAAGTGAAGTCAGTGAAGCTCGCCACCATGGCTCGCTCGGTCGATGTCGAGAAGATGGGTCTCACCGGCGCGGGCATCACCGTGGCGATCATCGACACCGGCATCGACTCCACCCACCCCGACCTCGTGGGCGCGGTGATTGACGAAGCCTGCTTCGCGATCGACGGCGAAGGGAAGCCCGGCTGCCCCAACGGCCGCTCCCAGCAGTTCGGCCTCGGCTCGGCGAAAGACGACCACGGCCATGGCACGCACATCGCGGGGATCATCGCCGGTCGCGGCAAGATCGCGCCCATCGGCCTCGCGCCGAACGCGAAGATCGTCGCCATCAAGGTCGCGAGCGCGAGCGGATCGACCTCCACCTCGGCCATGATCGCGGCCCTCAACTGGCTCGTGAAGACCCACCCCGATGTCCAGGTGGTCAACATGAGCCTCGGAACCACCGCGAGCTACAAGGGCGTTTGCGACGCGGACTCCTCCATCACCCAGGCGCTCGCGAAGGCCGGCCACGCGCTTCGCAGCCGCGGCACCGTGATCGTCGCCGCCGCCGGCAACGAAGGCTTGACCGAGCAGATGTCCGCTCCCGCCTGCGTCAGCGGCTTCCTCTCCGTCGGCGCGGTGTACTCGGAGAAAGGCGCGATCAGCGCCAACGGCTGCACGGACATGAAGACCGCGGCGGACCGCGTGGCCTGCTTTTCCAACAGCAGCTCGACCCTGGCTCTCCTCGCTCCCGGCGCCGGCATCGTCGCCGCCGACCTCGGCGGCGGCAAGGCCAACCGGTCGGGCACGTCGCAGGCGGCGGCGGTCGTCTCGGGTGCGGTCGCGCTTCTGATGGAAGGCGCGCCGGGAAGCGGCGACCGCATCGATGGGGCTCTCCTCGCAAGCGGCGCTTCGGTCACCGACAGCCGGAATGGCCGCATCACCCCAAGGATCGACACCCGCGCGGCTCTCAATGCCCTGCGCATCAACTAACAGGCACCAACAAGGAAGACTCCGATGGCCACCTTTACCAACAATCTCCAGATCACCCGACCCGCCCCCGTTCGAGTCGGCCGAATGTCCCCGCACCGCCGGCTACTAAGCGGCTCCACCTCCGGCCGGCGATCGCCTCGCCAGGCGATGGTCACGGATGCCGATGAGACCAGACCAACATCCCTGCTCGATGAGGCCCGTCGACGGATGAAGAGCAACATGCAGGCGCACGTCGCGCTCCTGCGGCTCTGCCCGGAGGGAGACGACCACGCATCCGCGGAGGCCAGGCTCACCGAAATGGAGAACCGCCTCCAGTCGATGGCCGCGCTCCACCGGGCCCAATGCCGTGCGGGCAGCTTCGATCAGATCGATCTCGCCGTCTTTCTCCGGCAGGCCGCGATGTTAAGGACCACTCCTGCTCGCTCCCCGCTCGCCGGGGGTTGGAGCCTCGATCCTTCAGAGCCGTCGCTCGTCTGGTCGCGCGACGAGGATGACACGACGCCTTCAGGCCCGGGCCACCGCATGGACCTCGAAGGGGCTCTGGGGCGAGCGCCAGAGAAGTGGAAGGATCTGGCCCGACGCGCGATCTACGCTTGCGTCATCGCGGTTCCGCCCGCGATGTTCACCTGGCGATCGCCGCTCGTCGGGCCGTCGGGCCGCAGCCGACTCGCGCGGGGCGGCGAGGTGAGGATCCGCATCCGCCCTGCTGAGGACGGTGTGGTCGTCGAGATCACCCTCTCCGACCGCGGCCCCGGCCTTCCCGCCGTGTTCGAAGTGAGAGATCAACGGGCGCTCGGAGCGGAGCTCGTTTCTATTCTGGCCCGCCTGGTTAAGGGCAGCATGGATGACGGCTCGGGGTCAGGGGCCGCATTCGAAGTCGCGTTCGTCCCGAGCCACGAGACCGTCCTCTCCTCGCATGTTGGACCCTGACATGCCAGCAGAGTTAGGTACGGCGCCGCACAGAGAGGGAAGAGTAAATAAGGTGTACAGTGAACGAGGTCAGGAAGCTCGGCCGCTTTCGGATCGAGAAGGCTTCCTCCGCGTTCCCGCGACCCTTTGCGAGATCCCCGCCCGAAACCCCTCGGTGCATCGGCCGACTGGGGGCGCAACGCTATGAATTCCATCCCGGCTTCCGTGGCGACGTCGGTCCGCAAGGCGCCGACCGGCATCGCCGGCTTCGACGAAATGACCGGAGGAGGCCTGCCGCGCGCGCGCACTACCCTGGTTCTGGGCGGCCCCGGATCGGGGAAGACGGTTCTCGCCCTCCAGTTCCTGGTGCACGGCGCTCGCGAGTGCAAGGAGCCAGGGATTTTCGTGGCGTTCGAAGAGTCCTCGAAGCGCATCGTGGGCAACGCCGAAGGCTTCGGCTGGGGGCTCGGCGAGTTGCGGCGAAAACAGCTCTATTTCCTGGACGCTCAGCCGATGTCCGACCTCCTGCAGTCGGGGAATTTCGATGTCAGCGGCATGTTGGCGGCGCTCGGCGCGCAGGCCGCGGCCATGGGAGCGCGGCGAATCGTCTTCGACGCTCTCGACGTGGTGCTGGCTCTGCTGACTGATGCGGGGGCGAGACGACGCGAGGTCTACCGGCTTCATGAATGGTTGCTGGCCAGCGAGCTGACCGGCCTGATCACGGCGAAAGCGGGCGGAGACAAGGCGAGTTCGGTTGGGAAGCAGGCCTTCGGCTTCATGCAATTCATGGTGGACTGCGCGGTCATCCTCAATCACAGCGTGGTGACCGGGGTCTCGCAACGCAACCTGCGCGTCCAGAAGTACCGCGGCTCCAGTTTCGATGAGAACGAAGCGCCGTTCCTGATCGGCCGAAGCGGCCTTGAAGTCGACGCCGCGCGCACGGTGAGCCGCCGCCAGGCCCGGGTGAGCAACGAACGGGTCTCGAGCGGAGTGAAACGACTGGACACCATGCTGGGCGGGGGCTACTACCGGGGAGCCAGCGTTCTGATCACCGGCTTCCCGGGAACGGCCAAGACCACCCTGGCCGGCACGTTCGCGGAGGCGGCTTGTCGGCGCGGCGAACGTACCCTCTTCGTCAGCTTCGATTCAGACTCGAACGAGGTGATCCGTGACCTGGCCTCCGTGGGAATCCAGCTCGCGCGGTATCAGAAGAGCGGGCGCTTGCGCATGGCCTCGGCCCGAGCCATCACGGGCAGCGCCGAGGCCTATCTCGTGCGCATCAAGACGCTGGCCACCGAGCATCACGCCCGCTGCATCGTCATCGATCCGATGTCCACATGGTCGCGCTCCGGTAACGAGTCGAACGCGCACAGTGTGGTTGAACGACTGACCGACTGGTCGAAAGCCAGCGGTATCACGCTCGTCTGCACGGGCCTGGTCGACGAAATGGCCAGACAGACGGAGGGGGGCACCTCGTCGCTGCAGGTCTCGACTCTGGCCGACACCTGGATCCAGCTCAGCTACCTGATGCAGGCGGGTGAACGCAACCGGGGCCTGTCGATCATCAAGTCGCGCGGCACCGCGCATTCGAACCAGGTCCGCGAGCTGATCCTGAGCGACCGAGGGGTAACCCTCGCCGACACTTACACCGCGGGCGGGGAGGTGTTGATGGGGACCATGCGCTGGGAGAAGGAGAGCGCCGAGCGAATCGCGAGCGAGGTCACCGAAGTCGCGTCGAAGCTCAAGCGAGTCCAGCTCGCCGCCGAGGAGGCGGAACTCGCGGTGCGCGCGAAGTCCTTGCAGACGGTGCTCGTGGCCAAGCGGGTCGAGAAGGCGTTGCTGAGCCGCACCACCGAGACCCGGACGAATGAGTTGACGCGGGGCCGGACCGCGATGCGAGAGTTGCGCGGGGCGGATGCGGCGAAGCCGCGAAGAAAGCGAACCTAGGTGGCCCGCCTCATCGAGTTCCAGTTCCGGCTCTACGTGGCTGGTGACACGCTCAATTCCAGCCAGGCCCTCGCCAACCTGAAGGTGCTGTGCCACGCCCACCTGGAGAACCGCCACCGGATCGAAGTGGTGGATGTGTTCCGAGATCCGGGCCGCGCGCTGGCTGATTCCGTGTTCATGACCCCGGCTCTGGTCCGAGTCAATCCTCCGCCCGCTCTGCGCATCGTCGGCACCCTGACGAACACCGCGACGGTGCTGGGGGCGCTTGGGGTAGATCCCGACGCGCAATGAAGCCGACTCCGCCGTCGACTTCCCCGGGACCCGTGACCGGGGAGATTTCGGCCCTGATTTCCCGGCTGCATGAAACCAGCCAGCGCCTCGAGGAACTGACTTCGGGTCAGATCGATACCGTGGCGGACGCCGCGGGCCGCACCTTCGTGCTGCGCCGCGCCCAGGAGGATCTGCGTCAGATCGAGAGCAAGCGGCAGGCCGCGATCCTGGACGCGCTGCCCGCGCACATCGCCCTGCTCGATGCCGGGGGAATCGTGGTTTCGGTGAACGAGGGCTGGCGGCGATTCGCCGATGCGAACCGCCTGGAGGTCCCCGCGTACGGGATCGGGCTGGACTACCTGGCCATCTGCGATCATGCATCGCGAGAAGCGTCCTCCAGTCCGCAACAGGCCGCCGATGCCATTCGCGCGATCCTGGCTGGCGGCCGTGGGAAGGCTTCGATCGAATATCCCTGCGATTCGCCGACGGAGAAGCGGTGGTTCCTGATGACCGCGACGCCCCTGTCCGCCGAACTGCGCGGCGGCGCCGTGGTCATGCACCTCGACGTCACCGAACGCAAGCGGGCCGAGGAGATCCTGCGGCAGGTGTCGCACCGCGTGGTGGACACCCGGCAGAAGCAGATTCGCGTCGAGTTGCTGATTCTCATGGCGGCCACCGTGGCCTTCTTCGGACTTTCGCTCCGGTTCAACTGGTTTGAAGGCGCCAGGGCCTGGATCTCGGCGCACGCCCCCAGCGAGATGGACGAGATCATCTTCACCCTGGTTTTTCTGGTGACCGGTCTCGTGGTATTTACATTTCGCCGCTGGCAGGAATCGGAATCGGAGTTAAGCACGCGCGAGAAATCGCAGGCCGTGATGGGATTGTTGCGCGATGAACTGGAGCGGCGAGTCACTCAGCGCACCGAGGAACTGGGCCGCGCGAATGAGACTCTGAGCGCGGAAATCGCGGAGCGCGAGCGGTCCGAGCAGGCGGCGGCGAAAGCCCTGGAGCGCCTGAGCGAAGCCCAGCGCGTCGGACAGATCGGGGATTGGGAGTGGGACCTTGCCACTAAGGTGATCTCCTGGTCGCCCCAGGTCTACGAGGTTCTCGGGCGCGACCCCCGACTGGGGCCACCGAGTCTCCTCGAGCACAATGCCATCTATGACGCCGAGAGCCAGCGCTTGCTGACGGCGAAGGTGGCGCTGGCGATCGAATCGGGCGAACCTCAGGATTACGAACTGCGGGGACAGCGCTCGAACGGGGAGCCCATCGTTGTCCTGGGGCGAGCGGCGCCCCGGCAGGACGAAGCCGGCCGCGTCGTGGGTCTGCACGGAACCGTTCAGGACATCAGCAAGCTGAAGCGAGCGGAGGATGCCTTGCGCGGAAGCGCGGAACAGCTAAAGCTCGAGCGCGGCCGCCTGCTGACGGCTCAGCAGGTGGCCAAGGTCGGAAGCTGGGAGACGGACCTGTCCACTCGAAGCGTGGTGTGGTCCGAAGAGACCCACCGCATCTTCCAGACCGACTCCGCGACGTTCCACCCCACTCACTCAGCCTTTCTCGGGTTCGTGCATCCCGACGACCGCGCCCTCGTGGACGGCACTTTTGTGCGCTCTCTCGATCAAGGTTCCCCTTCCGCGATCGAACACCGGGTCCTCCTGGCCGATGGCCGGATCAAGTTCGTGGAGGAGCGCTGGCAGGTTCAGCTCGACGAGTTGGGAAAACCTGTCCGAGCTATCGGAACCTGCCAGGACATCACGGAGAGAAAGATCACCGAAGAGAGGATCGTCCACCTGAGCCGCGTGCAGGCCATGCTCAGCGGCATCAGCTCGCTGATCGTTCGCGTGCGCGACCGCCAGGAACTCTTCAAAGAGGCCTGCCGGATCGCGGTGGAGGCGGGCGGGTTCCACATGTCCCTGATCGCGGTCGCGGATCCGGAGCTCAAGAGGATCATCCCCGTCGCATCGGCCGGGAAGGACGATGGTCTCCTCTCCGCGATCAACAGCCTCCTCTCCGAACCCGAGCTCGCGCCACAGTCCATGCTCGCCAGGGCGATCCGGAAGAAGAAGGCGATTGTCTCGAACGATTCACGGGTCGATCCCAGGGTTCTGCTCGGACGCTTTTACACCGAAGCCTCGGTTCGCTCGATCGCGGTATTGCCGCTGATCATCGCGGAAGAGGCGGTGGGGGTGCTCGCGCTCTACTCGTCTGCGGTCGAGGTCTTTCGTGACGATGAGATGAAGCTGCTGACCGAGCTGGCCGACGACATCGCCTTCGGCCTCCGCGCGATCCTGGCTCATGCCGAACGCGAACGGGCGGACGAGGCCCTCCGCTCCTCGCTCAAGGACAAGGAAGCCCTGCTAAAGGAGGTCCATCACCGGGTCAAGAACAACATGCAGGTGATCACGAGCCTCCTCCGTCTGGAGTCCAACCGGATCGACCACCCCACCACGAGGTCCGTGCTCAAGGACATGCAGAACCGCATCCAGGCCATGGCCGCTCTCCATGAAGCGGTCTACCGCTCCGACAACTTCTCTCAGGTGGACCTCGGCGTCTATCTGAGGCAGCTCACCGGTCAGTTGGGACGGTCGCTCGTGACCGTCCCCGGGCAGATCACATTTCGCCTCGACCTGTTTTCGGTCGCACTCGACCTGGACCAGGCCATCCCCTGCGGCCTCATCGTGAACGAGCTCGTGTCGAACGCGCTCAAGCACGCCTTCCCCGGGGGGCGGCAGGGCGAGGTCCGGATCGAACTCGAATGGAGCGGCGAGGAGGACCTTCGGCTCCGAATCACCGACAACGGGATCGGCCTCCCGCCCGACTTCGACGTCATTCGAGCGAAATCGCTCGGCCTTCAACTTGTGTCCGACCTGGCGCGGCAACTCGACGGCAGCCTGCGGGTGGGCCCCGGCCCCGAGGCGCTCTTCGAGGTGACGTTCTCTCCGAACCACAAATGACCCGCACTATCCATCCCGAACCCCCGCCTTTGGAGGCTCCGTGAAGGCACCAGGCATCCTCATTGTTGAAGACGAGGGGATCATCGCTCGCGACCTCCGGCAGCAGCTGGTCGAACTCGGCTACGAAGTCCTCGGCGACACCCCCACCGGCGAGGAGGCGATGGTCCTCGTCGGCGAGTTGAAACCCGACCTGGTCCTGATGGACATTCACCTCGCCGGGAAGACGGATGGCATCGAAACCGCGCAGGCCGTGCGAAGACAGTACGGAACCCCCGTGGTATTCCTCACCGCGTTTGCGGGCGCGGAGACCCTGGAACGCGCCAAGCTCACGGAACCGTTCGGCTACATCATCAAGCCCTTCGACGAACGGTACCTGCACACCGTCATCGAAATGGCGCTTTACAAGCACCGCGCGGAAACGCAGATGCGCCGGGCCTACGACGAGCAGGCCACCATCCTGCGAACCGCGCTCGACGGCTTCTTCATGGCGGACTGGCATGGCCGGCTCCTCGATGTGAACGAATCGAGCTGCGCCATGCTCGGCTACACCCGCGAGGAGCTGCTGAAGATGTCTCTCTCGGATCTCGACGCCTCGCCGAGCAAGGAGAAGGTGGTCGGATTCGAGGGACTGAAGCAGCCGGAGTCCGCGCGATTCGACCGCGCTCAGCGCCGCAAGGACGGCCGCACCATCCTGGTCGAGATGAGCGTCAACTATCTTCCCCACTCCGGGGGCCGCATCTTCTGCTTCGCGCGCGACATCACCGAGCGCAAGGCGGCGCAGGACGCGCTGATTCAACTCAACGAGGATCTGGAGGTTCGGGTCTCGCTTCGTACCCAGGACCTGGACGAGGCCAGGAAGGAGGCCGAGAACGCCAACCAGGCCAAGGCCGCTTTCCTTGCCACCATGACCCACGAGCTTCGGACACCTTTGAACGGCGTCATCGGTACGCTGGATGTCTTGAGGCAGACTACCCTCGAGCGCCACCAGATCGAGATGCTGGATCTCGTCTCCGAATCAGCTTCTTCCCTCCTTTCCCTCGTGGACGACATCCTCGACTTCTCCAAGATCGAGGCCGGCCGGCTGGGCATCGAGATCCTGCCCATGTCCCCGCAGGCTCTGGTGGAGAAGACCTGCGCCGTGCTCGCCCCCATGGCTGAAAAGGCGGACGTCGAACTCACTCTGTTCACCGACCCTAAACTCCCTCCTCAGGTCCTGGGCGATGCGGTGCGCCTGAAACAAGTTCTGCTGAATCTGGCCAACAACGCGATCAAGTTCTCGAGTCGTCAGGAACGTCCGAGCCGGGTGTCGCTTCGCGCCCTCGTGGCAGAACAGACTGCGAACGAGCTCACCGTCGAGTTTGAGATCAGGGACAACGGCATCGGTATGACTGACGAGACGATCTCCGGCCTCTTCAGGTCGTTCACCCAGGGTGACGCGTCCATCACTCGCCGCTTCGGGGGCAGCGGCCTTGGCCTCGCGATCTCGAGCAGTCTGGTGGATCTCATGAGAGGCCGCATCAACGTCGAGAGCCAGGTCGGCGCGGGTTCCACCTTCAGGGTTCGCGTCCCGTTCGCCCTGCCGAAGGTTCGTCCCGCCGAGGCGGCTGAGGCCTCCGAGATCGCCGGGCTCTCCTGTCTGCTGATTGGCGAGCGCGAAGGTCTGCACGAAGATCTCACCGCTTATCTGGACGCGGCGGGGGCCGCAGTCGATCGCGTCCCCGATCTCGAGTCGGCCGCCCGCCATTCCAAGACGCATCCCAAGAGCCCCGCGGTCTGGATCCATGATCTTCAAGGCGACTCTCCAACCATCGACACCCTGCGCTCGGCGCAGACGGGCAGTCGCGGAGGCGATGCGCGGCTCATCCTGATCGACCGCGGCGGCCAACGGAAGCTCCGCCCGATCTCCAAGGGAGTGTTCGTGGTGGGGGCCCACCTGCTGAAGCGCGACGCATTCCTGAACGCGGTCGCCTGTGCGGGCGGACGCGTGGAAATGGAGACCGCCACCACACCCATCACGATAAGACGCGAGCCCCTGCCCGTTCCCACTCGGGATGCGGCGATCCAAGCGGGTCAGCTGGTGCTCGTAGCCGAAGACAACGAGGTCAACCAGAAGGTGATTCTGCGGCAGCTCGGCCTGCTCGGATACGCGGCCGACGTGGTTCCCGGCGGATTGGAGGCCCTCGAGCGATGGCGAACCGGAGACTACTCCCTGCTCTTCGTCGACCTTCACATGCCGGACATGGATGGCTATCAGGTCACCGCGGCCATCAGGGTTCAGGAGCCGAGCTCGGAGCACGCAGTCATCATTGCTCTCACCGCCGACGTCCTGAAGGGCGGCGCGCAGCAGTGCCGCGATGCCGGACTCGACGACTACCTCTGCAAGCCCGCGCGCCTCTCCGAGGTGAAGGCGATGATCGAGAAGTGGATGCCCCGAAAGGAGAGGAGCATCGCGGCGGCCGCCGCGGGAGCCCCCTCCGCCCCGGAGGCGCCGCCGGTGAACATCGCGGTTCTCGAGGAACTCGTCGGCCGCGATCCCGACGTTATCCACGAGTTCCTGCGCGCTTTCTGGATCAGCACCGCCAAGACGGCGTCAGAAATAAGGGAGGCGTGCGAGAGCGGGGACGCCGCGATGGTCGGCGACCTCGCTCACAAACTAAAGGCGCCGGCCCGTTCGGTCGGCGCCATTCGCCTGGCCGACATCTGCACGGAGATGCAGAAGGCGGCGGAGGCCTCGGATCTCGACGCGCTGAGCCGATTCCTCCCCCGTCTGGAGGCCGAACGCGCGAGCGTTGAGGAATACCTGCGCCCGGCCTAGGCAAGTTCGCGGGCGCCAGATCGACGGGAATCAAGGGGAGAACGGTTTGGAAAGGTCAGGAGTCAGGATCCTGCTGCTCGACGATGAGCCGTTCATCCTCAAGATGCACGCTCACATGCTGGTGGAACTTGGATTCGGCTCCATCCGGGCCTTCGAGGAGGGGGCGCTTGCTCTCGCCGATATCGACGCGGGCCCGGCCCCGGATCTGATTCTCCTGGACCTCTCGATGCCCGGCATGGACGGCATCGCATTCATCCGCCAGCTGGTGGAGCGACGCTACGCCGGGCGCCTGATCCTGGTGAGCGGCGAGGATGTGCGACTGCTGCAAACCGCCGATCGCCTGGTCCAGGCCCATGGGATCCATATCCTGGGTCATCTCTCCAAGCCGATCCGGCCCGCAGGCCTGCGTGCCCTGCTCGAAGAATGGGAGGCGCGGACCGCATTCGCACCGCGGCCGGCGCAGAAGGCCTACTCCGCTCACGAGCTGCTGCGCGCGCTGCGCGCCGGACAAGTCGTGAACCACTACCAGCCGAAGATTTCCGTGGCCACCGGCAAGGTCATGGGTGTCGAGTGCCTCGCGCGCTGGTTGCATCCGGAGGACGGCCTGCTCCTGCCCGGCCGCTTCATCGCGGTCGCGGAACAGCATCACCTGATCGATGAACTGACGCGCGTCACCATGGCCCTGGCCCTGAGCGATATCAAGTCCCTCGAACTGGGAGGCCTTTCGTTGCAGGTCTCCATCAACCTTTCCACGTCGACCCTGACCTCTCTGGACTTCGCCGACTTCGCAGCCAAAGAGGCGGCCCGGACCGCGGTGGTTCCGCAGAGCATCGTCTTCGAAGTGACGGAGAGTCAGCTGATCAAGGACCTGCGCGCGCCTCTCGAAGTCCTGGCCCGGCTCCGCCTCATGCGTTTTGGCCTCTCCATCGACGACTTCGGAACCGGCTACTCGTCTCTGTCCCAGTTGCGCGATATCCCTTTCGATGAACTGAAGATCGACCAGACCTTCGTGCATCGCGCCGCCCAGGACCCGACCGCCCGGGCGATCTACGATGCTTCTCTGGGTCTGGCCAAGCGGCTCGGCATGAAAGCGGTGGCCGAAGGAGTCGAGGACCCTCCGGATTGGGACCTCGTCAAATCCACCGGGTGCGACGAGGCGCAAGGGTACCTCATCGCCCGACCCATGGCTCCGGATGACCTGCCGGCCTGGGCCGTGCAGTGGCGCGAGCGGGGGAAGGAGTTCGGCTTTTAGCGGCCCGGGTGCGCCATGCCGTTGGGCGCGGCCCACTCAGTGGACCTATGGCGCGGCTTTGTCGTCGAGCGC
>JANMVV010000301.1:0-34349 GCA_031392925.1 Vicinamibacteria bacterium
CGAAGCAACGCCCGCGAGTCTGCGTCCAGGATCTCCGCGCGCTTCGATCCGCAGTTCGTGCAGACCACGCGTTCCGCGATTCGGTCGAAGGCGAGTCCTCCGGTCACCGGCTGCCGGCAGTTAAGGCATCGCACCAGCGACGGATAGAGGCCGTGAAGCTTCAAGGTCCAGGCCTCGGCGTACCGCATCACCGCGGTGCCGTTGGAGCCGCGCTGCCTGAGGGCGGTCACGCACGACCGACCGAGGCGATAGCCATCGTCGTCCCGGATATCGGGCGGGATGAAGGCTTCGAACAATTCGGCGCAGTATTCCAACGCGAGGAGGCTTTCGAGGTTGCTGTTTGGAGGTTCTGAGGAACGGAGGAGCTCAACCGCGCCGAGCCGGAAAAGTTCCGTCCCTTCACGACCGTACAACGTGATGCGCACTTCCGACAGGGGTTGGAGCGACGACTGGTACCGGTCGCCGGGGCCGCGCGCGCCCTTCGCGACGGCCCTCACCTTCCCCTTGCTCCGGGTCAGGAGCACCGCGACAACGCTCATTTCCCCCAGCGGGAACGTCCGCAGGACCAGAGCGTCCGTGGTGAGAGGAGGCATTGTGACGGCGCCTTACGAGGTTTCTGAGCCTGAGAACTGCGAGCGCCCATCGGCCCTTTCGAAGCAGGCCGAAACCTAACACGAAAGGCCCCGTTCTTCCTCCTCCGGGCTTGGGCCTGGCTTCGTTTGGGCGCCCGAGCGAGGGAAGTGAAACTTTTCAGCCCCCCAACCCATCCAAAGCTCAAAGCCGTCGTAGACTGTTCGGTAAGCCGTGGTCCGGTGCCGAGTGTCGGCTCTGGATCGCAACATCCCATGGTCCCCTTTCAGGTTCGCGCTCGGCGACGCGGGGAGTCGCTTCGAAGCGGGTGCGTCCATTCTGGAGTTTGCAATCAAATGAAGCGTCGAGATTTCACAAAAGCTATCGCGGGCATCGCCGCGGGTGTCGTGGCCGGAACCAAGGTCTTCGCGGATGACAAGAAGCCCGCGGACAAGGCTCCCAAGCATGCCTGCAAGTCAATGAACGAGTGTAAGGGCCAGGGTGGCTGCAAGGCCGGTGACGCCGGGTGCGCGGGCAAGAACTCCTGCAAGGGCAAGGGCGGCTGCGCCACCGTGGCGAAGCACGACTGCAAGGGCAAGAACGAATGCAAGGGCCAGGGCGGCTGCAAGGCGGGCGACAACAAGTGCGCGGGCAAGAACTCGTGCAAGGGCAAGGGCGGCTGCCAGGTTCCGGTCAAGGCGCCCGCGGCTCCGGCCAAGAAGTAGTCCGTCGTTCGAGCCGTTCGTATCAAGCCGCGGGGCTTTCCGTCCCGCGGCTTTTTTCTTCTACACTGGATTCGGTCATGACCTCCACCCCTCACGGCAATCGTTTCGGTTTCAAGGACCTCGGAATCGGGATCGGCCTGCGCACCGTCCACTATCCCCACATCCTCTCGAAATGGCCGAAGATCGACTGGTTCGAGGTTCTCTCCGAGAACTACATGGACACCGGAGGCCGGCCCGCCTTCATCCTCGATCAGGTGGCCGAGCGCTACCCCGTGGCCCTGCACGGCGTCTCCATGTCGATCGGCAGCACCGATCCCCTGAACCGCGAACACCTGCGGAAACTGAAGGCCCTGGCCGACCGCACGAAGGCGCACTGGGTTTCCGACCACCTCTGCTGGACCGGCGTCCTGGGGCGCAACACCCATGACCTTCTCCCCATGCCTTACACCGAGGAGGCCCTCGCTCACACCATCAGACGCGTGAAGCAGGTGAACGAGATTCTGGAGCGGCCCCTCGTCATCGAGAACCCGTCGTCGTACGTCGAGTTCAAGGGCTCCTCGATGCCGGAGTGGACCTTCCTCGCGCGCCTCGCCGAAGCGGCGGACTGCGGCCTCCTCCTCGACGTGAACAATGTCTACGTGAGCTCCTTCAATCACCGTTTCGATCCGGTGGAGTACATCAACGCCATCCCCGCCGACCGCGTGGTGCAGTATCACCTCGCCGGCCACACCAACAAGGGCACCCACATCGTCGACACCCACTCGGACCATGCCATCGATGAGGTCTGGAAGCTCTATGCGCTGTCCTGCCGGAGGACCGGCCTCGTGGCGACCCTGTACGAATGGGACGACGAGATTCCTCCCTTCGATGTGGTTCTGGCCGAAGCGCGGAAGGCCGAGGCGTATCGGAAGGCAGCCGCCTAGCATGCGGCTTGCGAGTCTCCAGCGCTGGATGCAGGCGGTGGTCGTACATCCAGGCACGACGGAGCAGGCCCTGCGATCGCCGGGCGCCGCCGCCCATCTGAAGCCGGCGCGGCTGGAGTCGGTGCTGCTCCCCTCGAAGACCTTGAGCGCGGCGGAGAGGATCGCGATCTATCAGGAGATGTACCCGCTCCGCATGCGCGACGCGCTTTCCTCTGACTATCCGGGGCTCGATCACTTCCTCGGGAATCGATTCTGGGAGTTCGTGACCGCTTACACGAGCGCCCACCCGTCGATGGGCTACACCCTGAATCGTCTGGGCGACCAGGTTCCTGCATTTCTGGGAAGGCGGAATGCGCTCCGGCATCGAGCGTTCCTCAAGGATCTGGCGCGCCTCGAACTGGCGATAACCGAGTCCTTCGATTCCCCGGAGGCCGGCGTGCTTCGCGCGGCGGATCTCGAAGCGATCCCGCCGGGCCGGCTCGGACAGACCCGGCTCGTCACCGCCCCCTCCCTGCGCCTCGTCGACCTCGAATGGAACGCGGCCGACTATCTCGACAGCATCCGCGACGAGAGCCACAAACATCCGAGGCCCCGGCGGTCCCGATCATTCATGGCGGTAGTTCGGCGCAACTACTCCGTTTTCCGTTTCCCGGTGTCCGAGGCCGCGTTCCTCGTCCTGTCGGACCTAAAGGAAGGCCGAACCATCTCCACCGTGGCCAAGCGCGCCCTCGGCCGGCGCGGCCCCCACCGCGCGGCGTCGGAGGACTTCGCCGGCTGGTTCCGCCACTGGACGGCGCAGGGCCTCTTTTCTGGGATTCGCGGCAGACGCTCGCTCGGGTGATGCCGGAATCTGTATAAGCCGCTGCTTTAAAATTACTTAGCGATGTGGCGCGTCAAGGCAAAGTCGGCTGAACTTGACAAGTGAGCCCATTTTTAGATATCATAATGATATCAATTGGAGATCACTATGACACCGACCATCCGAACGGAAAAGCTCGTCTCGACCCTGCCGGGGCTGCTCATGCTGCCGGTACTCCTCCTCGCCGCCGCGGCCTTTGTCCGCTTCGGGGTCGCGGCCCTTCAAGGCGGCACGCCCGTTGGCGGCGTGCTGTTCTTCCTCGGAGGATTCATCTCCGTGTTCTGCCTGGGCGGCCTGTTCGTGGTGAATCCCAACGAGGCCCGCGTTATGCAACTCTTCGGCGACTACGTCGGCACGGTCAGGGATGACGGCCTTCGTTGGGCCAATCCCTTCTACACCAAGCGCTCCATCATGCTCCGGGTCCGGAACTTCGAGAGCGCCAAGCTCAAGGTCAACGACCACGACGGCAACCCCATCGAGATCGGCGCCGTGGTCGTGTGGAAGGTCGTCGACCCTGCGGAGGCCTGCTTCGAGGTCGACAACTACGAGCACTACATGAATGTGCAGACCGAGGCGGCGATCCGGAACCTCGCCAGCCACTATCCCTACGACGCTCACATCGAGGGCGAGTTCTCCCTGCGCGGCAGCACGGACGAAGTGGCGGCTCGCATGAAGACCGAGATTCAGGCGCGCCTGGAGAAGGCGGGCGTTCGCGTCATCGAGGCGCGTCTGTCCCACCTCGCCTACGCCCCGGAAATTGCCTCGGCCATGCTGCGGCGGCAGCAGGCGGGTGCCATCATCGCCGCGCGCCAGCAAATCGTCGAGGGCGCGGTAGGGATGGTCGAGCACGCGCTCGACCTGCTGCAGAAATCGGGCAAGGTGCACCTCGACGACGAGCGCAAGGCGGCCATGGTGAGCAATCTCCTGGTGGTCCTTTGCGCCGATCGGGAAGCCCAGCCCGTCGTGAACACGGGATCGATCTACTGACGGATGGCCGAGCGAAAGCCCTTCCTCCTGCGGCTCGACGAACGGACGTTTCTCGCCCTGAAGCGGTGGGCCGACGATGACCTCCGCTCCGTCAACGCCCAGGTCGAGTTCCTTCTCCGGCGATCGCTCGAACAGGCGGGCCGGCTGAACCGCGACAGCCCCGAGCCGGCCGCGCCGAAATCGGGAACGGACGAAAAGACCGATATTTGACGCGGTGCGCTCCCGCCCGGTAAATTGCGGGCAACTGTGAAGTTCAACGACCTCGCGATCGAGTCGATCGCTTACGAGCTTCCGCCCGTGGCGGTTTCCACCGAGCAACTGGTGCGCCGCCTAGACCCGGTCCTTCGAAGGTTCAAGATTCCCGTGGATGCGCTGCTGCAGCTCACCGGCATCATCGAGCGGCGGTTCTGGAATCGCGGCCATCCCATGCATCAGGCGGCCACGGATGTCGCGAGGCGCGCGATTCAGCGCGCCGGCATCACTCCGGGCCAGGTCGGCATCCTCATCAGTACTTCGGTCTCGAAGGACTACCTCGAGCCCTCGATGGCGAGCCTCGTGCACGGGGACCTGGGCCTCACCCAGGAGTGCCGCAATTTCGACCTCGCGAATGCCTGCCTCGGTTTCCTCAACGGGATCGAGGTCGCGGGACGGATGCTCGAATCGGGAGTCGCCGACTATGCCCTCCTCGTGGACGGCGAGAGCGCCGGCGACGTGGTGGAAGCGACCATCACCCGCCTCCAGGATCCGAACACCACCCTGCGCGACTTCTGGGAAGCCTTCGCGACCCTGACCCTCGGCTCCGCCGCGGTGGCCATGGTCCTCACCAAGGGCTCGCTCTCTCAGACCACGCACCGCGTGAACGGCTGCGTCTCCCTCGCCGACACCGCGAACTCGCGGCTGTGCATGGGCACGGCCGAGCGCATGGTCACCGATTCAACCCGTCTCCTCAAGGCCGGCGTCGTTCTCGCCCAGAAGACCTGGGGCGTCGCGTCGAACCAGCTGAACCGCTGGTCGGAGCAGGGCATCGGCCATTACATCTGCCATCAGGTGGGCGCCTCGCACATGCAGGCGCTCGTCGAGGCCCTCGGCATCAACTTCGCGAAGTGCGTTCTGTCCTACCCCACCCACGGCAACGTCGGTCCAGCCGCGGTTCCCCTTACCCTGGCCCTGGCCACGGAGTCGGGACGGGTCAAGGAAGGCGATCATGTGGCCCTCATGGGAATCGGTTCGGGGCTCAACGTCACCATGATGAGCGTGACCTGGTAGGCAAGAGCCACCCAGGCCTTCTCCGCACTTCCAAAGTGGCAACCCCGGCATGGCGCGAACTCTTCCCGTTCGAGAGCCGCACTCACCAGGTCCCTTCCGGCCGGCTCCACTATGTCGACGAGGGCCCGCGCACCGCGGATCCGATCCTGTGCCTCCATGGCAATCCCACCTGGGCCTTCCATTATCGGCGCCTGATCGCTGAAGCGCGGCCCTTCCATCGCGTGGTCGCCTTCGATCACATGGGGATGGGCCTCTCCGACCGGCCGACCGCGTTCTCCTACACCCTCGCCGACCACGTGAAGAACGCGGTGGCCTTCGTCGACGCGCTGGACCTGAAGAAGATCACCCTCGTCGTCCATGACTGGGGCGGCGCCATCGGCATGGGACTCGCCCTCGCCCGGCCCGATCGAATCGCCCGGATCACCGTGATGAACACCGCCGCCTTCTTCATTCCGAGCCTGCCAAAGCGGATCGCCATCTGCCGCGCCGGTTTCCTGGGCGAGTTCATCACGCGCGGCCTCAACGGCTTCGCCCGCGCCGCCACCACCATGACCACATCGATCCCCCTGCCTCCCGAGGTGAAGGCCGGTTATCTGGCGCCCTATGCCTCGTGGCGCCGCCGCATCGGCATCTGGAACTTCGTGCGTGACATACCGATGGAGCCGACTCATCGTTCGCGCGCCACCCTCGCCCGGATCGATGAAGGCCTGGCTACGCTGGGCCGGCCGCTGCAGATCCTGTGGGGCGAACGGGACTGGTGCTTCACGCCTCCCTTCCGCGAGGAGTGGCAGAAGCGATTCCCCAAGGCCTACGTTCACAAGTTCGAGGACGCTTCGCATTACCTTATCGAGGACGAACCCAACGGAGTGATCGCGAGGATTCGCGACTTCGCGTCGTGAACGTTGCCGACCTGCTCGCGGACTCCGCTCGAAAGGCGCCGGATCGCGACGCGATCATTGCCCCGGACGGACGGGGCGGCTGGAGCCGGATCACCTTCGGGGCGCTCGACGCGGCGGTCACCGCCCACGCCCGCGCCCTGAGGCTGGGCGGAGTCTCGCGCGGTGAACTCGCGCTGGTGATGGTGCCCACGGGAATTCCCCTGATCACCCTCTTCTACGGCCTCCTCCGCCTGGGCGCGGTACCGGTGATGATCGATCCCGGGATGGGCTTCAAGGCGTTCCTGAAATGCGTCGAGACCACGCGGGCCACCACCCTCGTCGGCATCCCGAAGGCCCACATCGCGCGGATCCTGTTCCCTCACCCGTTCGCGACGATCGAGAGGAAGTTCGTGGTTGGGCCATCTCTGATGGGGGCGCTGGGCCGGTCGCTGAGGCCGGTGGAAGCGCCAGAGTCCGAGGCCGCGCCGATCCGCGCCGATCTCGTCCCCGGCGACATCGCGGCCATCCTCTTCACCTCCGGCAGTACCGGACCGGCCAAGGGCGCCCTGTACTCGGTCGGCAACTTCTTCGCCCAGCGCGACGCGCTCCAGGCTCTGTACAACTTTCAGCCCGGCGAGGTGTATCTGGCGGCCTTTCCCCTCTTCTCCCTTTTCGATGCGGCGTTTGGAATGACGAGCGTGATTCCCGACATCGATCCTGCCCGGCCCGCGGAATGTCGGCCCGAGAAGATCGTCGCGGCCATCCGAGAGCACAAAGCCACGTCCGCGTTCGGCTCCCCCGCCATCTGGTCGCGCGTGGCGCCCTGGTGCGCCGCGAATGGCGTGCGGCTCGAAGGGTTGAAACGCGTCCTGATGGCGGGTGCTCCCGTGCCTCTCAAGCTGGTTCGCGCCATGCGCCCGATCCTCCCCGAGGACGGCGACGTACACACGCCCTACGGAGCCACCGAGTCGCTGCCGGTCGCGAGCATTTCCGGTCGAGAGGTCGAAGCGCTGGGCGCCGACGTCGAAGCCGGTGCAGGCACGTGCGTGGGACGGCCCGCATCGACCATCGACCTCCGCCTGATCCCGATCCGCGACGAAGCGGTCGCCTCCATCGAGGACGAGCCCGCGCTCACCGTGGGCGAGATCGGAGAGATCTGCGTGCGCGGCGGCGTGGTCACCCGCGCGTATCACCATCGCGGCGAGGCGACGGTCGCAGCGAAGATCGGAACGGGCGGCGCTACCTGGCACCGGATGGGCGATCTCGGATATCTGGATGCGGAGGGACGCCTCTGGTTCTGTGGCCGGAAGGCCGAGGCGGTGTTCTCCCGGAACGGGCCAATCTTCACGGATCGGATCGAGTGCAGATTCTCGGGAGATCCGCGCTGGCCCCGCGTGGCTCTGGTCGGAGTCGGGACGAAGGGACAAGCCGGGCCGGTCCTCCTGATCGAAGGAGCCGAGGACGAAATGCGCCGCGCGGAGGCGCAGAGGATCAGCGGGATCGCGGATGTGCGCTTCCACAAGCATTTCCCGGTGGACCGCCGGCACAACGCGAAGATTCACCGGCTCGCCCTCGCGAAGTGGGCGGCTTCGGCGAGCCCGAATCTCCGATAGGCTCTCTCTCCACAACAAGGAGAACGACCGTCGTGGCAAAGCCGCTCGAAGGTGTGCGCGTCCTGGAAATGGGCCAGTTGATGGCCGGCCCGTTCGCGGGGACGATCCTCGCGTACTACGGGGCCGAGGTCATCAAGATCGAGGAGCCGAAGACCGGTGATCCGGTAAGGACCTGGCGCGGCGTCGACCGCGACGGCACCTCCCTCTGGTGGCGATCGCTCGGCCGCAACAAGAAGTGCATCACCGTCGACCTGCGCACCGATGAAGGCCGGGGGATCGCCCGTGAGCTCGCCTGGAAATGCGACGTGGTGGTGGAGAACTTCAAGCCGGGCACCATGGAGAAGTGGAAGCTCGGACCCGAAGACATCAAAGCGAGGAACCATGACGTCATCTACTGCCGCGTGTCCGGCTACGGCCAGACCGGGCCCTATTCGCACAAGCCGGGCTACGCCTCGGTCTGCGAGGGTGTCGGCGGCTTCCGATATGTGAACGGCTTCCCCGACCGACCGCCCTGCCGTCCCAACCTGTCCCTCGGCGACTCGCTCGCGGGCATTCACGCGGCCCTGGGCATCGTGATGGCGCTCTACAACAAGGAGGGCCGCAAGGGACGCGAAGGCGGCGGCACCGGCCAGGAGATCGATGTCGCGATCTACGAGTCGGTCTTCAACATGATGGAGGCGGTCGTCCCCGAGTTCGACCGACTCGGGATGATGCGCGAGCGCGAGGGCAGCAAGCTCACCGGCATCGTGCCCACCAACACCTACCGGTGCAAGGACGGCCTGTACGTGATCATCGGCGGCAACGGCGATTCGATCTACCGGCGCCTCATGGCCGCCGCCGGTCGCGCGGACATGGCGGAAAGTCCCGAATACGCGACGAACGCGGATCGCGTGCGCAACGAGCCGGCGGTCGACAGCGCCATCTCCGCGTGGACCACGACTCTCACCGCCGCGGAAGTCGTGGAGAAGCTCGAGGCCGCGCAGGTCCCGGTGGGATCGATCTACACCGTGAAGGACATGCTGAACGATCCCCATTACCAGGCCCGCGGCATGTTCGAGGAGGTCGAGGCCGGCGGGCGCCCGCTTAAGATTCCAGCCATGACCCCGAAGCTCTCGGGCACGCCGGGCGGGACGGAGTGGCCGGGACCTGCGGTCGGATCCCACAGCGTCGAAGTGCTTAAGTCGATTCTCGGCCGCACGGACGCGGAAATAGAGGAACTGAAATCCCATGGCACCATCTAGGAAGGCCGGCAAACCGGCCGAAACGGTTTCGACGCTCGATCTGTACCGCAGCCGCGGTCTCGGCGCGCGGGTGGGCTTCGGCGAACGAGCGGCGGTGATCGTGGTCGACTTCATCGTCGGCTTCACCGATCCGAAGTCGCCCCTGGCCGGCAACTTCGCGAGCGAACTCTTCGCGACGAAGGCGCTCTTGAACGCGATGCGGAGCCGCGGTCTCCCGGTGCTCTTCACCACCACCGCCTACGACAAGGCCATGACCGAGGCCGGCGTCTTCGTCCGCAAGGTGCCCTCGCTCGCCGTCCTTCAGCGCGGCTCGCGCTGGGTGGCCATCGATGCTTCCCTGAAGCGCCGCAAGGACGAGATCGTGATCGAGAAGCAGTACGCGTCGGCATTCTTCGGGACGCCTCTTGCTTCAACCCTCCACGCACAGGGCGTCGACACGCTGATCGTCACGGGATGCACGACCAGCGGTTGTGTTCGAGCCACCGCGGTCGACGGGCTCCAACACGGCCTCCGCGTGATCGTCCCCCGGGAGTGCGTGGGTGATCGCGCCAAAGGACCCCACGAGGCGAATCTCATCGACATCGACGGCAAGTACGGCGACGTGATGGGTGTCGATGACGTGATCGCGCTCGTGAAGTCAAATAGCTGGCTGTGCTGAATTCGTCGGCACCCGGCTAGCCGCTGGAGGCGTCGTGCAGGAGGTCGTCCCAGAGGATGACCCGGTTCGCCTGGCCGGCCAGGCGCTGGCGAGCGTCGATCGCTTTCGAGAACAGGGCGAATGCATCCACGGGCCCGGCCGCCGCCCGCGCGAGGGCATCTTTCACCCCGGTGTGCACGAGCCAGTCGGGTCCCCCTCCCGACTGCAACACCGCGATGTCTCTGAGCAGGGTGGCGAAGAGATGAAGTGTCTCGTCGCGGTCGTTCTCCTTGCCTCCGGCCATGGACGAGGCCGCGAAGGCGGAGAGTTCCGCGTCCTTCGAACCGCCGAAGCGCCTTAGGATCAGATCACGCAGATCGTCGAGGGGCGGACGGCTCTGAAGTGCTTTCGCCAGGCTTCCGCCCGAAGCCTGCGCCCTCACCTTCGCCTCCGCGGGATCGATGCGCTCCTGCACCAGTCTCTTCTCGATCAACCCCTGGGGCACGCCGGAGAGGCGGATGGACGCGCAGCGTGAGCGAATGGTGGGCCTCAGGAACGCCGGTGACGACGAGGTCAGCAGGACCACCGCCCCCTCCGCCGGCTCCTCCAGGCTCTTCAGGAACGCGTTCGCGCCGTTCACGTTCATCCGTTCGGCGTCCACGATCACCGCCACCCGCCGCTTCGCTTCCCACGCCCGCCGGGTCAGCCAGTTTCCCAGCAGCCGCATGTAGTCGACATCGATGAGCTTCCCGACCCGCTCCTTCTTGTCCTTGACTCGATCCACGCCATGGGCGCTCAGATCCTCGTCGATGCCAAGCACCTCCTCTCGGCCGATGATCACCAAATCCGGATGGATGTTCTCCGCGCTGCGGCGGCAATGCGAACACGTTTCGCACGGTCCCTGGCGGGGCGAATCGCAGACCAGAGTCCGAGCGACGGTCTCGGCGAGCGTCCGCTTTCCGACGCCCTGCAGGCCGTGGATCAGAGTCGCGTGGTGGAGGCGGCCCTCGGTGAACGAGCGCCAGAGCCCCTCTCGGGCGAACTCGTGGCCCAAAACCACGGCAAAGGGCGCGCTCATGCGAGATCTCCGAAGCGCGCCCGCACCCTTGACACGATCCGGGCGGCCAGCGTCTTGACGTCGACGGCGCCGTCGAAAACCTCGAAGCGCGCGGGCTCCGCCTTGGCGAGGTCGAGGAACGCCTGACGGACCTTCCCGTGAAACGCCGGGGCCTCGGTATCGAGACGGTTGGAAGCACCGCGCTGCCTCAGGCGCTCTAGCGCCACCTCGACATCCAGGTCGATGAGGATGGTGAGGTCCGGGGTCAGTCCAGCGATGTGCCGAAAGACGTCGGGGATCAGGTCCCCCACCCCGCGACCCACCGATTGGTACGCGAGCGAAGAATCCTGATATCGATCGGAAATCACGATCCGCCGCTCCGCGAGGGCGGGGCGGATGACTTCATCGAGATGCTGGGCTCGATCGGCCAGAAACAGGAGCGCCTCGACATCGGGAATGGGTGTCGTGGTCGCGTCGAGCAGAATCTCGCGGACGCGGCGTCCAAGAGGCGTGCCGCCCGGCTCGCGGGTGAGGAGCGCGCGATCGCCGAACTCCCGCGCGAGGGCCTCGGCCTGCGTGCTCTTGCCGCTGGCCTCGATGCCCTCAAACGTGATGAAAAGTCCCTGATCCATTCTTGCTCTGCCCCTCGATTTGGTTCGAGTTTACGTTTAGCGTCGGCTCGTGCGAATTCTGATTACCGGCGCGGGCGGTCTCCTGGGCCGACGTCTTTGCGTCCTCCTCTCGCCGGACCATGACACGACCGGCCTTATTCGAAGCCACCCCGCCCCCGACGGGATCGCGGCCCTCTTCGCCGATCTGACCGATGAGGGCGCGCTGGCCGGAGCGCTCGAACGGGCGCTGCCGGACGCGGTGATCCACTGCGCCGCTCTCGCCGACGCAGAGCTTTGCGAACGCGACCCGGCGCGGGCGCGCCTCCAGAACCTGAGCGCCACCGAGCAGCTCGCCGCCGCATGCCGCGCGCGGGGCGCGCGCCTCATCACGATCTCCACCGATCTCGTCTTCGCCGGCGGCCGCGCGTTCTCCAAGGAAGCCTATCCGGCCCATCCCCTCACGGAGTACGGGCGGTCGAAGCTCGGTGCGGAGGCCGTGACCCTGGATGCCTCGCCCGACTCCGTCGTCCTCCGCGTCGCCCTGATCGGTGGCCGCGGCTGCGGGCACAGGCTCACCTCCACCGAGAGCGTCGCCCGCCGCCTGCGGCAGGGCGAGTCCATCACGCTCTACGAGGACGAGTGGCGGACGCCGGTCGATGCGGATTCGGTGGCCGCGGCCATCCGCGCCGTCCTGCGCCGCCCCGGCCTGAGCGGCTGCTTTCACATCGCCGGCGCCGAGCGGGTCACGAGAGTCGAACTGGGAGAGCGCGTGGCCAGAGCATTCGGCCTCGATGCATCGCTCATCCTAAAAGCGAAGCAATCGGCTCACCGGGGCGCCCCTCGGCCCGCGGACGTCTCCCTCGACATCACGCGGGCGCGCATGGAACTTGACTGGACGCCGCGGCCGCTCGAAGAAGCCCTCCGAGAGGGGCGTCTCGACTAGGCCTGCTTCTGCGGCCCCTTGAAGGTGAGGGCGAGGCGGCACAGCATCAACTCATCGCCGTCCTTGATCGGATGAAGGACATTGTTGTCGAGCTTGTCGCCGGCCACGAACGTTCCGTTCATGGTGCCGATCTCTTCGGCGATGAAGAAACCGCCGTTCTTGATCACCAGCCGCGCGTGACGGCGAGAGATGTTTCTCGCCTGATCCTCGTTGGTGAGGTCGACGTCCGGCGCCGTCCCCGTCACTGAATCGAACCGGCCGAGAAGAACTTCATTCTTGTAGACCGGAAACACGTTCCCGGACGCCTTGGAGACGAAGTAGGCGAGCGCTTCGGAAGCGGGAGGGGCGGGAATGGGCACCGAGGGCAGGGAAATCGAGGTGTTGGTGGACGGGCCCACCGTGGCCGGCGAATCCGTCATCTGCTTGCCCAGAGTCTCGATCTGCTTGACCATCTCGCGCAGGCGGATCGAGTACTTGCGGAGCATGCGGAACGCGATCTCCGGGTTCGACTTGATCATGTCGCCGAAAGTGTCGCCGGAGATCACGATCAGGTCGCCGGCTTCGGCCATTTCCGCGGTGGCGGAGCGGGGCATGCGCTCGAGAACCGCCATTTCCCCAAAGAAGTCGCCCTTCTCGAGGACGGCGAGGGTCACATCCTTGTTGGCCCCGGTGCGCTTCTTGATCGCGACCCGACCGGACTGGATGATGTACATGTCCTCCCCCGCATCACCTTCACGGAACAGGACTTTCCCCGCAGGAAAGTGCGACAGAAAGCGAGCGAACGGGTTCTTTTCAGCCATTTTCTACGTGTGATGTGAGCTTATCAGATGGGGAAACCACTCCCATTCAAAGCGCGTTACCCAACTGGTCTGAGATTGACCGCCACTGCGCCCATAGGGAGGCCGCGACAAGAGCGAGCCCCGCGGTGACGGCGGCGCTTCTCCAGAGCCCGCCGCGTCGGTACGAAAGAAGCAGAGCGGATCCTGCCAGAAGCGCGATCAAGGGGGTCAGAAAAAGAGTCTCGTGGCCATAACGGAACACGTCGGGAATCCGGGCGCGAAGCAGAATGAGGACGAGGTAGGCGATCCCCCAGGCTCGCGCCATCTTCGACTCGCGGATCGCGGATCCGGAAAGCCACAGGCCCAGAATCGCCAGACCCATGAAGGGCCAGCCGAAGAAGGTGTTGGTCCGCTCGAGGAGGACGGCCCAGAAGCTCTCCACCGGGTAGACCGAGCTGGACGACCCAGCACCCGGGCCGAAGGTGCCGAGGATCCGCCCGCCAAGTGAGAAGACGTCGCCCACGAAGTGGCGGTAGTAGAGAAGGAACGCTCCCAAGGATGCCCCCGCCTCCGCGAGAGTCAGTCCAAGACCGGACGCCCGCGCGGCTCGGCCCGACGCCAGGCACAGGGCCACGAGAACGCCCATGAAGACCGCCTCGTTCACGACACTCGAGGTGTACGCGAGGTGCCCAAGCAAAAGCGCGGTCATGGCTTGAAGGACCGGACGCACCGATCGAAGGTCGCCGCGGTTCATCACCGTGGCAACGGTCAGCAGGGCCATCAAGTCGAGGACATGACCGAAGAGAGCCGGGAGCAGAGCGAAGCTGAGGCGCGAGGCGTAGGTGGGAATCACGCAGAGCATCATCGCGGCGAGAGGCGGAATGGAGAGGCGGACGGCGAGGGCGCCGGCGAGGAGGATCGGAATCACGGAAGTGAGGCTCGAGGCGGCCTTGAGCGCGGTCTCTATCTCATCGGTGGAAAGGCCGAGTACTTCGGCCAGGATGGCGAAGGGTGTGTGGAACATGACGGCATACGGCAGCGACGACAGGCTTCCCATGACCGGCTTCGTCCAGGCCTTCTGCGCGTTCAGAGCGTCGGCCGGGTGAAGGAAGAAGGACGGGCCCTCCTCGCGAATCGCCTCGACCACGCGGGTGTGGGTCAGCAGGTCCGGGTAGTAGAAATCCGGATGGGAGACGAGGATGAGCCTGAGGAGCATGGTCACGAGGGCCGCGGAGGCGAGTATCGTCGCCGTCCCCTTCTCCATCGGGACTCGGCGGCGAAGCCATGCTCGTCCGGCCAGGAGCAACAGGGTGGCGACCACGAGCATCTCGGGCGCCAGATGCGTCTGGCGCCAGGTGGTGAAAAGATCGATGTTCGCGCGGGCCGCGAACCCGATGGCGGCGAGCAGGCTCGACCCTCCCGCGACGAGCGGGGACGAGCCGAGGATCAGCAGGCCGGCGAAAAGCAGGGCGGCGACGAGCGGAGGCCGAAGGGCCGCTCCCCTGCGCAGCTTGAACGGCGCCCCGCCGGTCGCGTCGAGGGTCAGGGTGTCCATCTTGAGGCCCATGTTCCGCCGCTCGTGCGAGTCCGTCTTGATCGACACCACAAGCGGACCCTGGACAGACGCGGCGAAGAGGGTGGTTGTCCGGATTTCTCCGCCGCGCGCCCGGAAGGTCTCGGTGGCCCTGCCACCGATCCTCACATCGACGACCGCCTCCTCGCCGAACACGCGGGCGTATCGAAGGGTCGCGCTGACCTCGGACCCCGCGGTCTTGAAGGGCAGGTCGACCGCCGCGTCGTAGGTCGTCCAGTGCCACCCCACCTTGTTCTCGACGTCGCTGTTTGCGTCGAACCCCCGGATGAAGGGCGTGTCGCCCGGACCCAGGTTCAGCGCCAGATGCCGGGTGGACCCGCCGAAGCTCGCGGCCGCGGCAACCGCGATCGCAAAGACGCCGAGGGCCCAGCCCACGAGGCGGCTACGAGGCACAGGAGAACGCCCGGCGCATGAATGGCAGGAGGGTCTCGAAAGCGATCTCGTTCCCGCGCGCGTTCCAGTGGCCATCGACCGAGAGATAGGCGGCCGGGCCGGCCTGCTCCGCGGCCCCGAACGATGCGCTCGCCTCCACCATCGGAATATCGAGGGAGGCCAGGAGCGCCGAAAGCCGCTTCTTCACCGCGCCCCTGTCCCAGTGGCGATCCGATCCGTAGCGCCTTTGGACGAAGGCCCACGCGTCGTCGTTAACCTCGAAGCGGGCCGGAACGTAGAAAACGGAGAAGCCCGCGCCCTCCCGTCGGACGTCGTCCCGAAAGTGCGAAAGGAGGGCCGCGGTCCGCTTCCACATCTCCTCGACGCTCGAACGCTCGCGGTCGCGATCCGGCGTGAACGGCAGATACTCCACCGGAGGCTCGCTGGAGATCGCGGGCGCCAGACCATACGCGGAGAGGGCCCTCGACCAATCGGGGCGGCTTCGCTGCAAGCGGGACGCCGCGAAGGACCACAGAGCCGACCCGTGGAAGGTGGAGACGCGGCGGTTTTCGCCCGATCGCTCCTCCCGCCCTCTTGCCGGCGCCTGGTCGGTCGCGGGGAGGACGAGCCGAAGCGCCCCATCCTGCTCCACGAACAGGGGCTTAGGCCGGTTGGCCGTGCCCACACGCTCGACGTTGAACTGAAGGTCGTTGTAGTAGAAGAGCAGGACGACTTCGCCCGGATGGTACTTGCGTATCTCTTCCACGAAGTAGATCCATTCCTGGTCCGTGGAGTAACCGGGACTCCCCGCGTTCAGGACATCCACCCGGCACGCGGCCAAGGCCGCAGCGAGACGTCCGCGCAGGGTCAGAGGTTCCTCGGCGTAGTAGCCGTGGGCGAATGAATCGCCCATGATGGCGAGACGGCGCGCGCCCGCCGAAGGTTCGTGCGGGATCTCCGGCCCGCGCAGCCCGAGGCTGTTGATGGAGATCGTCACCTCGAAGTCTTCGCGGCGGATGCGCTGCCACCCGTTGGCGCGGGTCCGCCACCCAAGGGTCGGGGAGATCTCGGAAATCGGCGTCCCCAAAGGGGGCGGGGGCGATGGGGGACGCAGGAGGACACGGGCGGCGCCTTCGGCGAGGGCCAGGGTCAGCGCGGTCGAGAAGGTGGCGAGAAGAAGGCGGGAGCGCCATTCTCCGGCGCGAGCCTTCATGCCGCCTGAGTCTGGAGAACCGCGCGTTTCTCAACCTCGCGCAGCAGGGTCTGGAGGAAGGTCTCGTAGCGGTGCGTGATGGGCTTGAGCGCGGCCAGGGAGTTGCACTTCAGGATCTCGACGAAGAACTGCTCGAAGGCGGACCAGTCGCGGTACATCAGGTGGCGGAGCTGCCGGTCGTAGAACTTCGCGGTGCCCTCGCGCAGGGCCACCGCGGTGACCTCGTCGCCGCGCACGTAGAAGTCCCGCGCCGAGCGCAGGAGGGTCTCGAGCGCCTTCTTGAGAGCGAGCGAGCGCTCCTTCTTGGTCACGAAGTCGGTGAAGACCCCGACTCCGGTGAGGCCGGCGTCGAGGCTCGCCGCTAATTGCACCACCGACTGTTGGAAGCAGTCCTTGAGAATGCCGTGGGCGTTCTCGATCCGCGCGCGAACGTTCTCAGATGATTGCGCGGAGGAGAGATCGGCGAGTTCGACCCGGACCACCTTGTTGATGTCGATGGGCATGCAGTAGGCGATGGAATCGCAGGCGTCGCGCACCAAACTCCCGTGCGGCAGAGCCACGAGCGCGCGCTTCTCGATGTAGGAGACGAGCTGGCGCGCCTCGGAGATCACCAGGGAGAAGACGCAGGCCGCGGTCTTTACCCGATCGTCGGCCAGGCCGTCGGGGTCGGCGAACTCGAGGTACTTGAGCATGCGGAAGAGTTCGAGGAACACCCGGGCCACCGGGTTCCGCTCGTTCGGATCCTCGACCCCGCGAATCAGGCCCGCGATCTCCGAACTCGTGACCTTGTCGAACATGGGCTTGAACTTCTTGTCGAGTAGGGCGGCGAGCGGCGGGTTGCGGCGCAACTCGCGCGAGAAGATGCGGCCGACCGATTCGAAGATCTGCAGCGGCGTCTTCTGCGAGCGAAGCGACTCGGCAACCAGGAGGCGCACGTCCTCGAGCGTCCCCCGCAGCACCAGCAGGCCCGCCTCGGGGCGCGCATCGCGGAGAAGGCGCTCGAAATAGGGATCAGCGCTCTCCGACTCGCGAACGAAGCCATCGACGTAGCGCTTGAACTGAGCCTCGTCCACCCGGTCCCGGGGCAGGAGCTGCGAGCACAGCTGGCCGACCCGGAGGAGGCACAGATCCACGACGCTCAGCTCGGCGGACCAGTCGCGGTAGGGCAGCTCGTTGATCTGCTCGTCGGAGAGAGCATGATGGGCCGGTTTGAAGAACCGGTCGAGGGCACGGAGCCACATCTCGAGTTCGAAGAGTTCCTTCTTGCGGCCCGACTCCCCGGCGCCCTCCATCCAGGCGCGCACCTGGGTGCGAAGGTAATCCGACCCCATCCGCGCCTGACGGTCCGTTTTTTCGGTCTCTTCCATGCTTCCCCGGCTGATTGTACCGAAGCCCGCAGGCCGCTTGTCGATTAAACTCTCAAAACGATGGCTTTTGAAGACTCTCGCGAAAAGATGGGCCTGATCTCCGAACTCTGGGCGTTCATGAAAGTCCGGAAGAAGTGGTGGCTCGGCCCGATCGTGGTCATGCTCGTCCTGCTCGGCCTGCTCATTGTCCTGACCCAGGGCACGGCAGTCGCTCCGTTCATCTATACCCTGTTCTAGACCGAAAGAAAACGCCCCTGGCGGGGAAGGCCAGGGGCGGGAACGAACCAGGGAATGGTCGGTTCGGACTAGAACGTGACGCGCGTCTCGAAGGTCACGGAGCGGCGCAGAATGTCGCCGAAGACGTGCTGCTGGATCTTCTTGTCGGCCAGGTTCGTGCCCTTCAGGCTGGTGACGACCTTGCCGTGGTTCCACTTCACGCCGAAGTTGGCGTTGATCATGGTGAACGCCTCGGTGTAGCCATGATAGGTCGAGGACAGGACGTCGGTCCACAGGGCCTTGTCCTGGTAGTTCGCCTGGACCGTCCCCACGAAGCGCTCATAGCTCCAGTTGACGCTGGCATTGAAGCGGTTCTTCGCGGGCAGCGCCAGTTCCTCAGTAAGGTAGGGAATCTGGCCGGTCGCCGCCGCCAGGACCTTCGGCTTCGCCTGGTAGGAGTAGTTGGCCGAGAAGGACCAGAGGTTATTGAACCGATGGTCGATCGAGAGTTCCAGGCCATCCTGGCGCAGCGGTCCGAGGTTCAGATAGGTTGAGACCGTCCGGGGAAGCGGGGTGAGGATCTTCGCCTGGAGAAGGAACGAATAGAGGGGCCCTGGAATCCCTGAGGGAGCGCAACAGTTGGCCGACGTGTCGGCGGTATAGACATCGAAGCCCGGACCGCCCGTCGGGAAAGAGGCCGACGGCGTTATGGTGGTGAAGTTGATGTTGTTGTCCGTATCGTTCCGATATATCGCGATCCCGATCGTGGTCTTGTTGTTGAAGGTTCCGGTATAGGCCGCCTCGTAGGCAGTGACGGACTCTTCCTTGAGGTTCGGGTTCCCAATGTTGTTGACGATCAGGTTGATTGGAGTGGTGGGCACGAGCGACGCAAGGAACTGGCCGGTCGGTCCGGGAACGAGGAGGGGAATCAGGCCCCGCAGTGGCGTCAGGTTGATCGGCGCGACCGGCGCGAAGATCTTCTGGCTCAGGTAGTTGTTGATCGCGGAGGGCGCGCGGAACGCCTTGTTGAACGACACCCGGAACGACTGATCCGCCGCCGGCTTGTACATCGCGGTGGCGCGAGGCGAAAAGACGGCCTTGTCGATGTTGCCGAACTTGTCCACACGACCGCCCACGGTGAACCGGAACTTGTTGACGAAGAACTCGTCCTGCAGATAGCCGCCGACCTCGGTGCGGTCTTCGGCTCCGGGGGCGAGGGTGATGTCGAACTTGTTTCTCCGCACGTTGCCGCCGTAGGAGAAGACATGCCTTTCCGCCACGATCTTCGAATGTCCGATCTCGAAGTCGTAGGTCTGGGTCTTGAAGTTGAGGGCCACGCCCTTGCCCGTCGCCGGATCGGTCAGCAGGAGATTCGGGGCGTCGACATCCAGCAGGTTGGCGAAGCCGGCGACCTTGAAGGCGCCCTTCGAGTAGCCGACGCGGCCGTAGCTCAGGTACGACCCGCTCTGGATGTTGAACGGGCCAATGCCGGTGTGGATGAGGCCGGAGGTGCCCGAGTAGCCCGCGGAATAGCTCACCCTGGCGCCATTGGACATGTCCTGATCGAGGCGGACATCGAACTTGGGCTGCTTGGTGCCTGCGTTCTGGAAGGACGTTCCCGGGTTGCCGGTAGAACTGTCCACCGGGTAGGCGGCGCCTCCGATGCAGTTTGCCGTGCCCGCTACGCCGCTGCACGTTCCGGACACCCGGGGATCCTGAATCACGGGAATCCGGCCGGTCGGTCGCGAATAGGGGTCGGAGTTGATGTAGCCCACGGAGATGCGGGTGGACCAGCGGTCGTTGATGGCCTTGGCGAAGGACACCCCGCCCCCGAAGTTGTAGTGGCCCGAGTTGCCCTCGCGCGAGCCGCCCTTGGTGCCAAAGCTGCCGGCCGAGAGACTCACGGAGGTGCTGGGATTCTCACGCGGCGTCTTGGTGAGGATGTTGACGACACCGGTCAGCGCATTGGCGCCCCAAACGGCGGAGGCCGGACCGCGGACCACTTCGACCTGTTTGATGTCCGCGGGGTTGCTCGGAATCAGGTCCCACAGGACCAGACCGAAGAAGTCGAGGTAGATCGAGCGGCCGTCGAGGAGAACCAGGGTGGAGGTGGCGAGAGTGGAGGTGCCCTGACGCATGCTGAGGTTGACGTCGCGCGCCGAGGTCTGGATGACGTTCACGCCGGGGACGTTGCGGAGGATGTCGCCGAAGCTCTGGCTGGGGGCGCTGGTGAGCGTCGCCGGGGAGACGACCGACATCGTGACCGGCGCATCGGCGAGGGTCGACTCGATCTTGGAGGCCGAAACCACCACGGTCTCGCCCATGCCGGCGATCTTGAGGGACAGAGTGACGCTGGCGCCCGCGGCCACACCGTCCTGATGCTGAGCCGCGAAGCCCGGCAGGGAAACCGAGACCTTGTAAGGCCCGTTCCCGGCCGGGACGATGCTGAACTTACCGTTCGAACCGGTGAAGCCGGTCCGGCTGCCGCCCGAGCCGGCGACGACTACGGCGGCTCCGGGAAGGGTTCCGCCCGTTTCGTCGGTGACCGTACCGGTGATCGCGGCGCCCTGGGCAAAGACCGAAACGGCCATGAACATAACCGCTACCGCGGCGAGAATTTTTCTCATAACTCCTCGTGAGATCTGTTTAGTCGGCCCGGGGACGATCCCCAACGCTTCTGGTTGCGACTGTCATACCACAATTCGCTGGCGGCTGGGCCGTCAAATCCTTCGAAGTCAAGAGCGCAGGGCGTTCAAGAGCCTATCGTGAATGCCGCCGAAGCCCCCGTTCGAGAGCACCAGGACATGGTCGCCCGGCTGGAGGTGGCCCAGGAGATCGCCCACGATTTCGTCCACCGTGCGGATGAAGCGCGCGCGTCCGCCTTCCCGGTTGATCGAGGCCACCAGAGTCTCCTCGCTGATCCTCTGGGCCTCGGGAACTTTCCCGGGCAGATGGGCGGCCGAGATCACGACCTCGTCGGCGGTCGCGAAGGCCCGCGCGAAGTCCATTTCGAAGATCTTGGTGCGGGACGTGTACGACCTCGGTTCGAAGATCGTCACCAGGCGCGCGCCCGCGGGGATCTTGGACCGGAGCGCCGCGATGGTCTCGCGCACCGCGGTCGGATGATGAGCGAAATCGTCGTAGACCCGAACGCCCCGTCCGTCCCCGCGGACCTCCAGCCGCCGCTTCACCCCACTGAAGGCTGAAAACGCCGCGATAATCCGCTCGAAGGGCACGCCCGCCTCGGTCGCCGCGATGGTGGCGGCCAGAGCGTTGCGCACGTTGTGGTTCCCCGAGGCGCTCATGGCGATGCGGCCCAGTCGCTCACCATCGTGGAAGACGTCGAACGCCGCACCCGCGGCCGAGAGCGCCACGTCCCGGGCCCGCCACGAGGACCCAGCCGCGTCCCCCAGGGCGAAGGTCGCCACCCGAGACCTGGCCTGGCTCATAATCCCCACGAGGCCCGGGCTCTCGATCCCCGCGATGAGCAGCCCCCGGCGCGGGATCACGCTCATCAGCCGCGTGAAGGCGAGCTGGACGGCGGGAAGATCCGCGTAGATGTCGGCGTGATCGAACTCCAGATTTCCGATGATCGCGACGTCGGGAAGGTAATGCGCGAACTTCGGCCGCTTGTCGAAGAAGGCGGTGTCGTACTCGTCCCCCTCGACCACGAAGTGCGGGCCCTGGCCAAGGCCGTAGCTCGCGCCGAGGTCCAGGCTCACGCCTCCGATCAGGAACGAGGGATCGAAGCCCGCGTGCTTGAGGACGTGGGTCAGCATCGCCGTGGTGGTGGTCTTGCCGTGAGTCCCGGCCACCACGATCGACGTGCGATCGCGCAGGAACTCCTCGGCCAGCAAGGCCGCCTGAGATGTGTACCGGCGCTTCGCATCGAGGACGGCCTCCACCTCGGGATTGCCGCGCGAGAGGGCATTGCCGATCACCACCAGTTCGGCATCGGCCGGAATGTTCGTCTCCGCGTAGGGAGAAGAGACGGGCACGCCCATGCGCGCGAGCTCGTCGGACATCGGCGGGTAGACGTCCTGGTCGGAGCCCGTGACCTGATGGCCCTTCGCCTTGAGGAGCCCCGCGAGGGACGCGGTCGCGGTGCCGCAGACGCCGGAAATGTGGATCTTCAAGCAATCCTCGAACGTTACTCGTCCAGATCGACCACCATGTCTTCGCTGACGCCGAGTTCGGTGAGATGGAGTCGGCCGGCGAGGTTTGAAGCGGGTGGAGCCGCCGCTCCCTGGTGCGGCTCCTCGGGAGCCAGAAGCACCTTGGTGCCAAGCGGGAGGGTCAGGACGGGCTGGTCGGAATGGCCGACGGGGAGGCCGATGGCGACCGGACCCTCGAAGCCCTTGAGCGCATCGAGAAGGACTTCGTCAAGGGTGAACCCGTCGTCGGCGGCGGCCTCGCACTGCGCCATGGCGCCGAAGATGATGCCCTGGACGTCCCGAAGCGACTGTGAATCGCGCAATTGCGTGAGCATCCGATGGAGCTTGTAGGGCGGTTCCCCCACATCCTCGATCAGCAGGATCGAGCGGCCGGTCCAAGGAAGCGTCCACTCCGTTCCGGCGAGGGCGGCGAGCAGAGAGAGGCAGCCGCCGGAGAGAACTCCTTCGGCCTGTCCCGGCTTCAGGAACCGGACGGGAATGGAATGCTCGGTGCGGACGCCCGTGACCTCTCCGATGAAACTGTTCATGTCGAAGCCGGCGTTCGCCATCTCCACCCCGACCATGGGTCCATGGAACGTGACCCATCCGTTGCGCTGGAGCCACGCGTGGATCGCGGTGACATCCGAATACCCGCAGAACACGCGGGGTTCCACCCGAGCCGCCTCGAGCCAGGGCAGGAGCGATGTCGCTCCCTCCCCGCCGCGCGCGCAGATGACACCCTGGATCTCCGGATCGGTGAGGGACCAGATCAGATCGTCCAGCCGCTCGTCGTCAAGACCCGCCTGATGAAGATTGCGCTTGAACAGGTGCTCGCCGGCGACGGGTTCGAAGCCCATCGACCGCAGGCAGTCGAGACCCTCCTCCACCCGCGACTTGACCACGCGCCCGGAGGGCGCGATCACCGCCACCCGCGCTCCGGGGCCGAGAGCCTTCGGCCGGATCAAAGCGCCACCCCCGCGATCTCGGCAGCCAGAAGCCTCGACTCGGTCCTGCCGGCCGCGGCCACCGCGGCCTTCGCGGTGGGCTCCTTGTAGGGGAGCGTGTACCTGTCGATCATGCCTTCGATCCTCAGCAGAGCATCGTCGATATCCTTCTTGCGCAGTTCTCCGCTCTCCTCCGCGCGAACCAGGGCCTCGATGACCGCCACCTGCGCCTCCTCATGCTCGCACACCGGCAGCAGATCACATCCAGCCTTCGCGGCGAGGATCGCGGAGATCGCATGGGGCCAGTTCGCGGACACCGCCTTCATCTCGAGATCGTCGGCCACCACGACGCCCTGGTAACCGAGTTCGTCGCGCAACAGCGTGGTGACCACCGCGGGCGAGAGCGTCGCTGGAACCTTCTCGTCGAGTTCGCGGACCACGATGTGCGCGGTCATGATCGCGGCCACCCCCGCGGCGATGGCCTTCTTGAACGGCCTCAGTTCGATGTCCTCGAGCCGCGATCGCGAGTGCTCCACCACCGGCAGATCGAGGTGCGAGTCCTTGTCGGTGTCGCCGTGTCCGGGGAAGTGCTTGGCGCAGGCCGCGATGCCCGCGCCCTGCATGCCCTCGATGAAGGCGACCGCGAGCTTCCCGACCTGCTCGGGATCGCGGCCGAACGATCGATCCCCGATGATGGGATTTCGGGGATTGGTGTCGACATCCACCACGGGCGCGAAATCGAGACCGATGCCACAGGCCTTGAGCTCCGCGGCGATCGACTCGGCCATGCGCCGCGTCAGCTCCTCGGAGCCAAGGTCGCCCAGCCGGCGGAGCGGCGGCCACACCGTCCACGGGGCCTTGAGCCTCTGGACCCGGCCGCCCTCCTGATCGATCGCGATGAGCAGCGGGCGCGAATATCCGACGTCAAGGGCCAGACCCTGCAGCTCGCGCACGAGGTCCGCCACCTGAGCGGGACTATCCACGTTGCGCTTGAACAGAATCAGCGACTGGACCGAGAAGTCGCGGATCAGGCGCTTCACGTGGCCGTTCGCGATGTGTCCGTCGAAGCCGGCCATGACCCGGGTTCCGGCCCGGGAGATGCGTTCCTTGTTCATCGCTCGAATCAGGCGAGGCGGGCCTTGACCGCTTCGCTCACCTTCTTGCCGTCCACGATCTTGCCGGTCTCCTTGAGGGCTCCAAGGGCCGCTTTCATGACCGCACCCATGTCCTTCGCGGTGGGAGAACCGAGTGCGGTCGCCGCCTTGTCGACTTCCGCCTTGATCTCGTCGTCGGTGGCGGACGCGGGCAGGAACGCCTTGAGGATTGCAAGGTCGGCCTGCTCCTTCAAGACGAGCTCGGTCCGGCCGGCCTTCGAGAACTGGTCGATCGAATCCAGACGCTGCTTGGCCAGGCTCTCGACGACCTTCTGAGCCTCCGCCTCGTCGAGCGGCGCGCGCTTGTCGATCTCCTTCTTCTTCAGTTCCGACTTGAGCAGACGCAGGGTCTCCACCCGCGGCTGGTCCTTCGCCTTCATCGCCGACACCGTATCAGCACTCACTCGCTCCATGATGGTCATGGGAGCGAGGTTATCAAGCCCGAAGGGCTGCGTCCTCCCCGGCCGCGCGCCGCAGCGCACGAGCCTCGGCCAGGAGCTCATCCACCGCTTCGCCGGCGGATCGGCCCGCCTCGGGAAGCGGTGCGTGAGCGCGGGCGTCCTCCGGATCGCCGAGCCCCGCTTCGCGGAACTTACGGAGCCTTTCGAGGATCAGATCGCGAATCTCGACCGCGTTCGAGACGCCCTCAAAGATGCCGGTATGGAGCGAGGTCTCTTCGCCATGCCCTTTGGCGCCGGGGGTGGCGTCTCCCCCGCCCGCGGATCGGACGCACACGTCGGCGAGGCCGAGGAAGCGCTGCACCGGTCCCTGCCGGATCTCCACCTGTTGAACGTTGGCGAAGCTCATGGTCGACTCCTGCAGGCGCAGGATCCCGGTGCGTATCCTGAGACTCCGGTCGGTCACGATGTACCAGTGCTGCTCGAATTCCAGGCGCACCAGCGCGTAGGTCACGAGCATCTGCACAAGGAAGAGTGCGATACCGGCGAACTCGATGAATTCGATCAGGGGGATCAGGTAGGGCGGGGCCTTCGATACGAATGTCTTTATGGCGCGCTCCCGCTCCTGCCGCCGTTCCTCCCGCGGCTGGGACGACCTCGCGGAAGACGAAGGACCCGGCGAGAGGGAACCGGCTTCGGCCGTCGGCGACGGCACGGGAAGGGCGGCGCGCTGGCGTGCCTGCTCGATGCCCATCTCAAACGCCCCCAGGGCCACCAGAGAAAAGCCGATACCGACTATGGCGCCGGCCTGCCCGACGTACCACCGGAGCACCCGGAGCCGGTAGTGATTGACGGCCGCCCGGAATACGCGCACCGAGCCCGGCGCCCCGAGCGGCGGCTCCGGCTCGTGGGGCACGCGCATCAGGCGAAGGATGCGCGCCTTCACCCACTCAAACATCGGCCGCACCCTTCTCGCCCGTCCGGTCCCGCGACTCGATCGCCTTCCGCGTCTCGCGCAGTTCGCGCGCCACCTCGAAAAGGGCCGCTACCACTTCTGGAGAAGCCATGGCACCGGAGGGGGCCCGGGGGGCGTGAGCGGGATCGGACACGCCCCGCATCCGCGAATAGAGGAAGTCCCGGACCAGTTCGAACTCCTTGATGCCCTCGATGGTCATCTCCGCGCCCGAGTTTCCGCTCGCGGTCTGGACGAGGATCCGCCCGAGCCCGAGCCACCGCTCGATCAGGTTCGATCGCAGGTGGATATCCTGAATGCGCGCGTAGTTGATGATGGTCTCGCGCCGGAAGAGAATGCCCCAACTCATGGAGAGGCCCTCCGCCGTGAACTTGTAGCGAAGGGTGTGGTACTTGAACCAGAGGACAAGAGCGGCCGCGGGGAAGAGGAACAGGAACGCCAGCGAAGAGATCAGGTAGTAGGTCCAGAGGTCCTTGTGCGGTCTCTCGATGGCGAGGACGGTCGCCTCAGCGTCGCGTGTCGTCATAGGGCGTGAGGTTATCAAGCAGGCGTTCAACCGCCGCGACCGCCTGCTCGAACCGCTGCTCATAAGGGCCGGAGAGGCGGACCACCGGGGTTTCGCCGTTCGCGAGCTGCTCCGCGAAGCGGCGGTCCATCCACTCCCGTATGTGCTCCCCGTCCCGGAGGCCGTCCTGGACGAACGGGACATCCGGTGCGGTCAGGAGATAGAGATCGACCTTGTCGCGCGCGCCGATGGCGTCGACCCGCGGATCGCGGGCCTTCTGGTAGCGCTCGTGCCAGGTGCCGGTGGCGAAGGCGTTCGTGTCCGCGAAGAGAACGCGATTGGCGCGACGGGCCGCCGCCTCTTCGCTCCGGTGCTGTTCCGTCGCGATCTCCAGGAATTCGCCGGGCGACCAGGCCGGGGCCGGATCGCCGGGGCTCCATTTCCCGATCTTTCGCTCCCAGTGCTCCCGCGCGAACTCGGGAACCCACTCGGTCTCGAAGCGCTCCGCGAGCATCCGCGCAAGCGTCGTCTTCCCCGTCGACTCCGCGCCGATCACGACCACGCGCTTCACGTAGTAGGCCCGCACGCACGGCTCCAGGAAGTCCAGGTGCTCGAGCGGCGCCGATCGGATCCGGGTGCCCGAAATGGGAACGACCAGGCGCTCTCGGTCGATCATGACGTGACGCGCGCCCAGGAGACGAGCGAACTCCGGACCATAGTCCTCGCTGCTGAAGACCAGGTCCGGCGCGAAACCCAGATAGCGCGCGGTGAACCGAGCCCACTGGAGACTATCGTCGGCAAGTTCATCCGCCACCAGATCGATCTCGCAGTCCGGATGGATCTCCTCGAGCCAGGCCTTGCGAAGTTCGCCAGGGATGGTCTGCGCGGGGTGATGCGGAAGCATCACGATCAGACGGTCCACCTGACGCCTGGCCTCGTTGATCAGGTGCTTGTGGCCGCGATGCGGCGGATAGAACTTGCCGACCACGAACCCGAGGCTCATGACGCCCTCGCCGGACTCGACCCGGAGGCTCGCTGATCCTCGTACACCTGACGCCATCTGAACAGCCCGATCGTCGCCATGACCAGGAAGACCGCATAGAGCACCGCGGTGAGATTCAGACCCCGGGAGACGTAGAGCGGGACGTAGATCACGTCGGCCACGATCCAGATGTGCCAGTTCTCGATCCGCTTTCCATTCAGAAGCCACTGGGCGCCCAGGCTCAGCGAGGTGGTCGCGGCGTCCCAGAACGAAGCAGAGCCGCCGACGAAGTGCAGGGTCTTCCAGAGCAGGACGGTGCCGAACGCGATGGCGCCGGCCGCGAGGCTCAATTCCCTGGCCCCGGCGCGATTGATGTGAAGTGCGGAGCGTCGTTCACCGCCGTGGAGCCAGAGATACCAGCCCATCCCACCGAGGGCGCAGTACACGACGTTCAAGGACGCGTCCCCATAGAGCCGGGCCTGGTAGAAGACCACGCTGTAACCGGCGGTGTTGATGATGCCGATCGGGAAATTCCAGATGTTCTCCTTCACGGTGAGCCATACGCCCACGGCCCCGGTCGCGAAGGAGACCGCTTCGAGCGCCGAGGACTGGCCGAGCCAGACCATCATGGCGCCCACGATGACCACGCCGATGGTGAGGATCGAGAGCACCACCGTCTCGCTCCGCTCGAGGCGCGGACTTCGGGCTTGATCGTCGGTCAACGCTTCTACAGCCGCCCCTGGCGAAGTCCCTGATGCTCCAGCACGCCCTTCAAAGCTACTTCGGCCCACTGGTTTCGTGGCGCCGCCTCGAGGTCGAGAAAGGGCATCCGGTTCGCAGCCAGGAGAGCCGACACCTTCTTGTCGACCTCACGCACGAAGACCGCGTCGGTGTCGCGGAACCCGTCCGCCTGCACTTCGGCGAGGACGGGCACGCGGATCAGGAGGTCGTACGTCTTCATCCACATCTCCATGAACTTCTCCACCACGAGGTCGCGGCCGCAGGCCAGAAAGAAATACGCGTAGTTGTCGAGGGCGGCGCGATCGCAGACCACCACGTCCGAGTGCGAGGAAGCGCGGATCTCCTCCGCCACCTGCGTGGTCAGGATCCAGAGCTGGGCTTCCCGAGACGTCTTGCGATTCACGGGCAGGGGCGAGGCGCGCGCCACTTCCTTCACCATGTCCACGTTCACGCCCCGGCGCTTCAACTGCGCGGCCAGATCGAAACAAAGCGTGGTCTTCCCCACCCCGTGCGAACCCACAAAAGCGATCTTCATGCGGGACGTACTTTAAGCGGTGGGGGAACCTCAGCAACGTCATTGCGAGGCCCTACTCCGTTGGCGCCGGGCCGAAGCAATCCCCTCCCACCACTACCAGCCCTGCGGTGCCCTGCAGGCTTAGTAGTGGCTCGAGGGGGTTGCTTCGTCGCAACGCTTCTCGATGGGCTCCTCGCAATGACGCCCCCATCGCCAAACGGCGCACGACTATCATCGGGGGATGGCTGATCTCTACGAGCCCTACGACAAGCTGATACCCATCGAGGTGCTCGGGAAGCGCTTCGAGGTGCCCGAGAACAACATCCTCCTGCGGCAGCTTCAGTTCGTCGCTCCCGACGTCGGCACCGGCGGCTATTGCTGGAACGCGGAGTGCCGCTACTGCGAGATCAAGTACGAGATCGACGGTCGGACCATGACCGGGCTCGCCTGCCGGGTGAAGGCCGTCCCCAATTTCAAGGTCACGAAGCTGGCGCCGGAGTTGAAGTACAACGTCTCGGAAGCGCTTCGGAACGCCCCGGCGGTGGAGCCCGCCAAAGGGTAGCGTCGCCCTTGCCGCGGCCTACGCCAGCGAGGCTTCGACCAGCCGACCCTCCTGCAGGCGCAGGATCCGATCGCTGCGCTTCGCGAGCGTTTCGTTATGAGTGGCCCAAAGGATCGCGATGCCGCGTTCCCTGGCCACGGTGTGAAGCTCTTCGAACAGAGCGGAGGCGGTGCGCGGGTCGAGGTTCCCGGTCGGCTCGTCGGCCAAGAGCACGCGCGGATCCCCGACCAGCGCTCGAGCCACCGCCACCCGCTGCTGTTCCCCTCCGGACAGCGCATCCGGGGCGTGGTGCAGCCGGGCGGCGAGGCCAAAGCGCTCAAGCAGAACTCGTGAGGCCTCGAGCGCCGCCGTATCGGCGACGCCGCGCAGTCGCAGTTTCATGGCCACGTTCTCGGTCGCGGTGAACTCGGGCAGCAGGTGATGGAACTGGAACACGAAGCCGATCGCCTCGTTGCGCATCCGGGCCCGACCCGCGGCATTCACCGCGAAGATCGACGTGCCGCTGAGAAGCGCCTCTCCCCGATCCGGCGTATCGAGGGAGCCGAGGACATTGAGGAGCGTCGACTTCCCCACGCCGGACGCGCCGAGTAGCGCGACCATTTCGCCCCGGGCGACGCCGAGATCGACGCCGCGCAGGACGTCGACGGGGCCCAGCGGACCTCGGTACGACTTCCACACATCGCGGGCTTCGAGGACCAGGTCGCTCATTCCGACCTCAGTCCTTCCGTGGGCAGGAGCGAGGCCGCCTTCCCCGCCGGATAAAGGGTGGCGATCAGGCTCACCAGCAACGCCCCCCCGACCACCATCGCCGCGTCTTGAGGCAGCAGCTTGAAGGGCAGATACGCCACCTGATACACATCGGCGGGGATCTTGATGACCTGGAACCGGTCCAGTACCAGGCACGCAATCGTCCCGACGGCCGCCCCGAGGACGGTTCCGAAAAGACCCAGCACCGCGCCCTGCCAGACGAAGACGCGCCGGATCAGTTCACGCGTGGCCCCGAGCGACATGAGCACCGCGATGCTGCGCCGCTTCTCCGTCACCATGATGATGAGAGTCGCCACGATGTTGAGAGCGGCCACCGCCATGATCAGGCCGATGGTCAGACCGATGGCGATCTTCTCGAGCTGCAGCGCCTCGAAGAGGCTCCGGTTGGTCTCGATCCAGTCCGTGGTGACGTAGCCCGAACCCACCGCGCGGACGATTTCGGTCTGGGCGGCGTCGACCGCGTACATGTCCTTGAGCCGGGCCTCGACCATGACCGAACCCGAGCCCGAGGGCGCCAGGAGCCGCTCCGCTTCGAGAAGCGCGATCCAGGCCCACCCCGCGTCGAACTCGTAGAGCCCGGTCTTCGCGATGCCGGCCACCCGGAACTTTGCGAGCAAAGGCATCTGTCCGAAGGGCGTGAGCCGCCCGCGCGGTATGGTGAGAGTCACGACGTCGCTCGGCCCCACCGCGAGCGACGTCGCGATCTCGCGCCCCAGGACAATCCCCGGGAAGCCCTCGCCATGCGGGGGAAGTTCGGCGAGCGAACCCTCGATGACCTGTTTCGGAAGATCGGTCACCTGTCCCTCGGCGCCGCTGATGCCCTTGATCGTGGCCACCCTCTGCGACGAGGGCGACGAGATCAGGGCCTGGCCGTAAAACGATGGCGCCGCGCCGAGAACACCGGGCAGCGCCCCCACCTTGGCGGCAATGCCGGTTGGATCTTCGAAGGTCTCGCCACGCGACTTGAAAACGGAGACGTGCGCGGTGGTTCCAAGAATGCGGCCGCGGATCTCACTCTGGAGGCCCGTCATCAGCCCCAGGGCGATGAAGAGCGCCATCACGCCCACGGCGATGCCCAGTACGGCGATGGTCGCGATGACGGTGAGGAATCCCCCGCCCTGTCGTTTGAGCAGGTAGCGAAGGGCGATGGAAAGGTCGAGGGGGACTCGCACTCCGTGTCAGCGCTTCGACTTCTTCTTGCGCTTCTTGTCCTTCTTCGCCTTCTTGGAGGCTTTGTCCTTCTTCGACTTCTTGCCTTTCTTGGCCTTCTTGGCCTTCCTGATCTTCTCGTCCTTCTTCGCCTCGGGCGCCTCCGGGGCGCTCTCGGGTTTTGGAGCGACGCTCGCCTTCGGCTCCGCGGGCTTTTGGGCTGGTTTGGCGAGGGCCTTGGGCTTTTGAGCTGGTTTGGCCGGGGTCTTGGGCTTCAGGCTCGGCGGCAGACCCTTCTTCGGCTTTGGCCGGGGCTTGGGCTTCGGTGCGGGCGGCGGAGGCGGGGGCATCTTGGCCATCGCCTCCCGCCCTCGACGCATCATCTCCTCGGAAGTCAGGTCTTCCTTGCGGGTCGCGATCGCCCAGGTGTGCCCAAACGGATCCGACACCAGGCCGTAGCGATCGCCCCAGAACTGGTCGGCCACCGGCATGACGACCCTCGCCCCCGCGGCCACCGCCCGCCCGAAGACGGCATCAACGTCCTCTACCCACAGATGGATGGTGACGGTGGTGCCCTTGAGAACGCTGGGCGATTGGACCGGCCCCCCTCCCGGCATCGCGTCCGCGAGGTAGACCCGCGCCCCCGCGATCTTCAGGTCCGCGTAGCCGACGAGGTCATCCCCCATCGGCATCAGTGAAAGCACCTCGGCTCCGAAAGCCGCCTTGTAGAACTCGATCGCCTTCTTCGCCCCCTCGATGCTGAGATGGGGAACGACGCTGCTGACACCTTCGGGAATCGCTTTGACCATTTGGAGCCTCCTGACGGAAACGGGAACCGGGATCTTAGCGCCGACCCGCCGCCGCGCCCCGGCCGCGCGGCCCTCTTATGCGTCCGTGCGTCTTCCGCCTTCCGGTCGCATTTGCGGAAAGAGGATCACGTCGCGGATGGAGCGCGAGTTGGTGAGCAGCATGGCGAGGCGGTCGATGCCGAGGCCGCAGCCGCCGGTGGGCGGGAGGCCGTGGCCAAGGGCGCGGACGTAATCCTCGTCCATGCTGTGGGCCTCGTCGTCGCCGCCCGCGCGGTTCTCGATCTGGTCGAGGAAGCGCGCGCGCTGTTCGAGCGGGTCGTTGAGCTCCGAGAAGCCGTTCGCGATCTCCATGCCCGAAATGAACAGTTCGAACCGGTCCGCGAACTCCGGATTGTCCGCGCGCCGCTTGGCCAGCGGCGAGATCTCGACCGGATAGTCGATGACGTAGGTCGGCTGGATGAGGCCCTCTTCCGCGAAGTCGCCGAAGAGCGACTCGATGGTCTTGCCGTGCGAGAGCTTCTTGTACTCCGCGGCGGGCACGCCCTGGCGGCGGCAGGCGGCCACGAAGGCCTCGGTGGTCACGATGGCCTTGAGCTTCGCGGCGTCCTCGACCTCGGCAACCGTCACCGGCTGTGACAGCTCGGTCGAGAGCGCGTTCGCAATCGCCTCCGACATGCGGATGCGCGCGAAGGGCGTCTTGAAGGAAAGGACGACCTCGCCCCAGGTGATGTCGGTCCCGCCCGTGGCCACCATGGCCGCGTTCTCGATCAGCTCCTCGGTGATGGCCATGACGTCGCGGCAGTCGAAGTACGCGGTGTAGAACTCGAGCATGGTGAATTCGGGGTTGTGATGCGCGGAGAGCCCCTCGTTCCTGAAGTTTCGGTTGATCTCGTAGACCCGCTCGAGGCCGCCCACCCCGAGGCGCTTCAAGTACAGCTCCGGCGCGATGCGCAGGTAGAGGTCGACGCCCAGCGCATTGTGATGCGTGACGAAGGGACGCGCCAGAGCTCCGCCCGCGATGGGGTGCATCATCGGCGTCTCGACTTCGATGTAGCCCCGCTCGTCCATGAAGCGCCGGATGGCCGCGACCATCTTCGATCGCGCCACGAAGGTCTTCCGCACCTCGGGATTCGACACCATGTCGACATAACGCTGCCGGTAGCGCGTCTCCACATCGGTCAGGCCGTGCCACTTCTCGGGAAGGGGCAGGAGGGCCTTCGAGAGGAAGGTCAAGGATGACGCCTGCACGGTCAGTTCGCCAGTGCGCGTGCGCATGAGCTTGCCCGACACCCCGATGAAGTCGGCCATGTCCACGAGGTTCCAGACCTCGAACCCCTTCTCACCCACCGAGTCGAGACGTACATACACCTGCAGGTTGGCGTCGCCGTCGGTCAAGGTCGCAAAGCCCGTCTTGCCGTGCGAGCGGCGCGTGAGCACGCGTCCCGCGACGCTGACGTCGATCGCTTTGCCGGTCAGTTCCTCGGCCGTGAGTTCGCCCCACTCCTTGACGATCGCGGCGAGACCGTGGCTCCTCGTGAACTTCGTCGGATAGACGGCGTGCCCGAGGGCGGAGAGCGCTTTCGCCTTGTCGAATCGCTCCCCCGATTCCTTCGGCCAGCCGGGCACCGGGGGCTCGGGTTCAGGCCCCGTGGGGGCCGCTGTCTCGTCAGTCAACTTAAGCCTCGCTTCGAATGGTTCAAGCGATCGCCGCTTTTTCCCGGTACCGCCGCTTGAGGGCGTCAAGGATACCGTTCACGAACGACGAGGAGTCCGCCTCGCCGTACCGCTTCGAGATCTCGATGGCCTCGTCGATGATGACGGCCGCGGGCGTCTGCTCCTCGCACTTGAGTTCGTAGGCGCCGAGACGCAGCACGTTGCGCTCGATCGCGGCCAGACGGCCGAGCTCCCAGTTCGTCATCACGCTGGTGATGTCCGCGTCGATGCCTGGGCGCTCGCGCTCGGTTCCGAGGAAGAGACGCTCGGCCATGGCGCGCACCGAGGTGGTGCCGTTGCGCATGGTCCAGAAGTCCTCGATCACGCGCGCGGGCTCCTCGCCCGACCATTCCCGCTGATACAGCATCTGCATCGCGCACACCCGGGCCTTCGAACGCTGGCCCACTAGTGTCCTGCCTCGTAAGTCCGCGATACATGCGACTGTCGAGGCGCCCCGATCGCAAGGCGCCGAGGAGGCCGCATATCCAGCATAGGCAACGAGCGCGAAGCCTCCCCTCTGGGGGACGAGCAACGCAGCGAGCGGGGATGCATCGGCGGTCCCAGGTGTCGCGAACTTACGAGACAGAACACTAGCGCTTCCTCCTGACCGACGCGCGGGTGGCGGTGAGCTTCTGGATCAGGAGAGCCGCGTCGATGGCGGCGGCGGCCGCTTCCCGGCCCTTGTTGTGCCGGCCGGGCTTCGACCTCGCGATCGCGTGCGCCTGCTTCGTCACAGTGAGAACGCCGAAGGCGACCGGCACGCCGGTGGTGAGGGAGGCGTTCATGATCCCGCGCGCCGCTTCGCGCGCGATGTGGTCGTAATGATCCGTCTCGCCCTTGATCACCGCGCCGAGGGCCACGATCGCGTCATAGCGGCCGGTGAAGGCCGCGGTCTGCGCGATGAGCGGCAGTTCAAAAGCGCCCGGGACGATCTGCACTTCCGCGAAGGCACCCACTTCCGCCGTGTACTCCAGCGCGCCGAGGGAGAGTCCCCCCACCACCGAATCGTTGAAGCGGGACTGGAGAATCAGGATACGAAGGCCGCGACCGCTTCCAGGTGCGGCCACTCTCAAGGGCGGCGTCTTCACTTGCCCTGGAACTTCGCGGGACGCTTTTCGAGGAACGCTCCGGT
>JANMVV010000320.1:0-2341 GCA_031392925.1 Vicinamibacteria bacterium
CCCGCAGGCCGGAGAGGCCCGCCCCGATCACGAGCACCTGTTTCGACATGGGTCCTAGGATAAACGGGCGCGAGGCCGCCGAGGCGCACGTGTTACCGTCACTCGAACGATCAAGGGAGAAGAGTCATGGCTGCCAAACACGAAGTCGCCAAAGCCGGAATCTCATTCGGGACGGCGCTCGCGATCACCATTTCGTGGAGCCTGCATAAGTCGCTGCTGTGGGCGGGCATCCACGGCATCTTCGGCTGGTTCTACGTGGTGTACTACGCGCTGACGAGGTAAGGCGGAGGGCCTACGCGCGTCCTGCACCGCGTGCCGACTTGAGCCGACGTCGTCTGGAGGTCTAGACTCCGCCCAACCAAAGTCGCCCCCGCAGGGCGGCACGGGGGACCCAACGGGCGCATGGTGCGCCACAGGGGCGAATCCAGCCGCAAGGCCGGTAGGGGAGTTTCAACCCCGAGCCCGTCAGCTAACCTCGTCGGTCGGTTGAGACAGCCATGGCTGAAGGGCTCGCAAGCGCGGTCAAGCGACTGATTGTGGGGAGGCCGATTCCCTCCCATCTCGCGCATCACGAGCGCCTGACCAAGACCACGGGGCTTGCCGTCCTGTCCTCCGACGCGCTTTCGTCGGTGGCCTATGCAACCGAGGAGATCCTGCGCACCCTGCTGATCGCGGGCGCGGCGGGCTTGTGGCTGGTCACCCCGATTGGCGCGGTGATCACCCTGCTTCTGCTCGTCATCGCGTTCTCATACCGCCAGACCATCCACGCCTATCCGGGAGGCGGCGGCGCTTACATCGTCGCGCGCGAGAACATCAGCACCAACGCGGGCCTGATCGCGGCGGCGGCGCTGCTCACCGACTACGTCCTCACCGTGGCGGTGAGCATCGCTGCCGGAGTGGCGGCGGTCACTTCGGCGCTGCCGAGTCTTCACGTCAATCGCGTGGAGCTGTCTCTGGCCTTCGTGGGCATCATCGCCATCGGAAATCTGAGAGGCATTCGCGAATCGGGCCAGATCTTTGCGGTGCCCACCTATTTCTTCATCCTTTCGATGTTGACCCTGCTCGTGGTTGGATTCTTCAAGGTCCTGACCGGAACAGCGCTGCCTCTCGATGCGGGCGATTCCCCGGTCAACCCCGCGCAACTGGGAGCCCTCACGACTTTCCTGGTCTTGCGCGCCTTCTCAAACGGCTGCACCGCGCTCACCGGAGTCGAGGCGATCTCGAATGGCGTGCCTGCCTTCGAGCCTCCCGAGGAGAAGAACGCCGCGCAGACCCTCGTCACCATGGCGATCCTGGCCGTCACCATGTTCATGGGCATCACCATGCTGGCCCAGGCCTTTCGCGTCATTCCCCAGACCGACGAGACCGTCATCTCCATGCTGGCGCGCGCGGTGTTCGGCGGACGTGGGATTCCCTACTACCTGATTCAAGCCGCCACCATGCTGATCCTGGTCCTCGCCGCGAACACCGCCTACGCGGACTTTCCCCGCCTGGCTTCGATCCTAGCGCGCGATCGTTTCCTGCCCCGTCAGTTCCTGAACCAGGGCGATCGGCTCGCCTTCTCGAACGGCATCGTCCTCCTGAGCCTGCTCGCGGGCGCGCTGCTCGTGGCCTTCGGCGGCGACACCCACGCCCTCATCCCTCTCTACATGATCGGCGTCTTCATCTCCTTCTCCCTTTCGCAGGCCGGGATGGTGCTGAAGTGGAAGCGCGAAGGTGGAGCGGGCTGGTTAGGTCACGCCGCTCTCAATGCCTTCGGCGCGGTTCTCACCACCATCGTCCTGGTGGTGGTGGCCATCACGAAGTTCACGGAAGGCGCCTGGATGATCATCGCGGTGATTCCGGTCCTGGTCTGGCATTTCCGCTCGATCCGCCATCACTACGAGATGGTCGCCCTCCAATTGTCGCTCAAGCACTGGAGGCCGCAGCCGCCCCGGACCAACATCGTGATCGTGCCCCTCGGGGGTGTTCATCGTGCAGTCGTGGAGGCTCTTGACTATGCGCGTTCCACCGCGCGCGACGTGAGGGCCGTCTATGTCAACGTGGACGCAAGGGCCACGGAGGCGGTGCGCCGCGACTGGGTGGAGTGGGGAGGAGGGGCGGAGCTGATCGTGCTCGAGTCGCCCTTCCGTTCGCTCATGGAGCCGCTGCTCGAATACATCGAGCAGGTCGAGAAGGACCACCCGGACGATTTCATCACCATCCTCCTGCCGGAGTTCATACCGAAGCGACTCTGGCACCATCTCCTTCACAACCAGCAGGCGCTGCTGATCAAGGCCGCCCTGCTGTTCCGGCCCAACGTGGTGGTGACGAGCGTCCCCTTCCACCTTCGTCGCTAGAA
>JANMVV010000338.1:0-17391 GCA_031392925.1 Vicinamibacteria bacterium
GCCGGAGCCACGCGCGGCGCCGGCCGCGGCATCGCGCAAATGCTCGGGGAGGCGGGAGCCACGGTCTATTGCACGGGGCGGAGCACGCGCGAGAGCGGAGCCACTCCGGGCCGGCCGGAGACCATCGAGGAGACGGCGGAACTCGTGACCCGGGCCGGCGGCAAGGGGATCGCGGTTCGCGTCGATCACACCGCCGAGGCCGAGGTGATCCGGCTCTTCGACACGATCCGCGCCGACGCGGGGCGCCTCGACATCCTGGTCAACGACGTCTGGGGCGGCGACGACCTCACCGAGTGGGGCACGCCCTTCTGGGAGACCGACCTCGGCAAGGGCCGGCGCATCATCGAAGCCGCGGTCTGGAGCCACATCCTCACCGCGCGGCACGCCCTGCCCTTGATGGTGGAGCGGAACTCCGGTCTCGTGGTGGAGATCACGGACGGCGACTTCCTCGGCTACCGCGGCTCCTTCTTCTATGACTTCGCCAAGGCGAGCGCCATCCGTCTCGCCTACGCGCTCGCCGCGGAACTGCGCGACACCGGTATTACCGCCGTCGCTCTCACTCCCGGCTTTCTGCGCTCCGAGGCCATGCTCGCCCGCTTCGGAGTGACCGAGGAGAACTGGCGCGAGGGCGCCAAGATCGATCCGCATTTCATCGAGTCGGAGACGCCCTTCTTCGTCGGGCGGGCCGTCGTGGCCCTCGCCACCGACCCTCATGTGCGCGCCAAGGAGGGTCAGGTGTTCGCGAGTTGGACCCTGGCCCGCGAATACGGATTCACCGACATCGACGGCCGGTCGCCGGACTGGGGACGGTACTTCGAGGCGCTCACCTCCGAGATCGCGGCTCGGGGACCGATGAACGACGACGATCGCTTCCTGCTTCGGATGCGGGCCTTCCAGCTCGACTTCGACCCCTCCATCTCCGCCGAAGCGCAGCGTTTGCGCGGCCTGCTCAGAGCCAAATAGCTCATACCGCCAATGGACCGCGGGCCTAAAATGGGCCCATGCGCATCCGTCTGTGGGCGCTGGTCCTATTGGCCCCGGCCTCTACGGGCTGCGACATCCCCCGCGAGCCGGATGTTCCATCGGCCAGGGGCGGCGTCCTCGACCTGTCGCGCTGGGACTACAAGGACCAGGGACCTGCGGTTCTCCGAGGCGAGGAGAAGGCCGCGAGAAGGAACCAGGTGAAAGTGGCGCAAAGAGACGACGTGGAAACAAGCGGAGCACAGACAAGGGGCTAGAAGACCATGACCATGAAGCAATATCGAATCGTCGACGGGCCCAAGGGCCGCCGCATCGAGGTTCCCTATCGGGGCGCGCGCCTCCTCCAGGAGCCGATGTTCAACAAGGGGACCGCCTTCAACGCGGAGGAACGCCGGGCCTTCAGCCTTGAGGGATTGCTGCCCGATGGGGTGAGCACCATGGAGCAGCAGGAGCAGCGCGCCTACGCGAACATCGTCAGGAAGGAAGATCCGCTCGAAAAGTACATCGGGGTCATGGCCCTGCAGGATCGCAACGAGCAGCTCTTCTATCGCCTGCTCCTCAATCATCTCGAAGAGATGCTCCCCATTGTCTACACCCCCACGGTCGGGCTTGCCTGCCAGGAGTACAGCCACATTTTCCGCCGCGCCCGCGGCCTGTGGATCACCCCCGCGCATCGCGGGTCCATCCACGCGATGCTGGGACACGCGCCCTTCGATGATGTCCGCCTGATCGTGGTGACCGACAACGAGCGCATCCTCGGCCTGGGCGACCAGGGAGCCGGAGGCATGGGCATCCCCGTCGGCAAACTGGCGCTCTATACCGCGGCCGCCGGCATCCACCCCTCGCGCACGCTTCCCATCAGCCTGGACGTGGGCACCGACAATCAAGCCCTGCTCGATGACCCGATGTACATCGGGTATCGGCAGAAGCGCCTGCGCGGCCCGGAGTACGACTCGCTGGTGGAGGAGTTCGTGCAGGCGGTCAAGAGCCGCTTCCCGCGCGCCCTCCTGCAGTGGGAGGATTTCAAGAAAGTCACCGCCTTCAAGCTCCTCGAGCGCTACCAGAAAGTGCTGCCGTCCTTCAACGACGACATCCAGGGCACGGCCGCGGTGGCGGTCGCGGGAATGATGGCGGGCGTGCGGGTTTCGGGAATCCCTCTCAAGGACCAGCGAGCGGTCATCCTGGGAGCGGGTGCGGCGGGCGTGGGCATCGCGCGACTCATCCGCACCGCGCTGATCACCGCGGGAATGCCGAAGGACAAAGCCCGGGAGCGGATCGCCGTCCTGGACAGCCATGGTCTGGTGGTCGATGACGCTCCTCTCGATGCCCACAAGCAGGAGTTCGCCTGGACCGCGGCCATGGCCGCGGCCAACGGGATGGCCAGAGGTTCGAAACGCGACCTCGAGACCGTGGTGCGGGTCATGAAGCCCACCGTGCTCATCGGCACGTCCGGCGAGCCGGGCACCTTCACGGAAGGCGTCGTCAGGGCCATGGGAGAAGCGGTGGCACGACCGGTCATCTTCCCCATGTCGAACCCCACCAGCAAGACCGAAGCCCATCCGAAAGACATCATGGAATGGACGGATGGGCGCGCCCTCGTCGCCACCGGGAGCCCGTTCGCGCCGGTCGTTCACGGCGCCCGCACCACCGTGATCGGTCAGGGCAACAACGCGTACGTCTTCCCGGGCGTCGGCCTCGGCGCCCTGATCGCGCAGGCGCGTGAAGTGACCGACGAGATGTTCGCGGCGGCGGCCCTCGCCCTCGCGCATTCCGTCACCGATGAGGACATCGCGTCCGGCAGCCTGTTCCCGCGGGTCCGGGAACTGCGGCACGTCGCCGCCCGGGTGGCGGCGGCGGTGATCAGGACCGCGCGCGACCAGGGTCTGGGCCGTGCCATCAAGGACGAAGACATCGAGGCGGTGGTGAAGAACGCGATGTGGGAACCCCAGTACGTTCCGTACGACCTCGCCCCCTTCGCTTAGCCCCTGTCCGGGGGGCCGGACCCCCGCGAGGGAATCCTGCCGCCTCTATTGCAGTCCGCGCATGACCGCGTCCGCGATCTGAGGCCGGGCTTCGCGGATCTGGTTGTTCTCGCGGGTCGGATGCACGCGGTTGGTCAGAATGATCACGAAGACTCCGGTCTCCGGGTCCATCCACATCGACGTGCCCGTGAAGCCGGTGTGGCCGAAGGCGCGCTTCGACATGAGCGTGCCCGCGGAGGAATTCTCGCTAGGGGTATCCCAGCCGAGGGCGCGGGATGAATCGGGGACGGTGCCGCGCGTGGTGAACTGGGCGAGGGTCGCGGGAGCGATGTAGCGTCGGTTCTCGAAGACGCCGCCGTTCAGAAGCATGGTGGCGAAGCGGGCGAGGTCGGGCGCGGTCCCAAAGAGACCGGCGTGAGGCGCTATCCCGCCGAGGCCGGCCGCGTTCTCGTCGTGCACCTCGCCCCACACCAAGCGCTTCCGCCAGTCCTTGTCGAACTCGGTAGGGGCAATGCGCGCCTTCATGGACTCGGAGGGCTTATAGCCGGTGTCGCGCATCTTCATCGGCTCGAACAGGCGTCGCTTGGTGAAGGTGTTGAGATCCGTTCCGGAGACGCGCTCGAGGATGTCGCCGAGCATCATCACCCCCAGGTCCGTGTACACCGACTTCGCGCCCGGCTCGTACTTGAGATCCATGGGAATGATCCGGTTCAGATATTCGGGCATGGTATGCGCCTCCTTATACAGGGGCGCCCACCAGTCGATGCCTGAGGAGTGGGTGAGGAGGTGCCGGATGGTGATCTTGTCCTTGGACCCCCCGGTGAATTTCGGGAAGAAGTCGCGCACCGGACGATCGAGGATGAGCCGTCCCTCATCAACCATCATCATGGCCATGGTGGTGGTGGCGATGACCTTGGTGAGGCTCGCGAGGTCGAACATCGTGTCCACGGTCATGGGAGAGGCGTCCGGGTCGTAGGTGCGCCTGCCGTAGGCCTTGAGGTGAACGAGCCCTCCGTTGCGTCCGACCGCGACCACCGCGCCCGGAAACGCCTTCCGCTCGAGGAAGCGCTCCACCGTGGCGTCGACATCGGCAAAGGTTCCCGGCTTGAAGCCTTGAGTGTCCGGCGAGGCGGTGGCGAGGGTCATGTTGCGATGAGGGATCTTAAGACCGTGGCCGAACGGGAACAGACCCGGGAGTGTGACAGGAAGCTGGCCGCCGATATCGAACTCTCCGAAGATGGCGCCGAGCGCAGCCCTCTGGGCGCCGTCCACGCCCCCATACGCGGCGAGGTAGACGGGAATCTCTGGAGCCTGCCGCAGCAGATAGGGCGATCCGAAGGCCATGACGATCAGGGGCGTCCCGGCGGCGGAGAGGCGGGTCAGAAGATTCGCGTGCGAGCCCTCCATATTCGCGGTCCCCTTGGCTGAAGTCACCCGGACAAAAGCCGAGACGAGCACGTGCGAAAACGCCCCGCTCCGGGCCTGCGCCACGATTTCGTCGGCGAGTTGCGGGGTCAGGTCGGGGCCGATATAGCGGTTGGTGGTCTTGACATATCGGCGAGCGAGTTCGGCTTCGGGAATTCCCGAGATGTTGTCGTTGCGCGCGTCCGACGACATGATGAGATGGAGGATCCGCAAGGGCTTCTCCACCGCGAGCGGGATCACGTTCTCCTCGTTCTTCACCAGAGTGATCGACGCCTGGGTGATCTTGATCGCTTCCTCGACGTCCTCGGGGCGGCCCACGTTCTTGACGATCTGAGACTCATCCACGAAACGGTTGCGGTCGAGGCCGAGTGATTCCTTGGTCTTGAGGAGCCGAAGCACCGAGGCATCGATCTGAGCCTCGGTGATTCGTGCTTCGCGCACTGCGCGTGCGATTTCGCGGATCGCGATCTTCGGATCCTTGGGGAGGAGAACCAGGTCGCAGCCCGCCATCACCGCGCGGACCGCGGCTTCACCGGACCAGGCCACGTCGAGGCCGCTCATCTCCATGGCGTCGGTGACGATCAGCCCCTCGTACTTCATCTGATCGCGAATAAGGCCGGTGGTGAGCGAGTGTGAGAGGCTCGCAGGATCGCCGCTCGCGTCCACCGAGGGCACCGCGATGTGGGCCACCATGACCGCGTCGACTCCGGCCCGGAACATGGTCTGAAAGGGCACTAATTCCACCCGGTTCAGTCTTTCGCGGTCCGCGGAGATCACGGGAAGGGTGAGGTGGGAGTCCGACGCGGTGTCCCCGTGGCCTGGGAAGTGCTTGGCGGTGGAGAGAATGGCACCCGCGCGCGCCCCGCGAACGTAAGCCGACGAGAGGCGTCCCACCAGATCGGGATCCTCGCCGTAGGAACGGATGTTGATCACCGGGTTGTCGGGGTTGTTGTTCACATCGGCGACGGGCGCGAAGGCCCAGTGGATGCCGATAGCGCGCGCCTCCCGGCCGGTGACGAGACCGGTGAAGTACGCGGCTTCCTCGGAACGTGTGGCTCCGATGGCCATGGCGTACGGAATGGGCACGACACCGCGCCGCACTCTGAAGGCGAGGCCGCGCTCAAGATCGGCGGCCACCAGCAGGGGAATCTTCGAACGACGCTGCAGGTCATTCAGGATCTTCGGGGCGGCATAGACCTCCGACTCGAAGATGGTGATGTGACCCACCTTGAGCGTCTCCACCTCCTCGATCAGCGTCTTGTATTCCGGGGAACGCGGATTGGTGTAGATCCCGAATGCGCGGACGCCGATCATCTGGGCGACCTTCTCTTCGAGGGTCAGGGTCTTGAGCGTCTTTTCGGCCCACCCCGAGAGCGCCGGCGAGGCCGCGCGCGGCTTGGCCGGCGCCTGCGGGGGAGGAGAAATCGAGCGGAAACACGAGCTCGAGGCGACGGCCAGAACGAGGAGACACGTGGAGCCGATCCACGGGCTGGAGTGCCTTGAGGCCATTGCTCCTGATGCTAGCAGTTGGGGCACGGCGCGAGACGGCGCGATCGGTTGCAGCCCCGGGCCCTCGCGCGGGGCTCAGCCGAGGATTCTTCGGGCCACCGCCGACACCAGGGGCGGCACGTCGTCGGAGCGCGCCAGGTCCCTCAGGTCGCCTGGGTTCATGTCGGCGATCAGGGCCAGCGAGATGGGATGTGGAGTGGTGGAACTGCGGACGATGGCCCGGCGGACCTGGTAGCTCAAGGCCCATCGATGGACGCGAAGAATCTCCGAAGCGAGCTCGCGGGGGGCGTCATTGGACTCGAGGAGCGCGCACAGATCCCCGTCCCTCAGTCGCGGGTTGTGTAGTCCGGCCTCCCGCACGCGCGGATCGCGGGAAAGGAGCAGCCGCCCGGTCACCCGTCGCGGACCGAGGCGGGACAGGGTGACGAGGTCGCCGAGTCTCATGGCATTGAGACCGTCGAGCAGAAGCGCTTCGGCCTTCTGCCGCACGGCGGGGGCGAGTTCCGCCGCGACCGCCACGTCCGCGAGGTCGCGCCAGGTGAGGCCGGGCAGGGCCTGAAGGGCGGTACGGGGCGTCGTGGAAGGCGACCGTGCCACCGCGCCGAGCACGGTCTGGCGCGTGCCGAACCGCGAACGCTCCATGACGAACACGGCGACGCTCGAAGGCAGCCGGCTGCGCAGGGCGTGCCGCAGGTCCAGATCGGTGATCGAATCGTCGGAGAGAAGTCGGGCGAGCCGGTCCGGATCGTCCGCGCTTTCCAGGAGGGCGCGGCGCAAGTCCGCCTTGGTGTAGCCGGATTCGCTCATCGGGCCCGGCCGCGAGCACCGCGGCCTCCTCCCTCATCGAACGCCTCCCGGAACGAGGCTGCCGCTCGCGACGCGCCTTCAGGATTCGCGAAGGGACGAAGGGCCGCGATGCCGGCAGCGCCGCAGGCAAGAAGAGCGGCCGCGTCGTTTGGAGTGACCCCGCCCACCGCGAGCACCGGCACCTTCAGGCCGCGCAGGAAATCCTCGAGGCGAGCGACGCCGAGCGCGCGCGCCTCCTTGCCTGGGGTTTCAAAGGCTGGCCCCAGGATCGCAAAATCGGCCTCATCCGACACCGCCCGCTCGAGGCCCGCCCGATCGTGACGCGAGACTCCGATGAGAAGACCTGGGAAGGCCTCCCGCACACTTCGCGGGTCGAGACCCGATTCGGGGAGGTGGACTCCGCGAGCGCCCGCGAGCAGGGCGATGTCCGGCCTCGAGTTCACGAGGACTCGATCCGCGCCCGCCGCGGCGATCACGTCGCGCACCAAGGCCAGGAGCGCGCGCGCGGTCAGTTCCTTCGCCCTCACCTGCACGAGATCGGCGCCGCCGCGAATGGCCTCTCCCGCGGAACGCGCGCCTGAAGCGCCCACGATCGCCATCAGAACCGGGCGAGGACCGGTGAAGACTTCCGCCTGAGACCTCCTGCCCACCCTGGCGGGCCTCAGTCTCGAGCGCGCTTGAAGAGCAGGTGGGTCAGGTCCAGCGCCGCCGCCGCGAGGTTCACGAATCCGAGGCCGCTGACCGCGCCCCGAAACCAAGGAGCCATGAGGATCTCGCGCAACCGCAGCGAGGTCGCGAGGGCGGGGTGGTTTTCCCACAGGGGTGTCCAGGGCGCCAGCACGAGAGTCGCTCCCACCATCAAAGAGCTGACGAACTGGATCAATCGCACCACCACGTCGCTTCGCCTGTCGCTGGCCACGGCGGTATCTGGAGCGAGTCTGGACTCTGGCCGGGCGAGGATCAACGAAAGACCGGTCAGGCCCGCGCCTGGAGATCCCTCAGCTTGTCGGACACGTCACGGAACGACGGGTCCTCCCGCACGAGGTCGGCGAAGGTCGCCTTGGCCTTGGCCAGATCGCCATTCGCCTCCCAGGCGATGCCGAGGTCGTAGCGCAGACCCCGGTACTCCTCGGGGGCGCGGCCGGGAACCAGAAGCCCGCGCTCGTACCACTGAACGGCCACGTCGGCCATTCCCTTCTCCATGAAACAGATGCCGATCATGCTCGAGCATTCGAGCGATCGCTTGGGGTCCTTCGCGGCCAGCTGGAACTCGGCGATGGCCTCGTCGACGAGACCCATCTCCTTGTAGGCGATGCCAAGGTTGTAGCGGGTGTCGTAGTCGCCTTCACCGAGTTGAGAATCGACTCCCTTCTTAAACTCGTTGAAGACATCCTGAAGACTCTGGTCCTCGAAGCTCGATGATCGCAACGTGTCGACCGGCGCCTCCTCGAGCGCCGGTTGCGCGTCGAAAAGCGCCGAGAGTTCGGCGCCAAGATCGATGCCCCCTGCGTCCCCGACCGGAGCGGCGTCGGACACCCGCATGTTGACCGCCGCCGGTGTCTCCGCGGGCTCTCGAGGTGCCGCGGGGAGATCATCGAAGGACAAACCGCTGAGAAGGTCGTTCTCGGCGGGTGGCGGCTGCGGGGCGGGTGCGGGACGAGGAGGCGCGGCCGCGGCCTTCCGCGCTGGAGGCGGTGCGGGGGCGGGCGCCGGCTCCGGCTCCGCCGAAAGGTCGAGCCCAAGGCTCGAGGCCCTCTCCAGGAGCGATGAATTGCCGGGGAAACGAGAGAGGGCGTCGCGCAGCGCGTCCTTGGCGTCGTCGACGAAGCCGAGGGCGATATACGAATCGACTTCCTCGACCGCCTTCGCGATCTCGGGGTCGGCCGCAGGCGCGGCGCTCAGGCCGATGGGTCGGGCGATCGAACCCGAAGCGAAGTCGACATCGGGCCCCGCCTCCTCGCCCTGGGGCATGGAGAGCGGCGGAAGCGGTTCGAGCTCGCTCGGTTCCTCGCCAAAGCCCGCGGCGAGCGCATCGGCTTCCGCGTTCTCAGAGGCCGACATTTCGGCCGGGGCCTCGAACGAGAGTCCCGCGGCCGCGGGCACGGAGGGCGCTTCGTCCTCGACGCCCATTTCGAGATTGAGATCTTCTTCGTCTTCGGCGACCGGTGGCCCTTCGAGCGCCACGTCCATGGGCGCCGGTTCCGCCGCCGCTTCGATGCCCACCTCGGGCATGGCCTCGAAGGCGGGGGGGGTCGTCTCCTCGAGCGCGTCCAGCGAGAGTTCGGCGGGTGGCTCGGCCGCCTCCACCCCGAGGGCCGGCGCCTCCTCGTCCGCGGCCGGGGCGTCGGAGATGCCTGGCCACAAGGCCTGCGCCTCTTCGCTGAGCATCTTGCCCAGGCTTTCGTTCCCGTCCTTGCGCGCAACCCCCGCGAGCCACAGGCATTCACGCGCCGCTTCTTCGAGCCTCTCCGTCTCCTTGAAGATCTCCTTCTTCTCGAAACGGCCGTCGAAGATGTTCGGATAGCGATTGAGGACGAGGTCGACCTGCTCTTCGGCCTTGTCGAGGAGGCCGTATTTCCGGAAGACCCGCGACTCGGCCAGATGCTCCTCGATGAACTCACGATCGGTGTTGGAGTCGGCCGAAACTCCCGGCGGACGCACGATCGCGCCGGTGTCGAACTCGAGCCCGTCGAGGTCGGAGGCGCCCACCGTGGCGACGGGAGGAGGCAGGGTCATGTCGGCCGCAGCCTTCTTGTCCACCGCGACCTTGGCCGGGCCGGTGAGAACCGGGGCGGCTTTCTTCTTCCGAAGGGACTCGAGGCGGGCCTTGAACTGCTCGTTGTCCGGTTCGACTTCCAAGAGCTGAGAAGCGGTGTCCTCGGCCGCCCGGTCGCTGCCCGAGGCGAGGTGCGCCTCGAGGAGATTGCTCAAAGCCTGAACAATGGCGCGATCGTTCTGCCGGATCCGCGCCACTTCGACGAGTTTCTGCAGCGTGCGCACATGGTGGGGCGAACGGTTCGTGATCTGCAGGAGAAGGTTGTTGGCGCGGTCGGCGTCGCGCTTCAGGAGAAGCTGTTCGACCAGCGGGATGACGGTGTCGTACGCCTCGTCGGCGCGCCCCTGGACCGCGTAGATCTGGACCAGGATGATCCGGGCTTCCTGGCTCGCGGGCGCCTTCTCGAGGACGCTTTCGAGCGTGGACTGGGCGTCGGTCACCCGCTTGGCGCCCAGATAGGCCTGGCCGAGTTGCATCATGCTCTCGGGCGACGAATCCTGGGCCGATACTTCCTCGAGGTAGGCGATGGCCTTCTCGTAGCTCCGCTGGGCGAGATGGACCCGCCCGAGCTGAGCCTTGACCTTGATCCCATGGTCGATCTTGAGGCCTTTTTCCAGCACCTGAATCGCCTCGGCCGGATGGCCCTTGAGATTCAGCTCGTCGGAGATCGCGATGTACTCGTCCACCGCCTTCGCGGTGGAGCCCTCCTTCGTGTAGATGTCAGCGAGTCGGGACCGGGTCTTCAGGTCGGAGGAGTCGATCTCGACCATCTTGCGCAGGGTCTCGGCGGCTTCTTTGAGCCGGTTCCGCTTGAGCTGATCCTCGGCGACGATCTGGTACTGACTCTTCGCCTCCATGACCAGGCCCTGCTTGGCGTAGAGGTCGGCGAGCTTGGCGTAGGGCTCGACCACCGAGGCATCGAGCTTGTTGATCTTCTTCCAGATCGCGATGGCCTTCAGGTGGAAGCCGTCCCGCGCGTAGAACTCGGCGACCTTCGCGTACTCGTCGCCCGCCTCGCGCATCTTTCCGATCTTGGCGAAGAGGTCTCCGATCTTGTTGATCGTGTTCCAGTCGCGAGGATTGTCCTCGAGCAACTGGCGATACAAGGGGATCGCCTGATCGAGCTTCCCCGCCTTTTCGGCCTTCTCGGCTTCCTGGCGGGTCTTAATCGGATTGATCTTGGCCAATGGTTTATTGCCTGACGCGGTGGGGTTTTATGCGAGCGATGTTCGATTATCGCTTGAGAGTGCTTAAAAGAGCCAGCCGGTGCGATCGATAAATGACTTCCGGTGAAACGGCGACGGGCCGAGGGTTCTCAAGGCGTCGAGATGACCCGCGCTCCCATAGCCTTTGTTCTCCCTGAGGCCGAAGCCAGGACACGTGGCATCCCACTCTTCGATCATACTGTCTCGCAGAACTTTGGCAATGATCGAGGCGGCCGCAATCGACACCGAGAGCGCGTCGCCCTTCACGATCGCTTTCTGAGCTACGCCGTCCAGGGGCTCGTCAATGCCGTCGATCAGGACCAGCTTCGGCGAGACCTTCAAGCCGGTCACGGCGCGGCGGATGGCGAGGTGGGTGGCCATCCGGATATTGAGGCGGTCGATCTCTTCGGCGCTCGCGATTCCGATCGACCAGGCCTGCGACCCTTCGCGGATGCGGGCGGAAAGCTCCTCGCGCCTTCGCGCGCTGAGTTGCTTGGAGTCGTTGAGGCCGGCCCAGTCGAAGCCGTCCCCCAGGATCACCGCGCCCGCCACCACGGGGCCGAAGAGGGCCCCGCGTCCCACTTCGTCGGCTCCCGCGACCGGGACCTCACCTCTAGACGCCGCCTCCTTCTCGAAGAGGTCGTTGCACAGATTCGGGGAGTCCTGACCCCGGGCAGGACCAGGGACCTTCTTCTTTCGGCTCAAGCGCGGGATCGCCTGGAGCCTGAAACCTGAAGTCTTAGGAGGCCGTCTCGGGGGCGGCCTTGCCCTTGGCCTTCGCCGGTTTGTCGCGAAGCTCCTTGAGGCGGAGCGCCTTGCCCTTGAGGTCGCGCACGAAGTAGAGCTTCGCGCGGCGCACGTGGTGCCGCTTGAGGACCTCGATCTTGTCCACCGAGGGAGTGGAAAGCGGGAAGATGCGCTCGACGCCTTCGCCGAAGGAGATCTTGCGGACGGTGATGGAGCGCTTCACCCCGGTGCCGCTGATGCCGATGACCAGACCCTCGAAAATCTGGATGCGTTCCCGCTCCTGATCCTTGTCCTTTTTGGCCTTGGCCGTCTTCGCCTTCTGCTCCTCTTTGAGGACAGACTCGCGAACCTTGACGTGGACGCGGACGGTGCTTCCGGTGCGGAGGTCGGGATGGACCTTCGGGTTGATGTTCTTTTCGATGGTTTCGATGGCGTTCATGGGGGTTCCTGTGGGCTCCGAGAGCCGGCGAGTTTAGCCTAATCGAGGGGGTTTTGCCGATTGATCGGACCCGCCAACCGAGCCGCCTTCGGCGCTCAAATCCGGGCGCCTCGTCCTCGTGGCCTGAGCGGCCTCCTGGCCGCGCCACTTCGCGATGGCGGCGTGGTCGCCCGACAGCAGCACCTCGGGGACCTTCAGACCGCGAAACTCGGCGGGCCGCGTGTAGTGGGGATGATCGAGGAGGCCGTTCTCGAAGCTGTCCTGCTCGCTCGACTCCGCGTCGCCGAGCGCTCCCGGAATCAGTCGCACGCTCGCCTCGATGACCGCGAGTGCCGGCACTTCCCCGCCCATGAGGACGAAGTCCCCGAGACTCAGTTCCTCGGTGGCGAGATAGGTTCGGACCCGCTCGTCGATTCCCTCATACCGGCCGCAGAGGAGAACGAGGCGCTTGAGCTCCGAGTAGTCGCGGGCCTTGACGTGAGTGAACTTCTCGCCCCGCGGCGAGAGGAGGACGATCGGCCGGTCCTGGGACGGGCCTTCGGGCATGATCGACTCCACCGCGCGGAAGAAGGGCTCGGCCCGCATCACCATGCCCGGGCCTCCTCCGAACGGCGCATCGTCCACGCGGCGGTGCCGATCGTCGGTAAAGGTCCGCAGGTCGTGCGCCTCCACCCGCGCGAGACCCGTCTCGATCGCGCGGGCCACGATGCCATGGGCCAGCGCCTCGCGGACGAGGTCGGGAAAGATCGTGACGACGTCGATGCGAAGGGTCACGCCGATACCGTTCCCGACGCCTTGACCTTCATGAATCCGCCCTCGACGTTCACCTCGAGAATGAACGCGTCGACGAGCGGCAGCAGCGTCTCGCGCGCCTTGTCGTCGTGGATCACGAGCACCGGCGTGGCCCCGGTCTCCCACAGATCGGTCACCGTCCCGATGGAGGCGCCCGATTCGACCCGGACCTCGAGCCCCCGAAGCTCGTGGTGATAGTACGAACCCGCGGGCAGCGACGGGAGGGAGGCGATGGGAATACGCAGCTCGGCCGCGCGCAGGGTCTCCGCGTCCTGGATGCTGGTGATTCCCTCGAACTGGATAACCAGGCGGCCCTTGTGGGGAAACATCGAGGCGACCTTGAGCCTCGCCGAAGAACCCGACCGGCGGACCACCCGGACCTCCTCAAGACTCGCGAAGCGATCCTCGTTGTCGGTCAGCGGTTCGATCACCACTTCGCCCCGGATCCCATGGGGACGCAGGACGACGCCGATGGTGACGCTGTCCGCGTCTTCCTTGGGGGAGCGCGGAGATGAAGAGTTCAAGTCCTGAACACCCTCGACGAAAGAGGGCGATGGAGAGCCCTGGCTAGGCCGCGAGCTTCTCGGCCTTCTTGTGGCCCTTGATCAGGCTCTTCACGGTATCCGATGGCTGAGCGCCCTTCGAAATCCAGTAATCGACCCGGTCGGACTTCAGGATGACCTTGCCGGGGTTCGCCCGGGGGTCATAGTGGCCGACGATCTCAACGAACTTTCCGTCTCTCCACGCGCGCGAATCAGCGACAACGACGCGGTAATACGGCTTCTTGGTGGTTCCGGTACGGCGCAAACGAATAGCGAGCATCCCCTAGTTTCTCCTGAAACAGCCTGTCATGACAACCCGGGCACGCCAAAACGGGAGGCGAGCTTCCGGAGCTTCGATCCTTTGGCGTTCTGCGCGGACATCAGCTTCATCATTTTTCGTGTCTGTTCGAACTGCTTGAGCAGACGGTTCACATCTTCCACTTTGGTCCCGCTTCCCATGGCCATGCGCTTGCGGCGCGATCCGGAAATGATCTCGGGACGTTCCCGCTCCTTGGTGGTCATGGAGTCGAGGATGGCGACGAACCTCTTCATCTCACCCTCGCCATGGGCCATGTCCTCTTCTTTCACCTTGGGGACCCCGGGGATCATCCGCACCAGATCCCCGATCTTCCCCATCTTTCGGACCTGCTTGAGCTGGTCGCGGTAATCCTCGAGCGAAAACTCGTTCTTCGCCATCTTCCCCGCGAGTTCCGCGGCCTTCTTCGGGTCGATCGATTCCTCGACCTTCTCGATAAGGCCCATCACGTCCCCCATGCCCAGGATCCGGCCGGCCATGCGGGAGGCGTCGAAGAGTTCGAAATCCTCCGGCTTTTCGCCGGTGCCTGCGAAACGAATGGGGCAGCCCGTCACCGAGGCGGCGGAAAGAGCGGAGCCGCCGCGGGCGTCGCCGTCGAGCTTGGTCAGGACAATGCCGGTAATGCCGATCTGCTCCTGGAACGCGGAAGCGCTCACCAGAGCGTCCTGCCCGGTCATGGCATCGGCCACGAAGAAGATCTCCGAGGGCTCGGCGAGCGCTTTCTGGGCCTTGAGCTCCGCCATCAGGTCTTCGTCGATGTGGAGGCGGCCGGCGGTGTCGATGAGGAGGATGTCGTAGCCCATCGACCGGCACTCGGCCATCGCCTTCTTCACGATCTCGAGGGGCGCATCGGTCGGCGGCTGCATGAACTTGACGCCGATCTTCCCGGCGAGGATTCCGAGCTGTTCGCGCGCGGCGGGCCTTGCCACGTCCGTCGAGACCACCAGCGGATACCGGCCGTTCTTCGAGAGGTATTTCGCGAGCTTCGCCGTGGTGGTGGTTTTGCCGGAACCCTGCAGACCCGCCATCATGATGACCGTGGGCGTGCGCTTCGACTCCTTGAGGCGGGGCGACGAGGCTCCGAGGAGAGCGATCATTTCGTCGCGGACGATGCGCACCACCGCCTGGCCGGGTGAGAGGCTCTTCAAGACCTCCTGCCCGACCGCCTTCGCGCGCACCCGGTCGAGGAAGTCCTTCGCGACCTTGAGGTTGACGTCGGCCTCGAGGAGGGCGGTGCGGATGTCCTTCATGGCGGCATCGATGTCGGCCTCGGTGAGCGAGCCCCGGCCCCGCAGCGACCGGAAGACGCCTTGCAGCTTGTCGGAGAGGGAATCGAACATCGGAGCGAGCCGCGAAGTTTACCGCACGGGCCGCGACGGCGAGCGGCCCCAAGCGTTCAAACCAGGCGGACCGCCCCTACCTGCGGCGCGTGGTCGAGAAGCGAACGAGGACGCCTTCGACGAAAGTGGCTTCGATCTCATCGCCCCCGTCGTCGAACGTGGCGATCTTGCAGTCGAGGGCGCTGTCGCCCGGGCAGCTGCGCTCGCGGCGTGGCCTTCCAAGCGCGTCCTCCATCTCACGCCGAGGCGTCCCCTTCTTCCAATCGCGATTCTGGGGCGTCCGGTTGATCGAGGTGGACGAGGCGGAATGGGACGATGAGGCCGACGAGGACGATGGAGCCGCGGCGCGGCGGGTCGAGCGACCCGAGAAGTCCACCCACGGATCGAGGTAGCGCTCGAAGCCTTCGGGCGTCAACGCGTCCGAGGGGACGTTCTTCTTGAAACGCAAGTTGAATCTGGATCCGCTCTTGAGCGCCCGTTGCATGTCCCGCTCTCGCGCCCTCTGGTTGTACTCCTCCACATCGCGGTTCGCTCGCTCGTCGCGGGCCTGCCGATCGCGACGCAGGTCCTCGAGATCGCGCTCAAGGCGCCTCTTGCGATCGCGGTCGGTCTCGTTCCTGATCTCCTTCTCGAGGTCGGTTTCCCGCACCGTCTTGCCGGAGGTGGTGGTGCTCTTGGTCGTGGTATCGCTGAACCAGTTGAAGCCGCCGCCGCCCAAATGAAACTCGATCAGGTCGCCTTTGACCTTGATGTAGGTCACCTGGATGACGTCGCCCGCCTGCAGCGCCGCGTCGTGCTCGCGAATGCGGTCGCCGTTTTCCTTGAGGTCGAAGGGAACGTCACGGTCGAAGCGGAGGTCCACGCCCTTGTGGCTCGCCGGCATGTCGACCCGGATCGCGACCTGGCGGCCCATGAAGGCGTTCTTGAGTGCGGCCTCGCCCTGGGCGAGCGCCGGGCTCGCGGCCAGGCTCAACAGGGCCAGAGAAATGGGAAGGCGGGACATCGTCATCATCATCCTTTCTTTCTTCACGTCAGTCGCCGAGGGTGGCGCCGAGGTTGAGCGCGGAGGCCGGATTATCGGCCGAAACGATCTTGGCCTGTCCGTCCTGGGCGGTGACGTTTTCGTAGACGCCGGTTTCGCGACGGACCAGCTTGGAGAAGCCCATGCTCTTGAGAGCCACGTCGCCCTTGGGAAACGAGAGGGCGGGAGGGTGGACGACCAGTTCGACCGGAGCATCGGCGGGCGTACCCCGGGGGCCGATCATCGCCCTTTCGCAGAGCTCGCCCCAGGTCTTGATGCGCTCGTTGACGCCGTGACGAACCTCGACAATGTAATCGTTGTCGGGACAGTGGTAGTCGTACCTTGGCATGATGGGACCTTCTTGACCTCTCAAATTATCACTCAAGCCCCGCTTGACGCTCCAGGCCCTCCGGTCCACCTCGGCATCGTGGGCGGCGGAGCGGCCGGGCTCGCCACCGCGATCTTCACCGCGCGTGCCCTGCGCGACCGGCCCACTAAGGACTCCGGCCCGGCGCGCATCGTGCTTCTCGACAGCGCCCGGACCCTGGGTGCCAAGATCCTCGTCTCCGGCGGCTCGCGGTGCAATGTGACGAACGCTCAGGTGGACGCCGCGGATTTCTGGCGAGCCGGGTCTCCCTTCGTCAAGCAGGTCCTGCGCGCGTTCCCCGTGCCCGAGACCATCGCCTTTTTCGAAGGCATCGGCGTGGCCCTGAAGGAGGAGCCTCTGGGCAAACTCTTCCCGGTCACCAACAAATCGCGCACCGTCCTCGACGCCCTCCTCGCGGAAGCGCGCCGCCTGAAAGTCGAGATCAGGACCTCGTGCCGGGTCCACGGGCTGAAGCGCGACCCGGAGGGCTTTTCGATCGAGACCTCGACGGGTCCGGTTCGAGCGAGGCGTGTCGTCCTCGCGACCGGCGGCTTGTCCCTGCCCAAGACCGGGAGCGACGGCTTCGGCTACGCCCTGGCTCGGGACCACGGCCACACCATCGTTCCCACCGTGCCCGCGTTGGAGCCGTTGATCCTGGGCGGTGAGTTTCACGCTCCCCTCTCGGGTATCGCGCACGAGGCCGGGATTCGAGTCTCGCGCCCAGCCGGGAAGTCGGCGGATCTGAGGGGCTCCCTTCTGTGGACGCACTTCGGCATCAGCGGTCCCCTGGCCCTGAACGCGTCGAGATTCATGCGACGCGGGAAGGCGGAAGGAAAGTCGGTGGCCATGAGTCTCTCCTTCGTTCCCGATCTGTCCGCCGAGGCGGTGGATCAGGGGCTGATCGCGGCCGCGAGGGATCGCCCGCAGCACCACGCCGCCACCGAAGTCGCGCGCGCCTTCGGTATGGTCCAGGCCATAGCCGTCCGCCTCGTCGCGACCGCCCTGGGTGGGGACGAGCCGCTGTCGCGGCTCACGAAAGAGAAGCGACGCGCCCTCGTACGGGCGTTGACGGCTTTCCCGCTGAACGTGGTGGACGGACGCGGCTACAACTTCGCCGAGGTCACTTCGGGTGGGGTGTCGCT
>JANMVV010000412.1:0-5671 GCA_031392925.1 Vicinamibacteria bacterium
GGCGCTTCAGTGCGCTGCCCCTCTTAGCCCGCGATCGCGGAGTCCGCGCACGATCTGCCAGGCCGCGAGACCGCGCCGAACCCACGTTCCAAGCCCGGTCGCCCGGAACGCCACCGGCGCGATGGCACTCCCCACGATGAAGGCCGGGTGATGCCCGATGAAGCGCGCCGCGGCGATACCGCGATCCGCGAGCGAGAGAGGACCCCGCCACGGCTCGACATCGGCCGCAAGTCTTTTCCTTTGAGCCGCGGCCAGCGCGATCAGGCTCGCGCGCCGGAGGGCGAGCGGCGGCAGGCCTTCATTCATGAGTGCGACACCAGCTGCTTTTGGTCCTTGAACAACTCGGAAAGACTGGAGGCGAACAAACGCGGCTTGGTCCTGGCCAGTCGCTTCGCCTGATTGGCGGCCGCGAGGCCCAGGGCCAGAAAGGCGGTGGCCAGCAGGCTCAGAATCAGTATGCGGTGGGTATCCCAGAACAGCACCACCAGAAGCAGGGCAAAGAGGACGACACCGATGCCCAGGAAGAAGACAGCTCCAAGCGACGTGATGGTCAGGGTAAGGAGATGGTCTCGATCTTCCTCCAGGTCCGTGGAGAGAAGGTCGAGGCGCGTGTGAGCCATGGCCACGAGGGTGGCGGCCAGGTCCCCGAGAGCTTCGAGGAGACCCTTGGCCGGGACAGCGGTTCCTTGCAGCATGGGGACGCCCTAGCGGCGGGCGAGGAGAACGCCCACCAGGACGCCGACTCCAGCCGCGACACCAATGGCTTCCCACGGGCTGTCTCGAACATAAGCGTCGGTCGCGTTGGCGGCGCCCCGGGCTCTTTGGACCAGGGCGTCCTGCGTCTCTTCGAGCCTGGCTTTCGCGATCCGAAGGGACTCCCTGGCTTTGGTCCGGGCCTCGGCGAGGCTGTCGCCGCCCAGATCCGCGGTGGCCTTCACGAGCGCTTCGGCATCGGCGAGCGCATCCTTGAAGTGTTCCCTGAGTTGGTCGTTCGTGACTTCATATGACATGGCAGGCTTCTTTCTTTGTGGGCTCGGTTCAGAGGCGCCGGCCCTGGATCACGCGCAGGAGGATCATCACGATCGCGATCACCAACAGGATATGGATGACCCCGCCCATGGTGTACGAGGTGACGAGGCCAAGGACCCAGAGGATGAGGAGGATGACGACGATGGTTTCAAGCATGGTGTGACTCCTAAGGTGGTGCGTGTCCGGAGATCATGATCCGCCTTTTCCGCCGGAGACTCCGTGCGCTGGCGAACGGAGCGGAGGGACCGGGCTCAACCAGTCCTCGACCACTTTCAGGAGCTGCTGGTAGTGAAAAGGCTTCGAGAGGTAGTCATCGCAGCCGGCGGCCTCGATCCTCTCGCGGTCCCCGCTCATGGCGAGCGCGGTGAGGGCCACAATTCTGATGTCGCGGGTCGCCGGATCGCCCTTGAGCAGGCGCGTGGCCGCGAGGCCATCCATGCCCGGCAGGTGCACATCCATGAGGATGAGGTCCGGAATCTCCGCGCGCGCGAGGCGAACACCCGTCTCGGCGTCCGGCGCCTGAAGGACATGGTAACCCTTTCCCTCCAGCATGAGCACCGCGAGCTTCATGTTGGCGGCGTTGTCCTCGACGATCAGGATGCGGGACAAGATCAGCGTCCCTCCAGGGCGCCTTCCGTGCGCCAGGGCAGCCACACCGTGAAGGTCGACCCCTCGCCGGGCGCGCTCCGCAGAGCGATCGTCCCGCCGTGGAGTTCCGCCAGCCGCTTGACCATGGCGAGACCCAGACCGGTGCCCTGGTAGCGCCGCGCCAGCGTGCTGTCGATCTGGGTAAAGGGCTCGAAGAGCCGGGCCAGATCGGTGGCGGAAATACCGATCCCGCTGTCCTGCACCATGAGCTCGAGATAGGGCCCGGCCTGGCCATCGGGCGAGGCCTTACGGGACACCCGCCGCGCTTCCACGCGCACATCTCCGCCGTCGGGCGTGAACTTCACCGCGTTGGAGAGGAGGTTGTAGAGAATCTGTTTGCACTTCCGCCCGTCCAGCCACACCTCGCCCAGACCCTCCGCCACCAGGACGCTGAGGCGCTGCCGCTGGGCCATCGCCGTCTCTCTCACCACCTGCAGACTCGCCTGGATCAGCATGGCCACGTCCAGGGGCTCGAGGGTCAGGGTCATCTTGCCCGCCTCCACCTTGGAGAGGTCGAGGATGTCGTTGATGAGGGCCAGGAGATGGCTGCCGCTCACGACGATCTCGTTGGCGTACTCCTTCTGCCGCGGCTCCAGTTCCCCCGCGAGGCCATCCCTCAAAACCTCGGAGAAGCCGATGATCGCGTTCAGGGGCGTCCGCAACTCATGCGACATGTTGGCGAGGAATTCGGATTTCATCCGGCTCGCCGCCTCGAGCTGGAGGTTCTGGGCCGCGATTTCCCGGATGGCCATCTGCTCGCTCATGCGCCGCGCCACTTCGCGCTCGAGATACTCGTTCTGATCCCGCAGAGAGTCGGTCATGGCCTGGAGAGCCAGGTGGTTCCGCACTCGCGCCATGACGATGGGCGGGCTGATCGGCTTGGTGATGTAGTCGACCGCGCCGAGTTCGAGGCCCCTCTTCTCATCCTCCACGTCCGACTTCGCGGTCAGGAAGATCACCGGGATGTTGGCGGTCTTTGGATCGCGCTTGAGCCGTTCGCACACCGCGTAGCCGTCGAGTCCGGGCATCATGATGTCGAGGAGGATCAGGCTCGGAGGCGACTCGGACGAGGCGATCCGCAGGGCCTTCTCGCCGCTACTCGCGACCTTGACCCGGTACTCTTCGGTCAGAAGGCGGCTCATCAGGACCAGGTTGTCCGGAGTGTCATCCACCACCAGAATGGTGGCCTTCGCGTTCATGACGCCTCTGCGGTGGCCGCCTTCAGCGCCGCCAGGGCATTATCGAAATCGTAGGCGCGTATGTTCTCGGCGATCCTGCGGAAGTGATTGGGAAACGCCGCGCGAAGGAGGCCCGCGTTCGATTCCAGCAGGTCACCCGCCTCCGCGTCATCGCCCCGGAGAAGAGCTTCGAGAGTGTCGCAGACCACCCGGAGATCCGCCTCTTCGACGGTCACGAGGGCCTTGTCCATCACCTCGGGCAGGGTCCGCTCCAGGTGGCTGACCAGCGCCTGCAGGGATTCGGCCAGATCGCCGAGCGGGCCATCCACCGCACCACGAAACCGACGGGTCTTGATGGCGGTCTCGACCGTCTCCGCGCGGCTTTGCACCACGACCGCGCCGATGCTTCCCGAGACGCCCTTGAGGGTGTGAATGAGACGCTCCGCGGTCTCCCAATCCATCGCGACCAGAGCCTTGTGAATCTCGGTGGTCGCGGTCTTCTGTCCGGCCACGAACTTCCTGAGCATGGAAAGGTAGAGGGGCTTCCGGCCAAGGACCCGACGAAGACCCGCGGTCATGTCCAGTCCATCGATCGGCGGTGGCAGTTCCTCTACCGTCGACGGCAACGCTGGAATAGGCGTTTCGGCGGCGACAGGCGCGGGCGCCGCTGGCCGCAGGTGAATCCATTTCAGGAGCGCCTTCCACAGATCCTCGGGCTCGATCGGCTTCGCCACGTGATCGTTCATGCCCGCGGCCATGCTGCGATCCCGATCGCCCTGCATGGCGTTCGCGGTCATGGCCACGATTGGAAGATCCTTGAGGCGGTCCTCCTTGCGAATCTCGCGGGTGGCCGTGACACCGTCCATCACCGGCATCTGCATGTCCATCAGCACGATGTCGTAGCTTTCGGCCTTCACTTTCTCGATGGCGATCTGCCCGTTCTCGGCGACCTCGACCACGAAACCAGCATCGCGCAGCAGTTCGGTCGCCACCTCCTGGTTGAGCTCGTTGTCCTCCACGAGGAGGATGCGCGCGCCCCGAATCGCGGCCAGTCGCTCGGCGGAGTCGCTCGGAGCATCCCCGGCGGTACGGGGCTCGTCCACCACGCCTCCGAGCATTCGCACCACCGCATCGAAGAGCACGGAGGCCCGCACCGGCTTGGTCAGCAGATCCTCGATGCCCGCTTCCTCGGCGCTCTTGATCACGTCTTCGCGGCCGTAGGCCGTGACCATCATCATGTGCGGCATGCGGCTCAGGGGAAGGTCACGGAGGCTCCGGGCCGTCTCGATGCCGTTCAGGTCCGGCATCAGCCAGTCGAGGAAGACGATCTCGTAAGGCGCACCCTCGGCGGCGGCCCGGTTCACCGCGCTGATCGCGACCAGCCCCGATTCGGCCTGGTCAACCTTGAGTCGCATGCCGGAGAGGAGGTCGCCGAGAACCAGGCGGGCGTTCTCGTTGTCATCCACCACCAGAACACGCCGGCCCCGCAGATCGCCGGGCAGGGCCCGACTGCCCTGCAGGGCGGTGCCCTTGCCGAGGCGGGCGGTGAACCAGAAGGTGGAGCCCTTCCCCGGGACGCTTTCGACCCCCACTTCGCCGCTCATCAGTTCGGCGAGCTTCTTGGAGATGGCGAGGCCGAGACCGGTGCCGCCGAACTTGCGGGTGATTGAGGTGTCGGCCTGCGAGAAACTCTGGAAGAGCCGGGACGCCTGCTCGGCGGAGAGGCCGATGCCGGTATCTCGAACCTCGCAGTAAATGAGGACGTCCTTCTCGGTCTCCTCCTTGAGACGGATGACCACGACGATCTCGCCGGTTTCGGTGAACTTGACCGCGTTGTTACTGTAGTTGATGAGAATCTGCCCGAGGCGGAGGGGATCGCCAATGAGATTGGTCGGGACGTTCTTGTCCACATCGAAGACGAGTTCGAGTCCCTTGGCCGAGGTCTTCTCGGTGACCAGGTTCGCCACGTTGTCGAGCACCTTCTCGAGTTCGAACTCGGTGTGCTCGACCGTGAGCTTCCCCGCCTCGATCTTCGAGAAGTCGAGGATGTCGTTCACGATGCTGAGCAGGTGCTGGCCGGAGCCCTTGATCTTCCGGATGTAATCCCGCTGACGGGGGGTCAGGTCGGTCTTCAGGGCGAGATAGGACATGCCGATGATGGCGTTCATGGGCGTGCGAATCTCGTGGCTCATGCTGGAGAGGAAGTCCGACTTGGCGAGGTTGGCCTTCTCCGCCACCGAGGTGGCGCCCTCCAGTTCGACGTTCTTCTCCTGAAGGACCTGATCGAGGCGCTTGCGCTCGGTGATGTCGCGCGCGGCCGCGAACACGCCCTGCAGCCTGCGGTCCCGGTCGTAGAAGGTGGTGGCGTTGTAGGACACCACCGTCTCTTTGCCGTCGCGGGCGCGGGCGGTGAGCTCGTAGTCGGTGACCTTCTTCTCGGAGAGCACGCGCTTGATTCCGGCCTCGGCCCTCTCCGGATCGGTGAAGTAGCTCTTGAACGGCGCCCCGATCAGCTCGTCACGCGTGCAACCGGTGAGCGCCTCCATCTGCTTGTTGACGTCGGTGATGATCCCGGACGGATCGGTGGTCATGATGGCGTCGATGTTCGACTCGATCAGCGAGCGCGTGTAGAACTGCTGGTCTCTCAGGCGCTGGTCGAGACGCTTCTGCTCGGCCTCCACCTCCTTGCGCGCGGTGTTGTCGGTGCCGATGAGCAGGTAGCCGATGATGCCGCCCTGAGCGTCGCGCAGTGCCGTCACCGACACCACGGCCGGGAAACGGCTACCGTCCTTGCGGATGTGGGTCAGCTCGTAGAT
>JANMVV010000431.1:0-14705 GCA_031392925.1 Vicinamibacteria bacterium
GAACTGCCCCCGCAGATCGCGATTGATCTCGCGATGGGGCGGTACTTTTGTGCGCGCGTCCATCACCGACGCGAGCGACCGCTTGCGGCGCGGAGAGGTCTTCGATCTCTCCATCGTCGATCACAGTCGCAACCTGGACGAACGGGCGGCGGCGGTTTCGGAGACGGCGCTCAGGGCCCTCAAGGAACGCTGCATGGAAAAACGCGTGCCGGTCATTTCCCTGAGGCCCATCGCTTCGCGGAACGTGGTAGCCACACAAGGCATCTCGATGGCGTCCACCATGACACCGATCAAGGCGGCGGGTCTGTATCAAGCGGTCGAACGGGCCATCTTCGGCAGTCAGGCCCGGCAGGCGCCCCAATCCAGACGGACTCCTTCAGACCCCGTGCCTCATTCCACCCTCTCCGTTCTGGTCGCCGAAGATAACCTCGTCAATCAGAAGGTGGCCCGGCTGACCCTTCGCAGTCTCGGTTTTGCGAACGTGGACGTGGTCTCGAACGGCCGCGAGGTTCTGAAAGCGCTGGCCACCCAAAAGTACGAGATTCTCTTTCTCGATATCCACATGCCTGAGATGGACGGCCTTGAGGCGACGAAGGCGATTCGGGCCGAGGGTCGAACCCCACGCCCCTGGATCGTGGCCTTGACCGCGAGTGCGATGGCGGGCGACCGGGAGATGTGTCTGAACGCGGGGATGGACGACTATCTGGCCAAGCCGCTTCAACGCGACGCCCTGATTCTTGTCCTCGACCGGGCCAAGGAGGGGATCGCGAAGCAGGCGTCGGCTCCCGAAAGCGGCCGGACCGCCACCTCCTTCCTCTCCGGGGCGCAGAGGCGGAGTCAGGCGATATCGGCGCCTCCGCGCGCCGTCGCGCCGGCATCGCCCGCCATCATCGACACCCGCGCGCTCGAACGACTCCGCGGCCTGGGCCTGCCGACCGGAAGCTCAGGTTCGGATCTGGTGACGGAACTGGTCGATGGATTCCTCAGGGAGGTTCCGGACAAGCTCAATCGGATCGGGAAGGCCCTTGCGGAAGAGGATTTCCTCAAGGCCCATCGCTTCACCCATTCCCTCGTGTCCGCGGCTGGAAATCTGGGGGTGGTGGGCGTGGTCAAGGCGGCCAGAACCCTGGAGAGCGTTCTGCGGCTCAAGAGCCCGGAAGACTGCGAGCATGCGTATCTCGCGTTGAAGCATGAGTTCGACCTGGCCGTGCCGGAACTGGCTCGAGAGCGTCAGAAAGTAGACTGAAGGGTGTGCGGCACCTCCTGACCTTGATCAAGGTTCGTATCACCGGCCTCGTGACCCTCACGGCCATGGCCGGATACGGACTCGCGCCCAGGCCGGAGTGGGACTGGCGCTTCGTCAGGGTTGCGGTCGGCGTCTTTGTGATCACCGCCGGAGCCTCGACGATGAACATGTTCATCGAGCGCCGGACGGATGCGCTCATGAACCGCACCAAGACGCGTCCCCTGCCCATGAACGCTTTGACCCCGGCCGCGGCCCTCGCCATCGGTGCTGCCGCGAGTCTTCTGGGTCTCCTGGTCCTGCTGCCCCTGGGCTTTCTTCCCGCGGGCATCGCCGCCCTCTGCTGGATCCTCTACATCGTGGTGTACACGCCGCTCAAGGCGATGACGTCGCTCAACACTATTGTGGGCGCCATTCCCGGCGCCCTGCCCCCGCTCATCGGCTGGACCGCGACGGGAGCGCCGCTTTCGATGCTCGCGTTCGTTCCCTTCCTGCTCATGTTCGTCTGGCAGGTCCCCCATTTCCTGGCCCTCGCCTGGATGTACCGGGATGACTACGAAAGGGGCGGGCTCCGGATGCTCTCGGTCGAGGACAAGGAAGGCGGCATGGTGGGCCGCCAGGCGGTTCTCTATGCGATTTGTCTCATTCCAATCGCGGCGGCGCCTCTCCTGGCCGAGGGCGCGTCGGTCCTGGGGACGGTTCTCCTGATTGGCCTCTCCCTCGTCTTCGTGGGTTTCGCCGCCCGGTTCGCCATGCATCGCGACCGGAAGACGGCCGCGTCGCTCTTCGGAGTGTCGCTGCTCTACCTGCCCTGCGCCTTCGGCCTGATGTTCCTGAGCTTCTAGCCCCTCAGGCGCGGGCGGACGCGCCGGGGTCGGCGAAGACGGGAGCCGTGATGGGGCGCGGGGGCGGTCCGAACTGCCGCTCGCGGTTCTTCAGTCGCTTCTCGAGCCCGTAGCGCACGGCCTTGCCGAGGACCTTGAGCTTCAGTTCGCCCATGGGGAACCGCTTGTCGCTCAGGGACCGGCATTCCTCGGGCAACATCACGAGACTGACGTGAATGTCGGGTGCGGCCCCCACGGGCAGACCGCTCTCCATGCACTTCTCGTACAGGTGCCGGAAGATCGGGACCATATCCTCTGTCTTGGGGGGGGGAACGTCCGCGTAGTCGGTGCCGATGAGAGGCCGGAAGACGCAGACCGTGGGAATGGCGCCCACCGAGGTGACCCAGTCGATGGCCGCCATCGACGACTCGGGTGACTCCAGGCCGGCGATGATCTCGCCGTTCGTCACCCAGGGTTCAGTCAACGGACCCTTGCGGCCAAGGGAGGCGCAATACTCGATCGCCTCGAGATACCGGTCGAGGCCGTATTCGCGGTCTTTGCCGGGGCAGGTTTCCTTGAATTTCTCGCGGTCGAAGATCTCGAAACAGAATGAGACGCGGTTCAAGCCCATCTTGCGCAGTTGGTCATAGCGGGACAGATCGTGATGGGGCGGCGTCTGGATGCCGACCAGGAGCCCGACTTCCTTCTTGATCCGCCGGATGAACGGCTCCAGGATGTCGAGATAGGTCTCGCCCGTGTAATGGCCGGTGTTGAAGTCCACGTAGGTGATGCCGGACTCGCGCCGCGCCGCCCAGATGACCTCCATCACTTCGTCGAGCGACTTTTCGTCCGCGTCGTCGATGCCCAGGTTCAAACCCACCGAGCAGAACTTGCAGTTCACCTTGGTCTTCTCGACCCAGTACTCGCAGACCTTCGCCTGATAGATGCCGAGGTACGTTCCCTGCAGCGTTCCGATGCGGGTCATCGGCTTGCCGGTGGCGGTCTTGCGTTCGTACCAAGAGGGCTTGGGCGCCAGTTCCACGTCGCACAGGAAGTGGTCGTCGATATGGAGGCGATAGGCGCCGCCCGCCCGCTTCAGGATGTACGGTGATTTCTTCGCGAAGGCTTCGCTGACCGGGACATTGGTCCAAAGGCCGGAGGGCAGAAGCAACTCGAGGCCGCTGCCGAGACCGGCGCGCGTGCGCAGGATCTTGCGACCTCCGTCCTCCTCGACCAGGCACGAGTCATCGAGCCGGATGCCTTTGCAGTAAAGATCGAGCTTGAGCAGGGCGGGATTTTTCCGAACGTCGGTTTCCATCAAAGGCCTCCAAACGGTGCGCCAGGACGGCGCCACAAAGAGCTTGCCATCGATCCAAACGCCTTCTCAGGAGCCATTTGCATCATTTGCCGGCACCATTATGGGTGTGGGGGGCAGGGATTCGCATGACCGCCGTCATATGCCCGCAGGCGGAGGCGTCCGATACTTTGGAGGGCCAGGCGTTCGCGCCGCTTATGAGGCCCCGGAGAAACCATGCACCAGATGACATTCGCACCCGTCACCCATCTCGGATCCGAACTTTCGCCCGCGGAAATCGCGGGACACGCCCTGGACGCCTTCGATGCCCTGCATCCGCGCGAAAAGATCACCCTGGAGTTCAATCGGGCTCCGCGCGGCCTGCTCGCCCGCTTTCAACAGGAGCGAAAGGGCCAGTTCGACTGGACGCCCACCATTGAGGGGCCCGGGGCGTGGCGGATCGAGCTCTCACGCCGGGAGGCGGAGAAGGGATCTTCACGCACGGTGAACGAGGCTTTATCCTGGGATCACGACCGGCTGGACGATCTGGAAGCCCGCGCGTTCAAGGCCCGCGAGGGTGGAGACTTCGCGGAGGCGAAGGCGCTCTACTCGATTTTCGCCTTCGGTCTGAGGCGTCACATTCGCTTCGAGGAGGAGCTTCTCTTCCCGGAATTCGAGGCGAAGGCGGGTTTCCCGACCGAGATGGGACCCACCGCGGTGATGCGGGACGAACATCGGGAGATTCTGGAGTGCCTCGACCGGATCGAGGAGGCGATTGGCGATGGCGCCGCGTCGGTCGAGTCTCTTCGGCACGCTCTCCACGCCGTCCTCGGTAATCACAACCTCAAGGAGGAGAACATCGTCTACCCCATGACCGACGAGGCCCTGGGTGAGCAGGACCGGGACGCACTGGTCGCCCGGATCCAGGCGGTCTAGCCGCGGGCGAGGTCCCTTCAGCGCGCGAGGCCTTCCAGGTGGTCGCGGCTTGAAACCACGAAGCCGTCCGACTCGGTCGATACCACTCCTTCCTTGCCCCATCGGCTCATGATGCGGATGGAGGTTTCCATGGTGGTGCCGGCGAGGTCTGCGAGATCCTGGCGGGAGAGAACGATGGGCACGAAGATTCCGGCGCCGCGCGGGCGACCCAACCGATCGGAGAGTTTCAGGAAGATCTGCGCGAAGCGAGCCTCCACCCGGCTTCCCGTGATCTCGCTGAGACGCTTTCCGAGTTCGATCACCCGCAGGGAGAAACCGCCGAGCATTCCGCGAACCAACGACGGGCAGGTCTCGAGCAGGGCCATGAAGGCGGCGCGCTTCGAGGCAACGCAGACCGCTTCCTCGAGAGCGATGGCGGAAGCGGGGTAGGGGCGAGACTCATACGCCGCGATCGCGCCCAGAGGGTCGCCTGGGCCGAGGATTTCGATGATCAGTTCCTTTCCTCCCGGAATGGCTTTCACCACTTTCACGCGTCCCGCCACGATCGTGAAGATCAGATCCGATGGGTCTCCCTCCGCGAAGACCTGGTCGCCCTTGTCATAGCGTCGCTCCGCCGATATCTCGGCGACCTTCCGCCTGTCCTCCGCAGAAAGTCTCGAGAACAGCGCGCACGAGCGCAGCAGGGATTCGGAGTCGGGCGACATCCAAAGATGATAGCCGGGCGCCGGTCTGGAGATTCGCCGGATAGAAAGGGTCGGGATTGTGGTCCCGACGGGTTCTGAAGGCCCGTCGAGTAGCACCAGTAGTGGTCCCTGGTTTTCTGGAAGACGGGTCAGCCAGCCGTCCTGGAAATTTCCATGGCGGATCGGGCCGCCATCTTTTTTGCAGACATGACGGCGGTCATAAGCAAACTCCGACGGGCTCGGCACAATCGGCCTCGAAATGATGCAAATGGCTCTTTTCTCAGTTCTTAAGACGCTGCCAAGCTGTTTGCGTTGTCGATACCCGATGACCTTTGGGCGGAGGAGTCTGAGCTTTCTATGAGGACTCTCAAGGTTCGCCTGCCGGATCTCGAACACTGGAAGGCCCAGGTCAAGTGCCAGTCCGGTTGCCCTGTGGGCACGGACGCCGGCCGTTACGTCCAACTGATCGCCGAGGGACGGGACCAGGAGGCTTATCTCACCGCCCGCGCGCCGAATCCCTTCGCGTCGGTCTGCGGACGGGTCTGCGCCGCTCCCTGCGAGGATGCCTGCCGGCGGGGGACTATCGACGCTCCCATCGCGATCCGTTCCCTGAAGCGCTACGTCACCGAGCGCTACGGCGCCGAGTCGATCCGTCCCGACACCCAGGATCTCCTGCGTAGCACCCTCATCGGGGAGGGGAACCGATTCCCGGGCCACCTGCCGACCGCTCCGCTGAGCGGACCGGGCGAAGCGGCGAAGGGTCGGAAGGTCGCGGTCATCGGCGCCGGACCCGCGGGCCTCGCCGCCGCGCACGATCTGGCCCTGCTCGGCTACAACGTGACCGTGCTCGAGGCTTCAGAAGAGCCGGGCGGCATGATGCGTTTCGGCATTCCCGAGTACCGGCTGCCCCGAACTCTGATCCGACAGGAGGTCGACAAGATCCTCTCTCTCGGCGTCACCCTGCGCACGAAGGAGCCCCTCACTCCGGCCTTCGGTCTCAAGGAGCTTCGCGCCCAGGGCTTCGAAGCCTTCTTCATTTCCGTCGGCGTGTCCCGCGGGCGTGAACTCTCTGCCCCGGGCGTCGACCTCGACGGCGTGGTGAAGGCGGTCGACTATCTCCTCAACGTCAATCGCGGCTACCGGCTTCCACTCGGACGCAAGGTGGTGGTGATCGGCGGCGGCTTCGTGGCCTTCGACGCCGCGCGCACCGCGCTCCGACTGGGTCGCGAAACCGCGGAAGAAGAACTCGACACCCTGGTCTCCGAATCCGATGCGCGCGCGAAGGAAGCGATTGATTCAGCCCGCGCGGCCATTCGCGGAGGTGCGGCGGAAGTGACCATCGTGTCCCTGGAGCGTTTCGAGGAGATGCCCGTTCTTCGCACCACTCAGGGCCACGAGGAGTTCGAGGAGACCAGGAACGAGGGTGTGGCCTTCCTGCCCGGCCGCGGACCCAGGCGCTTCCTCGGCGAGTCCCGACTGCAAGCGATCGAGCTCCGAGCCGTCCGTTCGGTTTTCGACGAGAACGGGCGTTTCGCCCCGGTCTACGACGACGACGATGTCCTCACCATTGAAGCCGACTCCTGCATTCTCGCCATCGGACAGCAGACCGATCTGACTTTCCTGAAGCCCGAGGACGGTGTCGAGGTCCTTCGAAGCGGTTCGGTGAAAATCGATGCCACCACACTCGCGACCACCGCCCCCGGCGTCTTCGCCGGCGGCGACGTGGCCTTCGGTCCGCGGAATCTCATCGAGGCGGTCGCGAACGGGAAGCGGGCGGCGCGGTCCATCCACGAACACTTCTCACACGAAGGCGCGCGCATCGAGCGCACGCTGGCGATCGAGGTTCTGCCCACCGCCCAGTACCGGATGAGCGCGGGCTTCGAGATTCTCGACCGCAAAGCCGCCCCCACCCTCGACCTCGGACGCCGCACCGGAATCGCCGAAGTTGAAACCGGCTACGACCCGAAGGAAGCGCGCATTCAGGCGTCTCGCTGTCTGGTCTGCCACGTGCAGACCATCTACGACCCGGAGAAGTGCATTCTCTGTTCGCGCTGCGTCGACGTGTGCCCCGAGTTCTGTCTCGCCATCGTTCCGGTCGAGAGCCTCGCGCTTCCCGAGGAGGTGCTTGAGGAACTCATGGAGCGCGCCCATGCGAACGGCCTGCCCCTGGCCGCCATGGTGAAGGACGACGACCGCTGCATCCGCTGCGGCCTGTGCGCGATCCGTTGTCCCACTGATGCCATGACCATGGAGAAATTTCAGATCACCGAGCGATACGCGCCTGCTCAGGCTGACCAGCAAAGGAGCTGAAGGATGGCTGAACGCAACGATCGTCGCGACTTCATGATGAAGGCTGGGCTGGGCGCCGGGGTTTGCGGCCTCGGCCTGCAGGCCGCGGCCTCCTTGAGGTCGCTGGTTCCAAACGTCTCCTACGACTCGCCCACCACGGTGAAGCTGGGACTGCCCACGGATTTTCCCGATGGTCTCAAGTTCCTGCCCGATCAGCGGCTCTTCGTCTTCCGCGAAGGCAAGACCTTCCATGCCATCTCCGCGGTCTGCACGCATCTCGGTTGCACCGTGCGCGCCGAGGCGATGTCGCAGCCCGAGACCAAGGAAGTCGATGGGGTGAAGAGGCGACTCACGCATCGGTTCCTGTGTCCTTGTCACGGCTCCCGCTATGAAGGCGACGGCAAGGCGGTATCCGGCCCCGCTCCCCGGGCCCTTGCCTGGTACCACCTTTCCATTTCCGTCGACGACGGATCGCTCGTGGTCGATCTCGCCCAGGAAGTGGCGCGCGACTTCCGACTCACTCTCGCCTGAGGACTTGACCGATGGCCTTTCCCTTTCTCTCCTTCCTCAAGCGGTCCCAGGCACCGGAGGCGCCGGGCGTTCATCCCCAGCCCTTCTGGAGCTTCCGGCCGCGCTCCGACCGTGAGTCGGGCGATGCCATCGTTTCCAACTTCGCCCTGCACATGTTCCCGGCCAAGGTCTCCCGCGCGTCCCTCGCGTGGAAATATTCCTTCTGGCTCGGCACCGGCTCCGCCGCTTTGTTCCTTCTCCTGATCCTGTCGGGCGGGCCGCTCCTCTTCCTGTATATCCCCTCGGTCGAGCGCGCTTACGCGTCGATCAAGGACATCGAGTACGTGGTGACCTTCGGCTCGTGGCTGCGCTCCGTGCATCGGGTGGGCGCCCACCTCATGGTGGTGGTGGTGGCTCTTCATCTGGTGCGCGTGTTTCTCACCGGCGCCTACAAGAACGGCGTCGGCCAGGGACAGAAGCGCGAATGGAACTGGGTGATCGGGGTCTTCATGCTGCTCTTCACCCTTCTCCTCTCCTTCACCGGCTATCTGCTTCCCTGGGATCAGCTGGCCTTCTGGGCGGTGACCGTGGGCACGAACATCGCCGCTTCCATTCCCCTCATTGGACCGCAGGTGCGTGAACTCCTGATCGGCGGCCGGGCCATCGACCAGCCCACCCTGATCCGGTTCTACGTCCTGCACATCGTGGTTCTGCCGATGGCGGTGGGCGCCCTGTTCGCATACCACATGTGGAGAGTGCGCAAGGACGGCGGCCTCGCCGCGGTGGACAAGGAGGCGCGAGACCACGAGCGCGAGGAAGCACCGGCGAGCTCCACCAAGACCTACACCCTGCTGGGCATCGCGCGCGGCACCTCGCCGGTCATCAAGGCGACGTCCATCAGCCGGCTGGACAAGATGGTGAACGCGGTTCCCGATCTCGTGCGCCGGGCCAATCTCGTGACCCTCGCGACCATCGCCATCATCTCGATCCTCGCCACCTTTGTCCGCTCGCCGCTCGAGGAGCCCGCGAACCCGCTGGTGACGCCCAACCCGGCCAAGGCCCCGTGGTACTTCCTCTGGCTGCAGGAGATCGTGACCGACACCACGATCAAGCTCGGTTCGTTCACGATCAACGGCGCCTTCGTGGGCGGAGTGGTTCTCCCTGGCCTTCTCGTCACCCTGCTGATTCTCTGGCCGTGGCTCGATCGCAGTCCGAAGGAGGCGGCCGGCGTCTGGTTCGCCCGAGCCCGTCGCAAGCAGAACCTCGTGTTCATCCTGCTCTGCGTCTTCGTCCTCACCCTCACCTTCGTGGGCACGGTGATGCGCGGCCCGTACTGGCACATCTACTGGCCGTGGGAAGTCTGGCCCGCGATTCCGGGGCGGCTCTAGGAGGAAGCCATGGAAAAGCGAACCAATTCCCCCTATCCCCGGATCGACCGGCCCGTCCTCGCCGTGGTCGGCGTCCTGCTGGTCATCTCGACCGTCCTCTTCGCGCGTAACGACCGCGAGCACGAGTGGCGCTGGTACCAGGCCGAGTTCAAACGCCTGGTCTCGGAGAAATTCGGACCGGACAAGGCGAAGACCGTCCCCACCGGGCTTCAGCAGATCTGGATTCCCAGCATGGCGAAGGCCGACCGCTGCGTGACTTGTCACCAGGCTCTGGGCTGGAAGGGCTTCGAAACCGCGGACGAGCCGTTCCGCACCCATCCCTTTGAGATCCTCAAGAGCCACCCGCCCGAGACGTTCGGCTGCACCTCCTGCCATGGCGGCCAGGGCTGGGCCATCGATGCCGGCCCCGCGCACGGGCCGATCGAGCACTGGAACGAACCGCTCCTCGGCAAGCAGCTGGGCGGTGAGTATTCCCTGGTCGACAACAAGGCCGCTCTCATGCAGATGAACTGCAATGTGTGTCACCGCTACGAGCGCGAGACCAAGGGTGCCGACGCCATCAATCACGCGAAGAAGCTGGTGCAGGAGAAGGGTTGCCGCGGCTGTCACGTGGTGAACGGGCGCGGCGGCACCATCGGGCCGGATCTCACCTATGTTGGCGACAAAGAGGCCGAACAGTACGAATACGGCCGCCTCTCCGGGCAGAAGACGGCCTTCGCCTGGCACGTGGCGCACTTCAAGGATCCGCGGGCGCTGGTGACCGAGACGGTCATGCCGAACTTCAACTTCGGCACCAAGGATTCCCAGGCTCTGGCCATGCTGGTCCTGTCGTGGCGGAAGTCACCGGTTCCCGCATCCTTCATTCCCGGCGTGCCGCATTCCGAACCGCAGACCGCCGACGAGAAGGCTGACGAAGAGCGCATGAAGACGGGCCCGGGCGGATGGTTCGTCAAGACCGGCTGCTTCGTGTGTCATTCGATCGCGGCGCTCGGGGTCAAGAGTCCCGCCCAGATCGGGCCGGATCTCTCCACCGCGGTTGAAGACGTGCAGTCCCGCTTCGGACGGACCTTGGACGACTTCCTGCGCGAACCCACGGGAACGATGTCTGTGGTCCTTTCCCGCCAGATCATCCTTACGCCGGAGGAGAAGGCGGTGGCGATTTCAAAACTCCGCGAGGCCTACGCGGAGCACGAAAAGCAGAAGGCAACCGCGACGAAGGCGGAAAAACAGGCGGCTCCAGTGGCGGCTCGCCACTAAATCAAAAGGTGAGGAAGAAAAACATGCGTACGATCAGAGCAACGGAGATGCCCCGACTCGGCATCCTCGCCCTGGCGATTTTCGCCGCGGCGTGCGCTCCCAGCGCCCCCAAAGGGGCCCAGAAATCGGGAGGAGGCGCCACGTCCGACGTGGCCATCGCGGCCCAGAAGACCTACGTGGCTCCCGGCGACCTTGACGAGTACTACCTCTTCTCGTCGGGCGGTCATTCTGGGCAGGTGTACGTCTATGGCGTGCCCTCCATGAGACATCTGTCGACCATTCCCGTGTTCACGCCCTACCCGGGTACGGGTTATGGCTTCGATGACGACTCGAAGAAGATGTTGGGACCCGACCTCACCTGGGGGGACCTTCATCACCCCGCGCTTTCTGAGACGAACGGCGACTACGATGGCCGCTGGCTCTTCGTCAACGAGATGAACGGCCGGGTGGCGCGCATCGATCTGCGCGACTTCAAGACCAAGCAGATCCTCGGACCCATCCCGAACGTTTCCGGGAACCACGCTTCCGCGTTCGTGACCCCCAACAGCGAGTACTCGGTCATGGCTTCGCGCTTCTCCATTCCCATTCCCAAGGGAACGGTGGCCGGGGTCGACAAGTACGCGACCGACTACAAGGGCGTGATCACCGGGATCAAGATCGATCCGAAGTCGGGTGAGCTGAGCTTCGGCTGGCAGGTCCTCATGCCTCCCTTCGACTACGACATCGGCGACGCCGGCAAGGGACCGTCGAACGGCTATGTGTTCTTCACCTCATACAACACCGAGAAGGCCACGGGCAAGCTCGAGGTGACGGCGTCGCAGAAGGACCGCGACTACATCGCCATGGTCGACTGGAGACTCGCGGAGAAGTCGGCCAACGAAGGCAAGGGCAAGCTGATCGGCGGAGTGAAGGTTCTCGATCCCAAGGAAATTCCGGGCCTCGTGTACTTCTTGCCCTGCGGCAAGTCGCCGCACGGCGTCGACGTGGCGCCCGAGGGCAAGTGGATCGTGGGCTCCGGGAAGCTCCAGGGCGTCACCACCGTCTTCAACATCGAGAAGATCCAGACCGCGATCAAGAACAAGAACTTCACCGGCGATGAAGATGGCATCCCCGTTCTCAAGTACGAGGACATCAAGGACGCCGAAGTTCCGGTGGGCCTCGGTCCATTGCACACCCAGTTCGGTCCGGACAACTGGGCCTACACCTCGCTCTTCGTGGACAGCGCCATTGCCAAGTGGAAGATGGGGACGTGGGAAGTGGTCGACAAGGTTCCGATGTCCTACTCCATCGGCCATCTCAGCGCGGCCGAGGGCGACACGATGCATCCCAAAGGAAAGTATCTCGTGGGCCTGAACAAGCTCTCCCACGGCCGTCACCTGTCCGTGGGTCCGAGCCAGCCAGAGTCATCCCAGCTCGTGGACATCAGTGAAGAGAAGATGAAGCTGCTGTACGACGCATTCACCGAGCCCGAGCCTCACTACGCCCAGATGATCAAGGCGGACAAGCTCCACCCGATCGAGGTCTACCCGAAGGAAGAGAACCATCATCCGCTGGCGATCTGGGATGTGAAGGATGCGGGCGTCACCCGCAACGGCAACAAGGTCCTGGTCAAGATGGTGGCGGTCCGCTCGACTCTCACTCCGACCGACTTCGAAGTGAAGGCGGGCGACGAAGTGACCATCGCCATCACGAACATCGAACAGACCACCGACGAGCTCCACGGGTTCGGCCTGCTCGACTACAACATCAATATCGTCGTGGATCCGGGCGAGACTAAGACGGTGACGTTCAAAGCCAAGAAGACCGGTGTGTTCCCGTTCTACTGCACCAACTTCTGCTCGGCTCTGCATCAGGAGATGCAGGGCTACTTCATCGTGCGCTGAGGTTCGTCCTAGCGAACCGATGGCGTTTCGCAGCCGTGGGGTCGTGGCCCTCCTCCCTCAGGGCCACGGCCCCTTCTTTAGAAAAGAGGTGCCGCATGCGTGACTTCCTGAAACGGGCGAATGCCTTCCTGGATGCCCCCCTCGACCTCGGCCCCCGCGTGATGGTGCTCTGCGCCGCCCTGGCTCTCATCCCGACCTTCACCTCGCCGCTCTACACCATGACCATGTTCGCGCCGCAGTATCCGGACGGGCTGCGGCTCTTCATCTACAGCTACAAGCTCGTGGGCGGAAACAACGGCCAGGACATACCCGAGATCAACGTGCTGAACCACTACATCGGCATGAAGGACCTCGTGTCCTCGGAGTTCGGCGAATTCAAGTGGATGCCGTTCGTCATCGGCGCGTTTTCGCTCCTCTTCCTTCGTACCGTGGTGATGGGCAAGCTGACCCATCTCGTCGATTCCCTGGTCCTGTTCGTCTACTTCGGCACTTTCGCGCTCTGGTCCTTCGGCTACAAGATGTGGAGCTATGGGCACAACCTCGCTCCCACCGCCGCGGTGAAGGTGGCGCCCTTCATGCCGCCCATGTACGGGTACAAGCAACTCGCGAACTTCGAGGTCTACTCGTACCCCGCTCTGGGGTCGTACGCTCTGGGCGCCTCGACCGTCTTCCTGATCCTGGCCTTCTTCTGGGCGGCGCGAAGCGCCCGCAAGCTGCTGGCGGCCTGAAGGTCTCATGCTGACCGGGGCGATGGCGGTGATGCTGCTTCTGGGCGCGGGCGTGGTCCCGCAGCCGCCTGGCGGCGACGGAGTGGCGGCGCCGGGGCAGGTCGAGGGCCGGCCGGTTCAGGCTGACCAGTCTCCCCTTCAGTCACTCGTGGACGAGGCGGTCCCGGGTTCTGTCCTCGCGATTCAAGCCGGCACCTATCGAGGCGACCTCTTCCTCGATCGACCCCTGACCCTTCTTGCCCAGGGCGAGGTGACCCTTGTCGGCTCCGGTCATGGCAGCGTGGTTCGAGTGCGAGCGGCCCATGTGACCATCGAGGGCTTCACCATCGATGGCATGCGCGGCGGCGACCTGGGCCGGGACTCCTCGGGAATTCACGTCACCGGTCCGGATGCGACGATAAAACGATGCCGCATTCGGAACTCACTCTTCGGGATCTACCTGCGCGAGTCCAGTGGGACGGTGGTGGAGGACACGGAGATCCTGGGCATCCCCGGACTCGATCCGGGGGAGAAGGGATCGGGCATTCACCTGTGGAACTCGCAGGGGTTCCGGCTGGAGCGCAACCTGATCCGTGACGTGCGCGACGGCTTTTACGTTCAGTCTTCGACCGGGGGTGTGATCCGCGGCAACCGGGTGAGCGATATCCGCTACGGCCTCCATTACATGTTCTCAAACGACAACCTGTTCGAGGACAACGTCTTCGAGAACGGCGCGGCGGGCGCGGCACTCATGTACTCGAAGCGAATCGTCTTTCGGCGGAACCAGTTCATCCGCAACCGCGGCTTCGCCTCGGTGGGCCTGCTGCTCAAGGTCTGCGACAACGTCCTGGCCGAGGACAATCTGCTGGCCGACAACGCGCGAGGTCTGTTCGTGGAAGGGTCGGAAAAGAACACGTTCCGTCGAAACGTCATCGCCGGATCGGACGTGGCCGTGGTCCTCTACGATTCAGTATCGGAGCAACGGTTCGAGTCGAATTCCTTCGTGTCGAACCGCACCCCGCTCCTCCTCGTGGGAACGCGCACCGACACCATCTTCACCGGGAACTACTACAGTTCCAACCTGGAACCCGATCTCGATGGTGATGGAACCAGCGATCGTGCTTTCACCCTCGGGAGCGTCTTCGATCATTTCCGCGGCAATGTGATCGCCGCGGATCTGTTGGTTGACACTCCGGCCGCCGAGGCCCTGGGACTCGCCGAGCGCACATTCCCGGTGCTCCGCAAGATCGCGGTCGCCGATGACCATCCGCTGGCGAAAGCACCCCTGCTCACGGCGGTGCCGGTCGCCGCGCGCGTGCGTGGCCCCGCCAGCCTGTTCGGCATCCTGGTTTCGGCCGGCCTGATGCTTCTGGGTCTTGCCGGGTTTCACTTCGGGCAGCGTCCGGGAGGGGCCTGGTGATCTCGTTCCGCGGTTTTGGCAAAGCCTACGGAAAGCACCAGGCGGTCAAGCACCTTGATCTGACCGTCGGCCCCGGTGAAGTGGTGGCTCTCCTCGGGCCGAACGGTTCGGGGAAGACCACGTCGCTCAAGGCCGCGGCCGGCCTGGTCAAGCCCACGAGCGGTGTGGTGTTCGTGGGGAATCCTGGACGGCCATCGAGCGAGCCCGAGGCGCGTCGCTGCCTCTCATTTCTTCCCAGCGCGTCGCCTTCCAGGATTCGCTTTCCGGCCAG
>JANMVV010000436.1:0-9079 GCA_031392925.1 Vicinamibacteria bacterium
GCCCGCGAGCTCGGCGCCGAACTGGGTCTGGCCGTCGAGAAGGGCGCCATGCCCGCGTCGGAAATGGCGAAGTCCATCGTCGCGGCCATGATCAAGGACGCGAAAGCGCGGCCGACGAAGACCCTGGTCATGGTGGGCGAGTCGCAGCCCGCGTTCGTTCATGCCCTGGGCTACGCCATCAACGAGAAGCTGGGGAGCCTCGGCGCCGCCCTCATCCTCACCGAGCCGGTCGAGGCCAATCCTCCCTCCGCCGAGAACTCGATTGAAGCCCTCGCGGCCGACATGGCCGAGGGCAAGGTTTCCGCGCTCTTCATCATCGGCGGCAATCCGGTGGCGACCGCCACCCCCGACAGCGGATTCGCCGCGGCCCTGAAGGACCAGACCAAGGTGGCCCTCAAGGTGCGTCTCGGCCTTTTCGACGACGAGACTTCCGAGTTCTGCCACTGGCAGATCCCCGAGGCTCACGCGCTCGAGGCGTGGAGCGACGCCCGCGCCTTCGACGGAACCCTTTCCGTCCAGCAGCCCCTCATCGCTCCGCTGTATGAAGGCAGGAGCGCGCACGAACTGGTTCAGTCGCTCCTCGGCGATTCAACCACCACCGGCTACGAGATCGTCCAGACTGCCTGGAAAGCGCGCCTGGGAGTCACCCCGGCTTTCGACAAGAGCTGGCGCAAGATCGTTCACGACGGCCTGCTTCCCGCATCCGCGTTCGCGCCCGTGCCCGTAAAGACCCGGCCCGGAACCTGGATGCAGACGAAGCCCGCGTCGAATCACGGCGATCTCGATGTCGCGTTCCGCCTCGACCCCAATATTCTCGACGGCCGCTACGCCAACAACGGATGGATGCAGGAGTTGCCCAAGCCCCTCACCAAGCTCACCTGGGATAACGCGGCCCTGGTTTCGCCGAAGACCGCGAAGCGCCTCTCCATCCCCGAGCCGGAAGGCACGGCCCGCGGCACGTTCGTCGATCGCGTGAGCCTCAATGTGGGCGGCGCCTCGGTTTCGATTCCGGCCTGGGTGGTCCCCGGCCATCCCGACGACACCGTCACGGTATATCTCGGCGCGGGCCGCAAGCGTTCGGGCCGCGTGGGCCAGGGCGTCGGCGTCGATGTTCAGCCGCTGCGGATCTCCGCCTCGCCGTGGTCGCGCTCCGGCGCCTCGATCACGAAAGAGGGCAGCCGTTACGCGATGGGCTGCACGCAGGACCACTGGAAGATGGAAGACGCTTCCGAACGGGGTCTCCTGCGCACCACGAGCTTCGAGGAGTTCAAGACCAGGCCCGACTTCGCGCAGCATCCCGAAGAGCAGACCCCTCAGGGCTCGATGTATGCCGAGCACCCCTACAACGGCAACAAGTGGGGCATGTCGATCGACCTTTCGTCCTGCATCGGCTGCAACGCCTGCGTCACCGCCTGCCAGAGCGAGAACAACATCGCGGTGGTCGGCAAGGAACAGATCATGCGCGGCCGCGAAATGCAGTGGCTCCGCATCGACCGCTACTACGAGGGCGAGTCTGAGGCGCCCGCGGTGCACCATCAGCCGGTTCCCTGCATGCAGTGCGAGAACGCCAGCTGCGAGGTGGTCTGCCCGGTCGCCGCCACCACCCACAGCGACGAAGGCCTGAACGACATGGTCTACAACCGTTGCGTGGGCACGCGGTACTGCTCGAACAACTGCGCCTACAAGGTCCGTCGGTTCAACTTCTTTCTGTATTCGGACTGGGACACCGAGAGCATCAAGCTCCAGAAGAACCCCGACGTCACGGTGCGGAGCCGCGGGGTCATGGAGAAGTGCACCTACTGCGTTCAGCGCGTCAACGAGGCCCGGATCAATTCCCGGAACGAGAATCGCGAGATCAGGGACGGCGAGATCAAGACCGCCTGCCAGCAGGTTTGCCCGACCCAGGCCATCGTCTTCGGTGACCTCAACAAGGCCGATTCCGCGGTCTCAAAGAAGAAGGCGAGCCCGCGCAACTACGTCCTCCTTCACGAACTGAATACGAAGCCGCGCACCAGCTACCTCGCCTCGGTCCGCAATCCGAATCCCGAACTTCACACCGCGGCGCCCGCGGGTGCTGCGGGTGAGGGGCATCATGGATAGCGGCCATTCGTCGGCGGGGACGTCCCCCTCCTCCTCGACCATGGATCCGAAGTACGTCCCGCTGCCTCTCGTCGCCCCGGGTCACACCAACGACTCGGTGACCGAGAAGATTTCGCACATGACCATGGAGAAGGAGACGCCGCGCGCGTGGTGGCTCACCTTCCTCATTGCCCTGGGCATGGCCGGTGGTCTCGGTGTCGCCATCCTGGGACTGCTCTTCGTCGGTATCGGGCTGTGGGGCCCGAACGTCCCGGTCGGCTGGGGGATGGACATCATCAACTTCGTCTGGTGGATCGGCATCGGCCACGCCGGCACCCTGATCTCCGCGATCCTGCTCCTGTTCAAGCAGAAATGGCGCAACTCGATCAACCGCTTCGCCGAAGCCATGACCCTGGCCGCCGTGCTGTGCGCCCTCCAGTACCCGCTCTTCCACACCGGCCGTCCCTGGCTCGCCTGGTACTGGCTGTTGCCCTACCCGAACACCATGAGCCTCTGGCCCAATTTTCGCAGTCCGCTCATCTGGGACGTCTTCGCGGTCTCGACCTACGGAACCGTCTCGCTCCTGTTCTGGTACGTGGGCCTGATCCCCGACCTCGGCACCCTCCGTGACCGGGCGAAGAACCCGGTCGCCAAGGTTCTCTACGGCATGGCCTCGATGGGATGGCGCAATTCGGCGCGACACTGGTCCAACTACGAGAAGGCCTATCTGCTCCTCGCCGGACTCTCCACCCCTCTCGTTCTTTCCGTCCACACCGTGGTGAGCTTCGACTTCTCGGTTTCCCTGATCCCCGGCTGGCACGCCACCATTTTCCCGCCCTACTTCGTCGCGGGCGCCGTGTTCGCCGGCTTCGCCATGGTGTTGAACCTGGCCATTCCCACGCGCTGGCTCTATCGCCTGGAAGACGTGATCACCATGCGCCACATCGAGAACATGGCGAAGGTGATGCTCGCCACCGGCCTGATCGTGGCCTACGGCTACTTCATGGAGATCTTCATGGCCTGGTACTCGGGGAACTTCTACGAGTGGTTCATGATGAAGAATCGCACGGGCGGCCCCTACGGCTGGTCCTACGCGCTGCTGATCCTGTGCAACGTGATCATCCCCAACACGCTCTGGTGGAAGAAGGCGCGCACCAACACCATCTGGCTGTTCATCGTTTCCCTGTTCGTGGGCGTCGGAATGTGGCTGGAGCGCTTCGTCATCATCGTGACCTCGCTCTACCGCGACTTCATGCCCTCGTCGTGGGGTTACTACAAGGCGACCGAGTTCGACTGGATGTTCTTCATCGGAACCGGCGGTGTGTTCCTCACCCTGATGCTCCTTTTCGTGCGCTTCCTGCCCGCGATCCCCATGTCTGAAGTCAAGATGATCCTGCCGGGCGCCGAAGGGAGGGCGAAGCGATGAGCGACTCCGGCTACACCTCCTCCCGGCTGTTCCACGATCTCAAGGAGTTCGTGGCCTGGGCGCGCTCGCCCGCGCTCACCGGCGTCTACGGCCTGATGGCCGAGTTCACGAACGCGGACGATGTGGTCACCGCGGCGAGGGCCGTGCGCTCCGCGGGCTACCAGAAGGTCGACGGCTACTCGCCCTATCCGATGGAGTCGCTGATCCACGAGCTCGACCAGCATCACTCGTGGGTGCCTACCATCGTCCTCGGCGGCGGACTCACCGGCTTCCTCGCGGGCTACGGCCTCGAGTACTGGTCGTCGGTGATCGCCTATCCGATGAACATCGGCGGCCGGCCCTTCCACTCCTGGGTTTCCTTCATCCCTCCCGCGTTCGAAACCACCGTCCTCTTCGCCTCGTTCGGCGCGGTTGTCGGCATGCTGGCCCTGAACGGCTTTCCGCGCCCCTACCACCCCGTCTTCAATATCGAAGAGTTCGCGAAGCGCGCGTCCAACGATCGTTTCTATCTGGTCATCGAAGCCGCCGATCCGAAGTTCGACGTGGCGAAGACTGCGGAGCTTTTGAAGACCCTCAATCCCACCTTCGTCAAGGAGATCCCCGCTTGAAGCGATCCTCCTTGCTGGCTCTTGCTTCCTGCGTGGTACTCGTGGGCGCCGCATGCCGACAGGACATGCACGATCAGCCCAAGGCCAAACCCCAGAGCAAGTCCAACTTCTTCGTTGACGGCCGCACCGGACGCCTTCCCGTCGAAGGCACGGTCGCGCGCGGCGATCTTCGCGAGGACGACCATCTCTATCGCGGCAAGGTGGACGGAGTCTTCGTGACCACCTTTCCCTTCAAGATCGACGCCGCGATCATGGAGCGCGGACGTGAGCGCTACACCATCTACTGCACGCCCTGCCACGGCCGGACCGGCCTCGGCAACGGCATGGTGATCCAGCGCGGCTTCAAGGTGCCCGCGGCCTCTCATCACCTCGAGCGGCTGCGCCTGGCGCCCGTCGGCTACTGGTTCGACGTGATCACCAACGGCTTCGGCGTGATGTTCGGCTACGCCGCGCAGATCCCGGTCAAGGATCGCTGGGCGATCATCGCCTACGTACGCGCGCTCCAGCTATCGAGAAACGCCACCGCCGAGGATGTCCCCGCGGCCGAGCGCGAGGCTCTCCTCTCCGGACGAAAGCTCCCGGCTGGCGAAGGCCTGCATGTGGCGCCTCCCCCGGGCGAGGGCGGCCACACGGCTCCCCCCGCCGAAACCAAACCCCAAGCCGAGGCCGCCCCCAAGAGCCCGGAGGCCAAGCGCTGATGTCCGCTCACGAGGAACACGTCACTCCCGAGCCCGTGACCGCGGCCTCCTCCGTTCCGGTTCCGGTGGTCTCGCTTCGAAGAATTGCCGGACTCGTCGCGGTCGCGGCCGCGGCCGCGACCCTCACCGGCTACTCCAATCCGCAGCAGCTCGTGCAGAGCTACCTGCCCGCCTTCCTCCTCTGGTTCGGCGTCTCCATCGGCTGCCTGTCGATGCTGATGATCCAGCACCAGTCGGGCGGTCATTGGGGCATCCTGCTTCGCCGGCTGTTCGAGGCGGGGGCGCGCACCATCTACTTCATGCCTGTCTTCTTCCTCCCCATCCTCCTCGGAATGGCGTACCTGTATCCGTGGGCCGATCCGGCGCGCATCGCCGCCGATCCTCACCTCGCCGAGGTCGTTCACAAGAAGGGCGCCTATCTGAACGTTCCCTTCTTCACCGTCCGGACGATCTTCTATTTCGCGTTCTGGGCGTTGATGGCCCGGACCCTTACCGCCTTCTCGTGGAAGTACGACGAGACGGGCGACCGTGAGTACGCCGAGAAGATGCGCCGCATGTCCGGCTGGGGGCTCCTCGCTCAGGCCCTGGTGATCACCTTCGCGGGCGTCGACTGGGGCATGTCGCTCGACCCGCGCTGGTACTCCACCATCTGGGGCATCCTCTTCATGGTGGGTCAGGCTCTCTCCGCCTGGTGCGTGTGCATCATGGTGGTCTCGCGTCTGTACACCCATGCGCCCCTGAATCGCGTGGCCAGCTCCACTCTCTTCCACGACCTCGGCAAGTTCCTCTTCGCCTTCGTCATGCTGTGGGGTTACGTGAACCTCTCCCAGTTCCTGATCATCTGGTCGGGCAACCTGCCCGAGGAGACCACCTGGTACCTCGATCGTTCCCAAGGCGGCTGGCGTCAGCTCACCTTCCTCCTGGTGGGCCTGCATTTCTTCCTTCCCTTCTTCACCCTGCTGTCCGCGGGGCTCAAGAAGAACGCGAGCCGTCTCGCCGTGGTCGCGGGCTTCCTCTTCAGCCTGCGCTATGTCGATCTGTTCTGGAATATCGCGCCCATGTTCAAGCACGAGCATTTCTCGGTGCATCCTTTCGATCTGCTGATGCCGGTGGCGGTGGGCGGGGCCTGGCTGTACCTCTTCGCCCGCCAGCTCGAGAGGGCCCCGCTGCTCGTGAAATACGATCCCCAGGTTCAGGAGATGGAGGAGCTTGCCGCCCATGCACACTGAGCCCTCCAAGCACGCGAGCAACCCGGAGATCCAGTACGAGAAGACGGACGCTCACGTCCGTCCGCTCTATCAGTTCCTCTTCTGGATCTCGGTCATCACGATCCTCACCGCGGTGATCGCCATGGTCATCCTCCGCGGGCTGGAGTCGTGGCGCGACAAGGCTTCCACGCGTCCCACCATGGCCGAGGCCCAGGACGCCCAGCAGCCGCCTACGCCCAGGCTCCAGATCCAGGAGCCGAAGGATCTCGCGGTCTTCCGCAAGGAGGAGGGGGAGATTCTCTCGACCTACGGCGTGGTCGACCGGGACAAGGGCATCTACCGGATCCCGATCGAGGAGGCCATGAAGCTCACCCTGGAGCGCGGTCTTCCCACCGTGGGCGACCCCGCCACCGCGCCCGCTGCCGGGAAGGCGCCCGCGAGGCTCGCCAAGCCGCCCGCGAAGGCAGCGCGCAAATGAAGCGTTTCCTCTTCGCGTCCCTCATGCTCCTGGCCGCTCTTGGGGTCGAGGCGCAGCAAGCGGGCTTTACCCGGCCCTCCGGCCCGGTTCAGCCGGCGTCGCAGCGCCTGCAGACGGAAGTGGGCTACGAGCCCAGGCTCGGCCAGTCCCTCCCGCTCGACGCGATGCTGACCGACGAGACGGGGGCCAGCGTTCCCTTGAGCTCCTACTTCGCCGGCGCTTCCGCCCGGCGCCCGGTGCTGATGATCTTTTACTACCAGTCCTGCCCGATGCTCTGCTCGCTCCAGCTCGAGAGTGTCGTGGCCTCCCTCAAGGGCACCAAGTTCCTGGTCGGCCGGGATTTCACGTTCCTGGCCGTGTCGATGGATCCGAACGACACCGTCCCCGGCTCGCTCAAGGCGAAGCGCAAGGTCACCAACGCCTACGGCCAGTCCGGGAGCGAAGCGGGTTTCCATTTTCTCACCGGCACCGCGGAGAACATCAAGCGCATCACCTCCGCCGCGGGCTATCGCTATTACTACGATGAGGAGTCGAAACAGTGGGCGCACGCGACCGGCGTCCTCCTCATGGCTCCCGACGGCCGCATGGCCCGTTATCTTCCCGGCATCGAGCCTTTCCCCAAAGACCTTCAGTTCGCTCTGATCGAAGCCTCCGAGGGCCAGATCGGCACCGTCGTCGATCGGGTCGTCCTCTACTGCTATCAATACAACGAAGCCAGTGGACGCTATGGCGCCGCCATCATGCGCACCCTGCGCCTGTCCGCGCTGGGCACCATGATCGCCCTCGCGAGCTTCGTCATCCTGAGTCTTCGCCGCGAGCGCAAAGCGGCTTCATCCCACACCCCCGCCTGAGGCCGAACCAGAAACAGTCCCATGGGCTCCTCCTTCCCTCCGCTCCTCCCGCCCCAAGCGTCAACCGTCGCGGTTGAGGTCGATGCGCTCTACGCGCTTCTTGTGTCGATCACCGCCTTCTTCACGCTTCTGGTGGTGGGCCTGTTCCTCTATTTCGGACTCAAGTACGCGAGGAAGAGCGAGGCCGACCGTCCCATCCAGGTCCATCCTCCCGCCTGGCTCGAAATCGCGTGGAGCGTGATCCCGCTCCTCATCTGCCTCGTCCTCTTCGTCTGGGGCGTGGAGCTCTACTTCAAGATCTACACGCCGCCGAAAGACGCGGTCACCATCCACATGGTGGGCAAGCGGTGGATGTGGAAGGTGCAGCACATGAGCGGCGCCCGGGAGATCAACGAACTGCACGTCCCCGTCGGAGTGCCCGTCCGCCTGCTCATCACCTCCGAGGATGTCATCCACGCCGTCTCCATCCCGGCCTTCCGGATCAAGCGTGATGCCATCCCCGGCACCATGACCACCACGTGGTTCAACGCCACCAAGACCGGCGAGTATCACCTCTTCTGCGCGGAATACTGCGGCACCAATCACTCAAAGATGGGCGGAACGGTCTACGTCATGGAGAAAGACGCCTACCAGCGCTGGCTGGCCGGACCCAATGCCGGCCTGCCTCCGGCGGTCCAGGGCGCGCGCCTGTTCGAAGAGATGAATTGCATCTCCTGCCATCGCAACGGTCCCACCCAGCGCGGCCCGGTTCTTGAAGGAGTCTTCGGGAAGACGGTTCAGCTCAAGGGTGGCGGCACCGTGGTGGCCGACGACACCTATATCCGCGAGTCCATCGTCAATCCCACCGCGAAGATCGTCACTGGCTATGAGCCGCTCATGCCCGTGTATCTGAGCCAGCTCTCCGAAGAGCAGGTGAACGCCCTCCTCGCCTACGTTCGGGACACGCTTGGGAAGGCCGAGCCGCTCAAGAACGCTCCGAGCGGGCCTCCCGCGGCCGACAATCCCACCGGACTCCCGGTCTCGACCGCGTCACCCAAGGCGAGCGAAAGCAAGGGACGCTAAGGAACCATGAGCACGCCCAACCACCAAGCTGCGCACCACGAGGAAGAAAACTACCTCACCCACGACACCTCCATCCAGTCGTGGCTGCTCACCAGGGATCACAAGAGGATCGCCCTCCTCTACTTCCTCTCCGTCACCCTCTTTTTCACCATCGGCGGCCTGTTCGCCTCCCTCGTCCGCATCGAACTGCTCACCCCGGCAGGCGACTTCCTCTCTTCCGAGATGTACAACCAGGCGTTCACGTCGCACGGCGTGATGATGATCTTCTTCTTCCTGATTCCGGCCGTCCCGGCGGTTCTCGGGAACTTTCTGATCCCCCTGATGGTCGGCGCCAAGGACCTCGCTTTCCCGCGCATCAACCTCTTGAGCTGGTACATCTTCATTGTCGGCGCCTCCTGCGCGGTCTTCGCGGTCCTGACCGGCGGCCTCGACACCGGCTGGACCCTCTACCCGCCGTACTCGTCGGCCTACTCGCAGTCACGGGTCACCCTCGCGGTCGCCGGGGTGTTCATCGCGGGCTTCGCCTCGATCCTCACCGGCGTCAACTTCATCGCCACCATCCATCGCATGCGCGCTCCCGGACTCACCTGGTTCCGCCTGCCTCTGTTCGTGTGGGCCCACTACGCCACGTCGCTGGTCATGGTCCTCGGCACGCCCGTCATCGCGATC
>JANMVV010000437.1:0-1591 GCA_031392925.1 Vicinamibacteria bacterium
TTCTACCGCTTCCGCGACGTCGTCCAGGACCTGACCGGCTTCAAGCACATCATTCCCACCCACCAGGGCCGCGCGGCCGAACGGATCCTCTTCCATTCCGCCCTGAAGCCCGGCGATGTGGTGCCGAACAATAATCACTTCGACACCACGCGAGCGAATATCGAGGTCGAAGAAGCCGAGGCGCGTGATCTCGTTATCGCCGAGGGCCGCATTCCGTCGATGGCGCATCCCTTCAAGGGCAACATTGACCTCGAGGCTCTCGAGCAGACTCTCGACCAGGACGGCGATCACGTCCCTCTGGTGATGGTCACCGTTACCAACAACACGGGCGGAGGGCAGCCGGTGTCGCTCGAGAATCTTCGCGGTGTGCGGAAGCTGTGCGACCGGTACAAGAAGCCCTTCTTCCTCGACGCCTGCCGGTTCGCTGAGAACTCGTACTTCATCAAGATCCGCGAGGAGGGTCAGCATGAGCGCACGCCGAAGTCGATCGCTCAAGAGATGTTCTCGCTCGCCGATGGCTGCACCATGTCCGCCAAGAAGGATGGCCTCGCGAACATCGGCGGTTTCCTCGCCATGAACGACGATGCTCTGGCCGAGCGCTGTCGTAACCTCCTGATCCTGACCGAAGGCTTTCCGACCTATGGCGGTCTCGCCGGCTACGATCTCGAAGCCGTGGCGCGCGGCCTCGAGGAAGTCGTCGAGGAGCCGTACCTGCGGTATCGCATCCGCTCGACCGAATATCTCCACGAGCGGATGGTCGCGGCCGGGGTGCCGGTGATCCGGCCCGCCGGTGGACATGCGGTCTACATCGATGCGCGCGCCATGCTGCCGCACATCCCGCCGCTTCAGTATCCGGGCATCGCCCTCGCCAACGCTCTGTACGTCGAGGCTGGCATCCGCGGCGTCGAGATCGGCACTGTGATGTTCGGCCTTCAGCATGACGGCACCGAGAAGGTCCCGGCCATGGATCTCGTGCGGCTGGCCATTCCGCGCCGCGTGTACACCCAGTCGCACATCGACTACGTGGCTGAGGCGGTGATTGGCGTCTTCGGGTTGAAGGACTCGCTGCGCGGCTTCCGGATCACCAAGGCGCCGAGCGCGCTCCGGCATTTCACCGCCCTCTTCGAGCCGATTCGGGCGTAGGAGGCGAAGTCGAGCCGGTCGCCAGGACTTGCTTCCACCCGGTTGGAGCGTTCTGGAACGGGGAGTCCCCGCGCCGGGCCGAAGAGTAGAATCGTGTGGGCCGGAAAACCATGGAGACCACCCTGATTCGATGCCAACCCTGCTTCTCACCGAGGGCTTCCGCTTCTATTTCTTCAGCCTCGAGAACGGCGAGCCACCTCATGTCCACGTTCGCAGGGGTTCCGGGAAGGCGAAATTCTGGCTCAGTCCGGTCTCGCTTTCGAAGTCACGCGGTCTTAGTCAGGCCGAACTGAGGCGCGCCCATGAACTCACCCGTGAACATGCCGGCGAATTTCTCGAGCGGTGGCGTAGCTACTTTGATCAGCACTGAACCCCGTTGCGAATCAGTCGACTTCAGCGCTACGGCGCTACTTCTGCAGCTCCAAGACGGTCGCGGAATCTCAGTGCC
>JANMVV010000441.1:0-1525 GCA_031392925.1 Vicinamibacteria bacterium
GATCGCGATCGGACACTCTTACGTCCGCGGCGGCGCGCTTCCGGAGATCCCGCCTTCCCCGGGCGGCCTTCTCGGCGCGGACTTCGCGATCGAGAACAATCGCTATCGGATCACGCGGATCTACGACAACGAGAGCTGGAACCCTGATCTGCGAGCACCCCTCTCCGCGCCCGGGGTGAACGTGTCGGTGGGCGACTATGTCCTCGCCGTGAATGGCGCCGAGTTGATCGCACCCGACAACATCCACCGCCTGCTCGACGGAACCGCCAATCGTCAGACTGTGCTCACCGTGAACTCTCAGCCCGCGATGACGGGGTCGCGGCAGATCACCGTGGTGCCGGTACCGAACGAGCAGGGCCTGCGCACGCGCGCGTGGGTCGAGACCAATCGTCGCCTGGTCGACAGGCTCTCCGACGGCCAGCTCGCCTACGTCTACGTGCCGAACACCGGACAGCCGGGTTACACGAGCTTCAATCGGTACTACTTCGCCCAGCAGGATCGGAAGGGCGCGATCATTGATGAACGCTTCAACGGCGGCGGCTCCGCGGCCGATTACATCATCGATGTGCTGCAGCGCGACTTCGATGGCTACTTCAACAACGTCGCGGGTGACCGCATGCCCTTCACCAGTCCCGCCGCCGGGATCTGGGGACCGAAGGTGATGATCATCAACGAAATGGCGGGCTCGGGCGGCGACCTGATGCCCTACATGTTCAAGCGGCGCAAGCTAGGTCCGCTGGTGGGCAAGCGGACCTGGGGCGGCCTCGTCCACACCGCCGATTCGCCCACCCTCCTCGACGGCGGGACCATGATCGCGCCGCGCGGCGGCTTCTTCAGCCGCGACGGCAAGTGGGCGGTGGAGAACGAAGGGGTCGGGCCCGACATCGACGTCGAGAACCTCCCCAAGGACGTGATCGCCGGCCGCGATCCGCAGCTCGAGCGCGCGGTTCAAGAGGCGCTCCGGATGCTGAAGGAGAAGCCGGTGGACCGCATGCTGAAGGAGCCGCCTCCACCCACCTGGGGCAAGCGCAAGATCGGTTAGCGCCGACCCTTGAGCACCTTCAGCAACCGGGCCTCGGCCTGATCCCGCTCGGCTTTGAGGACCTCGATACGGGCGAGGAGCTTCGCCACGTCCCGCCGGCACAGGAAGGACGGACAATCGGCCATGGCCGGGCCTACGAAGCAGGAGGCGCACCGAGCGCCGTCGGCGCCCGAGCAGTCTGCTGCGTATTGCGCGATCTCATCGTCGGTCGCGGGCGCCACGCCTTTTGGCTCGCTCACCTGAGAAGGCCCTCCCTTCGTGCTTTCGCATGGGGCACAACCGCGGACCATAGCACCGGAGACGCGGGGGAAATGGCCATCTCCGTCGCCTGAGATAGCATTCCCTCGTGCCTTTCAACCTCAGAGTCCGGGACGTCATGACTCCGAACCCGGTCACCCTTTCTCCGGAGGAGAGCCTCATGGAGGCCCTTCAGTTGATGCGGCTCCGCAAGATCCGCCGGGTTCCCGTGGTGTCCGCCGCGGG
>JANMVV010000452.1:0-36630 GCA_031392925.1 Vicinamibacteria bacterium
TCCGCCCCCTGTTCGCCGTATGAGCTCGGAACCGGGATTTCGTTGATTCTGCCAGAACAACCCGGGGTGACCGGCTCCGTTACGATTGACCGGTGCCGCCACGCCTACCCGAAGAACCACGGAGGGGGAGGGCGGGGATTCGTGTCGTCTGCCTGCTGGTCAGCTTGCTCGGCGTGTCCCTCCCGGCCCTCGCCCATCAGGTTCCGTTCAGCTACCTCGATCTGCATCTGCGACGGGACGCCATTGAGGGAACGCTGGTGGCCCACATCGCCGATCTCGGTCACGATCTGAGGATCGAGCCCGTGGAACGCCTGCTCGATCCCGTCGTCGCCTTGCCGCAGTCGCGCGCCCTCGCGGAGATGTTCTCGCGCCGGCTCATCATGACTGTCGACGGCCGCGCGGTCGTGCCGCATTGGTCCGACGTCGAGGTGGTGGCCGACCGGCAGTCCCTGCGGATACGCTTCCGGGCGCCGGTTGAGTCAGCGCCGGGCCACCTTTCCGTGGAAGGAGACCTGTTCCCGTACGATCCCGGGCATCGGACATTCGTGAATGTCTACGAGGACGGCGCGCTGACCCAGGCCATTCTCGATTGGGACAACCCTCGCTTCGGCTACTACGCGGGCACCACGCAGGGCCGGCTCGCGGTAGTGAAGCGATTCATTCCCGCCGGGATCGAGCATATCCTCATCGGGCCGGACCACATCCTTTTTCTCATCGGACTGCTCCTGCCCGGCGGCTCCTTCCGTCGGCTCGCCCTCATCGTGACCGCGTTCACCTTGGCGCACACCATTACGCTGTCGTTGGCCGCGCTCAGCATCCTCAATCCCCCCGCGAGCTTCATCGAGCCCGCGATCGCGCTGAGCATCGTGTACGTCGGCGCCGACAACCTTTTGCGCCGCGGCGGATGGGACGCCCGCGCCTGGATCGCCTTCACCTTCGGCTTCATTCATGGTTTCGGTTTCGCATACGTGCTGCGCGAGATGGATCTGCCCGCCCGGTCGCTGGGCTGGTCGCTGTTCTCGTTCAACGCGGGAGTCGAGATCGGTCAACTGCTCATCGTCCTGGCGGTCGCATCCGCGCTCGCCTCGCTGCAGTCCCGCAGTGAGGTTCTGGGGCGGCGGCTGGCCTTCGTCGGCTCCTGGGGCGTCGTCGTCGCCGGCGCCTTCTGGTACATTCAGCGGGTATTTTTCCCCGGAGGGATTTAATGAGACGAACGACAGTGTTGGGCCTGCTTGTTCTGGCCGGGGCTTTACCCGCAGTCATGGCGCAGCCGCCGGCGGCAAACGCACCGAAGGTCATCGATGCCGAGAAGGTAAGGGACAACCTCTGGGTCCTGCGCGGCGGCGGCGGCAACACGGCGGTCTTCGTCACTGCGGATGGGGTCACCGTGGTCGACGCCAAGAACCCGGGCTGGGGCAAGCCGATCCTCGACAAGATCAAGGAACTGACACCCAAACCGGTGACCACCCTGATCAACACCCACACCCACGGGGATCATGTGGGCGGCAATGTGGAATTCCCGGCCACGGTCGAAGTGATCGCCCAGGAAAACACCAAGGCCAACATGGAGAAGATGAAGATCTTCACGGACAGCCACGGCGCGGGCCTGGCCAAGAAGACGTTTAAGGACAAGATGACGCTCGGCGCGGGCGCCGATCAGATCGACCTGTATTACTTCGGGCGCGGGCACACGAATGGCGATGCCTGGGTGGTTTTCAAGGCGCTCCGCATCGCGCACGCGGGCGACATCTTCGCGGGCAAGCAGGTACCGCTGATCGACGAGGCCAATGGAGGGTCGATGATGGAAATCCCGACGACTCTCATGAATGCCTACTCCGGCCTGAAGGACGTGGACATGATCATCAACGGGCACAGCGCGGCGCAGACCGCCTGGTCCGACCTCAAGGAATACGCGGAGTTCAACAAGGATCTGGTGGCGTGGATGCAGGAGCAGCTCAAGGCCGGCAAGACCCCCGAACAGGCCGCGGCCGAGTGGAAGCTTCCCGAGAAATACAAGGGCTACAACCCGGCCGTGGGGGCGCTTTTCGGCGGCATGGCGGGGAGGATCCAGACCCTCGCGAACGAGATGAAGAAGTAGGTCCCCGCGCAGGCCTGGGGGGACGCCGGCTAGTGAGTCAGGCCGTAGATCATGTAGTTGACGCCCATCTTGTAGGCGTCGTTGGTGAGATCGATCGGTGCGTAAGTGCCCGTGTCCGACCACACCCTGAAACGCTTTTTTGGGTCGTTGTCTTCGACGATCCCCTGGTAGGTTGACGGCGTCCCGCGTCCCCCATAGCCAAACCCACGCGGGAACGAGCCCCGCCCGCCCGCTCCTCCCCGGCCGCGTGGAGGCTCGGCGATCTTGAAAAAAGAGTCCCAATCGACTCCAGCGGGAGCATCCTGATTCCAGGTTGCGGGAGTTAAGTGTCGAGGCTCAGAACCAGCAGCGAGCCCAGACCCACGAACATCAGGTTCGGCGCCCAGGCCGCGAGCATCGGCGGCAGATAGCCGTACTTTCCAAGCGCCTCCGAGAACACGAATCCCACCTGATAGAACGCGGCGAGGGAGAGCGCGATGCCCACGCCGAAGAGCGCGCCTCGCTTGCCCACGAACATCGAGAAGGGAAGACCCACGAAGGCCATCACCAGGCACATGGCCGGGTAGGAGACCTTGTGATGGAGGCCCAGGCGAAGGGGGGTACCGTCGAGGCCCAGTCCCTCTATCGACTCGATGTGGGTCCGGAGGTCGGCGAACGACAGCTCGTCGGCGGTCCGTTCCTCCTTCTTGAAGTAGGTGGGCGGGTCGATCTCGGCCGAACGGACGGTTTCGATGACGCGGTCGGCGGCACTCCCGCCCGTGAACGTACGCCGGAATCCCTTGGAGAGTTCGTAGACCTTTCCGTCCCAGCGCACCTCGTCCGCCATCAGGTGCTCGCGCAGGGTCCAGCTCTTGGGATCGATGTCCAGCACGGACAAGCCGCGGAAGATCACGCTCCCCGCTTCGGTGGACGGCGCGATCTGGTTGTACGAGTAAAAGCGTCCGTCGGAGCCGAGCGCCATCCGACGGTCCAGCGCGGAATTCGAGCGCGGCGGGCGACCCTTGATGACATCATGCTCTCTCTGGGCAAGACGCTTGTAAGGCGGAACCAGCGAGTCATTCCCCACGAACATCAGGACCGACACGGCCGCTGCGATGACGAGGCCAGGCACGCCGATCCTGTAGATACTGATCCCGGTGGCCTTCATGGCCGTGATCTCGTTCTGTCGCGCCATGATTCCGTAGGTGGCGAGGGTCGCGATCAGCACGGCCATGGGCAGGATCTGGCTGAAGAGGTAGAAGGGCATGTTGTAGGCGAAGTAGCTCAGCACCGTGGCGCCTTTGACGTGATTCTGCTGGACGTCGTCCAGCAGATCCATGAATTCAAGAAGCACCGGAAGGATGAGGAGCGCCACGGTGGCGAGCACCAGCATGCGGACGAACTCGCGGCCGATATAGCGGTCCAGGACTCCGACCACGTGGGCGCTGATCGTCGACCCCTGCCTCGAACCGGCGCGCCGCTTCGACGAGAACCAATCCGTGAACCAGTGCGCGAGATTTACGAAGCTGAACGGATCCACCGTACCCTCGCGACGAGCACGGAAGAGCAGGTAGGCGGCCATCGTGCCCAGGATGATGTTGGCCGCCCACACCGCGATCCCCGGCGGGAATGCCCTCGTGTCTCCGGCCTGTTCGCCCAGCCGGGCGAGCACGTAATAGACGAAGATGACCGCGATGGCGAGGCCAAAGGCGGACTGCTTCGAATCGCGCCGGCCGCCCAGCATGAGCGCCAGCCCCAGGACCGCGAAGACCAGGGGGACCACGGAGAGGGCGTACTTCTTGTGGTACTCGACCAGATAGCGAGCCGCCTCTGCCTCGTTGCCTTCCTTTTGAAAGCGGGCGATCTGGGTGAGAAGCATCTCCGGCGTCATTTCGCGATCGCCGCGTGAGAGCGGCAGGTCGGGAAAGATCTGACCGAAGTCGATGGGGAACCTGCCTTTCGCGAACCGCTGAAAGTCGTAGGTCTTGCGCTCGACCACATCGAAGGAATAGGCGCTGCCGGACTCGAGCTCCAATTCAACCCGTTTCTCGGCCTTGTTGATCGACAATTCGCCTCGCCGGGCCAGCCACACGCGCGGCCGGCCGGCGTCCTGCCGGTCGATGATCAATGCGTCCTTCCACACCCCCGTGCCGGTCTCGACGTCGGTGAGGTAGAGCGACCGCTGGGGCAGCAGATCCTCGATGAAGACCCGCGGTTTCACACTCTGGGCCCTCGAAATCGCGAGCGCGAACGCGGTCTCACGGTAGGTCTGATTCGCGTCCGGGACCCAGTACGCGTGGACGTAATACGTCGCCCCGGTAGCGAGAAGGCCGAGGAGCATGAGGGCCCGGAGCAGAAAGAGCGGCGACACCCCAACCGCCTGCATGGCGATGAGTTCGCTCTCGCTCGCAAGCCGCCCCAGCCCGACCAGCACCGCCAGCAGGAAGGCCATGGGTATGGTCAGAGCAAGGAAGCTCGGGAGGATGTTGAAGATGAGCTTGCCGATCACCGTCCAGGTGGCGCTCTTCCCGACCAGGAGGTCGGAAATGTCCGCCAGATGCGGGATCAGCAGGACGAAGGTGAACAGGACGAGCCCGATGAGGAACGGGGAAGCCACCTCTCGCAGCACGTACCGATCGAGGATGGTCGGTCGGAGGATCAGCTTCGGCTTCATCGAAGCTGAAATCGTAGCAGGCGACTCTGACTCCTGCCCTATTAGAATCGCGGTCCATTGAGCATTCAGGTAGTTCGCCGAATCCATTTCAGCGCCGGGCATCGCCTCGTCGGCCACGAGGGTGCCTGCGCCTATCTGCACGGACACAACTACGTGGTGTTCATTCACGCCTCCGGCGATCTGGACTCGGTCGGCCGGGTGATCGACTTCGCGGTCCTCAAAGAGCGGGTCGGCGGATGGATCCTGGAGAACTGGGATCACGGTTTCATCGTGGCCGCTCATGACGACGATGCCCGTCGGGCCATCGCCGCGTTTTCGAGCGGCGGCCTGAAGCAGAAGACCTTCGTCCTCGACCGGAATCCGACCGCCGAGAACATCGCCCAGTTTCTGGCCACCGATGTATCTCCAAGGGTGCTGCAGGGTACGGGGGTGAAAGTCGTGAAGATCGTGGTCCAGGAGACCGAGAACTGTTTCGCCGAATGCGTGGTCGAGTGAGCGGCCCGGTCAAGAAGGCCCGGGCCGCGAGGCCCTACACGGTCAACGAGATCTTCTTCTCCCTTCAGGGCGAGGGGGCGCGAGCGGGCACACCCAACCTCTTCGTCCGCTTCTCCGGCTGCAACATGCGCTGCGACGTGAAGGCGGGGAAGCTCTCGCCCGGCGGATTCGCCTGCGATACCGAGTTCGAGTCAGGTCATCCCATGAGCGCGGCGCAGATTCTCGTTTCGGCATTGAAACTGGCGCCCTCGGGGGGCGTCGGCGTGATCTTCACGGGCGGTGAGCCCGCGCTTCAGCTGGACAAACCGCTGGTCGATTCCATGCGCAAGGCCGGGTTCGGACCGCTGTGCATCGAGACAAATGGCACCATCGATGTCGCGCCACTGGGCCTGGACTGGATCTCGCTAAGCCCGAAAGTCGCCGAACACGCCCTCCGCGTGCCGGCCTGCTCCGAGGTCCGGTACGTGCGCGGCTATGGGCAGGGAATTCCTCGGCCGCGGGCACAGGCGGGGCGCAAGTTCATCTCGCCCGCGTTTTCCGGCGAGTCGCTCGATGCCGACACCCTTCGTTGGTGCGTCGATCTGGTGAAGGCCAACCCCGAGTGGGCTCTCTCCGTGCAGCAGCACAAGACGTGGGGAATCCGCTAGGCGCCGGAGTCGCCTGTCCGGCGTCGCGTCGGCCGATTCCAAAAGTACAATCAGGCCATGTCAGAGATCCATACATTTCTCAAGGAAGCACGGCTGTTCCCGCCACCGCCCGCCTTCGCCGATAAGGCCCACATCAAGCACCTCGAAGAGTATCGGGAGATCTACGCGAGAAGCATCAACGACCCCGAGGGCTTCTGGGCCGAACAGGCCGAGACTCTGACCTGGCGGGAGAGGTGGCACACCGTGCTCGATTGGAAAGTGCCCTTCGCGCAGTGGTTCGTGGGCGGGAAGATCAATCTCTCCGAGAACTGTCTCGATCGCCATGCCTCCACCTGGCGCAAGAACAAGGCCGCGATCATCTGGGAGGGTGAGCCCGGGGAGACCCGCGTGGTCACCTACGGGGAGCTTCTCCGCGAGGTCTGCAAGTTCGCGAATGTCCTGAAGTCCCTCGGTGTGGGCAAGGGCGACCGGGTCGGCATCTACCTTCCCATGATCCCGGAGGCTGCGGTCGCCATGCTCGCGTGCGCCCGCATTGGCGCGGTCCACAGCGTGGTCTTCGGGGGATTCTCAGCGGAGGCGGTGAGCGACCGCATGAACGACGCCGAGGCCAAGGTGATCATCACCGCGGATGGCGCGTGTCGGCGGGGAAGCATCGTGCATCTCAAGGCGAACGTCGACGCTGCCTGTCCATCTATTCCGAGCGTCACCAAGGTGGTGGTCGTCCGTCGCACCGGCGAGACCATAGAGATGACGGGTGGCCGGGACATCTGGTACCACGAGGCTATGGCCCTGGCCTCGGCGACCTGCCGCCCGGAACCTCTCGATTCCGAGCATCCTCTCTTTATCCTCTACACCTCGGGCACCACGGGCAAACCGAAGGGCGTCCAGCATTCGACCGCGGGCTATCTCCTCCAGACCACGATGACCTCGAAGTATGTATTCGACCTCAAGGAAGAAGACACGTACTTCTGTACGGCCGATGTCGGGTGGGTCACGGGCCACAGCTACGTGGTCTATGGGCCGCTCGCGAACGGCGCCACATCGGTGATGTACGAGGGCGCGCCCAACTTCCCGAAGCCCGACCGGCTTTGGGACATCATCGAACGCCACCGCGTCAGCATCTTCTATACCGCGCCGACGGCGATTCGGTCCTTCGTCCGCCAGGGCGACGACTGGCCGAACGCGCACGACCTGACCTCGCTGCGGCTGCTGGGCACGGTTGGCGAACCCATCAATCCCGAAGCCTGGATGTGGTATCACCGGGTCATCGGCGGCGAGCGCTGCCCGATCGTCGACACCTGGTGGCAGACCGAAACCGGCGCGATCATGATCACTCCGCTCCCGGGCGCCACGCCCACGAAACCGGGGTCCGGAACCCTCCCATTCTTTGGCATCCTTCCGGAGGTCGTAGACAAGGAGGGAAAGAAGGTGCCCGCCGGTGAGGGGGGCTTCCTGGTCATACGGAAGCCGTGGCCGTCCATGCTGCGCACCGTGTTCCGCGACCCGGACCGGTATGTCGAGCAGTACTGGAAGCGCTTCCCAGGGTCATACTTCACCGGCGACGGCGCCCGCGAGGACAAAGACGGCTACTTCTGGATCATGGGCCGGGTGGACGACGTGGTGAACGTGGCCGGACACCGCCTCGGGACAATGGAGGTCGAGAGCGCTCTGGTCTCTCATCACAGGGTCGCCGAAGCCGCCGTGGTCGCCCGGCCAGACGAACTCAAGGGTCAGGCCCTGTGCGCCTTCGTCACCTTGAAATCAGGCGCGGGCGGGGCCGACGCTTTCGCCATCGAGGCCATGAAGGAGGAGTTGAAGTCTCATGTGGCCCGAGAAATCGGACCGATCGCCAAACCGGACGACATCCGATTCACGGACGCCCTGCCGAAGACCCGCAGTGGAAAGATCATGAGACGACTTCTCCGGGACATCGCGGCCGGATCCCAGACCATGGGAGACACGACTACGCTAGAGGACTTCTCAGTCCTGGCCAAGCTCCGTGAAGACGAGGAGTAGTTTCGGGCGGGTTGCCGCACCCTGGGCGAATTGGCGTCGGTCGGGCCGATCAAGTCGGTCTGGGGAATCGATTTACGAGACGGAGCGAGGTAGCCAGCCAAGGCGGAATGTGCTGGGGCACTACCAAGGCTCATTTTTAGGGACTTATCTTATCGGGCACATCGCCATGGAAGGCAATGCGGTGTGTCCGATAAGATATATTATGTAAACTAATATGCACCGAACAGGAGGAGGCCAGCCGGTAAGGCGGCCTGGGGTGCGGGCGCTCTCGTTTCACAGCCCCTACAAGTGCCGGAACACCGGCGTCTGCTGCTCTTCCGGCTGGGACATCGCGGTAGAAGATGAAGTTGCGCTCCGACTGGCCGCCGCGATCGCAAAGACCTCGGGCCGCCTCCCAAATGGCCCTGACGGGTTCCAACCCATGGACGACCCTCCGGCCGGGTGCAAGTCGTCCCTTCGAAGGATCGCCTCCACGTGCTGGTTCAGAGACGAGCCTGCCCGTGCCTGCGCGATCCACCGAGACCACGGCCAGGACCTCCTGCCGTCGGCATGCCGGCAGTTTCCAAGAGTCTGCGTCCTCGAGCCGGATGTCGTCTCGGTGAGCTTGTCTCACTACTGTCCAACCGCGGCCGGCCTGCTCTTCGAGACTTCCACCGACTTCGGCCTGGTCAACGACCCTGCGGGATTCCCAAACAGCTGGCCTTTTGAGGGACTCGATGCCCGAGAGGCCTATCCCCCATTCCTGCGTCCAGGCGTCCTGCTCGGCTTCGACGGCCTGCGAGTTTTCGAGGATCGGGCGGTGGCCGCGCTGGCCAGCGAGCCCTTGTGGCGGTCCATGGCAACCATTGAGTCGGCGGTGCGGCGCGCCCGATCGTGGACGGTGGATGCCGGACCTCTGTGCGAGCTGGTGGTCTCGTCCTTCGCGCGCGCGGAAGAAGACGCGAAGGGCGAGCCTCAGGCAAGCGACCCTCGCTCCGTCCTTCTCGCCGCCCTGACCGAAGGGACGACGCCGGGTACGGGGCTCCCCGACGTCCGACTCGGTTCGAGGACCATTTCGCCGCTGGCCGACCTCGCCTTGCGCAAGTACCTGGCCTCCAGGCTGATTGCGGCCTGGATTACGTTTCAAGGAAACGATCTCGGCAGCGTCGTCAAGTATCTTCGCCTCTGCCTCGACACTGTGCTCCTCTTCGAGTCCGCCCGTGGATCCGCGGAGGCCGAAGGCACCCGCTGGAAGGAGGCCATCCGCAACGCCGACCTCTGGATCCTCCACTATTGCGACCCGGAACGGCTCGCCCGAAACCTGAGGTAGCGTTCAGAGCCATGGCCCCGACCACCGTCCTCGGCGCACTCTCCGTCGAGCGGTTTCTCGGGAAGTATTGGCAGAGAGCGCCCCTGGTCGTCAGGGGGGCCTTCCCGTACCTGAAGGACCCTCTCAGTCCGGACGAACTGGCCGGCCTGGCCTGCGAACCCGAAGTCGATTCGCGTCTCGTGATCGAGCGCGGCGGCCGAAAGGCATGGCAGGTGATCCGCGGGCCCCAGAACCCGAAGGTCCTGCGAAACCTGGGGCCCTCGCACTGGACGCTGCTTGTGGAGTCCATGGACCTCCACTCGCGTCCGATCGCGGCCATGGCCGCGGCATTCTCGTTCATTCCGAAGTGGCGAATGGACGACGTAATGGTGAGCCTGGCCCCGGTCAAGGGGACCGTCGACGCCCATATCGACAGCTACGACGTCTTTCTGATCCAGGGTCAGGGTCGACGACGATGGGAGGTGGATCGTGGGGCAATCGCCGACTACAAGGCAGGCCTTGACCTCCGCATCCTGAAGCGATTTCGAGTCGAGGACTCCTGGGTGCTCGAGCCGGGCGACATGCTTTATGTGCCACCGGGTGTTGGGCATCGAGGGGTCACGGTGCCGGGCAACGGGGAAATCGCCCTCACTTACTCGGTCGGCTTCCGGGCGCCTTCGGTCGCCGATCTGCTGTCGGCCTTGTTGTCGCGCGCACTGTCCAGCGAAATTCCGCGGCTCTACTCGGACGCGGGAAGAAGGGCGACCGGAGACCCCGGTGAACTCACAGCCTCCGACCTGACGGATCTCCATCGCTTTCTGATCTCTGATCTCGGGGCGCACGACGCCGATGCCTGGGCGCTGGCCATGGGCGAGGCCGTGACCTCGGGAGGAAGCGCGGCTGTTTCGGCCACGAGGACGACCGGGCGATCCGTGGGCAGAAGACTCGCGGGCGGCGCGACCGTCTCTGTGGTCCCGGGCGCGCGGCTGGCCTGGACCGCGCTCGATCGCGGCCGAGCTGCGCTCTTCGTCAACGGCGAGAGCCGCGTGCTCCCCCGCCCGCAGGCTTTCGCGGCCCCTTTCCTTTGTGGTCGAAGTTCTTGCCGCGCCGCGCGGCGGCTGGCTGCTCAGGAGGCTCTGGTGTCGCTGGCCGTCGATCTGCTTCGGGCGGGCGTGATCGACTGGAGCGACTGAGGGACGCCCAGGCCCCAAACTCCTCGGGCCGCGGACTCGAGACTGCGAGTCGCCTGCCGGTGAGCGGATGGTCGAGTTCGATGCGCTCGGCGTGGAGCATCAGTCGACGGCCTTCCGCAGGCAAGCCACCGTAGCGAGAGTCGCCGACGATGGGCGCGCCGACCGACGCGAGGTGAATCCGGATCTGATGTTTACGCCCGGTGACGGGCTTCGCTTCGACCAGGAGACGATCGGCCCGGCGCTCCAGCACTCGAAGCCGGGTCTCGGCGGGAACTCCACCCCGATCGATGCGAACGGAGCCGTTGTCCGACACGAGGATCGGCGTGTCGATGGTTATCCGGGATGGCCAGTCGATGGGCGGCCGGGAGACCAGGGCGACATAGGTCTTTTCGACCGTCCGGCCCGCGAAGCTTCGCGCCAGCGACGCATTGGCTTCGGGAGCCTTGGCGAAGAGGACCACGCCGGAGGTTCCCGCATCGAGGCGGTGATGGACGAACACCGGGCGTCCGGTATGTCGCTCCACGAGGCCGGTCAGACTGGGCCGCTGGGCGTCCTTGTTCCCATGGGTAGGCAGGCCCGCGGGCTTGTCGACCGCGATGACCGAATCGTCCTCGTAGAGCACCCGCAGAGCGTGGGCGGGTTCGGGTTTGGGCAGCCAGTCAAAATGCCTTACGAACACCGAGGGGCCGCGCCTCGGGCTCATCCCCGGGTCGCGGACGATCCGACCGCCAACCGTCACGACTCCTCCGACGATCGCCTTGCGTACCAGGCCGCGCGGCACCGGCCGCCCCAACGTCTGCGACAGCTCGGTGGCAAGCCATCGATCGAGCGGGACCATCGCGTCCTCGCGGACCACGATGGAGAGGGGTTTCATTCCGGTGGATGTACCGCCCGATCCCGATCCCGTTCGCGCAGGCGGGTGCCGATCCAGAGGGCCCGGTGGAACGCGGTCGCAAACGTCCCGGCGGCGATGACCGCGAGGATCACCACGACCACCGAGCCCTGGGTCAGGCCGAAGGAGAGGGTGATCGGGCCATCGAAGAAGACGGCAAACAGCAGCAAAGCGATCCGCTCGGCCCGTTGCATCAATCCTTCCTTGCACAGCACGCCCTGCGACTCGCCGCGGGCCCGGGTGTAGCTCACGAGCAGCGAGCCGGTGATCGCAGCGGCCGCGAGCAGTGGCCCCCATTCCGTGTCTCGGAGAAAGAAGACCAGGCCCAGGAAGGCGAACACTTCCACGAAACGGTCGAGTGTCGAATCGATGAACGCGCCGTAGGTCGACGCTAGCTTCATTGACCGCGCCAAGCGACCGTCCAGGACGTCACAGATTCCGCCTAGCAGGACCACGACACCGCCCCATCCCAGGTGACCGAGTGCAAAGAGGACGCCGGCGCCCGCGCCGAGGAACAAACCCAGCCAGTTGAAGAAGTCGGGCGTGAGACCGAGCGCAAGGCTCATCCGCTCGATCGGCCCGATGATCCACATGAACCAATGCACGAGAAAATTCCCCAGGCCCATGAGGAACTGAGTTCCCTTGGCGCTCGCATCCTTGTCCTGCCTCCGGCCGACCGCGGCGTAGACGAACGTCGATGCGATTGCGACGGCAAGGATCATGAGCGCATTGCGGAGGGCTGGATGCATGGGGATCTTCGAGCGAAGTTACACCGACCGCCCCTTGCCGCGCTGCCGGGCGAGAAACTTGAAGACCTTGGGCCAAAGCAGGATGAGCGGAAACCGGCGCTCCAGCGAGGTAAGTACGATGGTTTCGCCGGAATGGCGTTCCGCCTTCCTGAGGATGTAGTCGAGCCAGCCGTCGAACGTCACCGCATGTTTCGGCCACCTTGCGGTCGCTCGGACCCGCGACCATTCGAGGAACAACCGTCGCCTCAGGGCGTCCACGCGCGAAGGCGGTTCAGGCAGCGAGAACGCGCCATCATTGTTCGTCCGAAGGCGGCCCTCCCCCGCCAAAGCGTTGAGGACACCATCGAAGATCGGTACCAGGCGACTAGCCTGGGCTTCGTAGAGGGCGTCGGCCCGGCCGCCCGTCTCGGGACGGACCTCGAAGCGGAACGACGTCCGGAACAACTGGCGCACATAACAGGAAGCGTCGAATTCCCCGGGCAGGTCCGGAGCTACCCAATCGAGGGTCACCCGGCGCGCGGAGGCGATCGCGTCCTGAACCCTCCGGCCGGCTTCGGGGCTGCCCGCCCACACCACGTGCACATCCTGGAACAGGCGACCCGCGACGAACTGGTCCTTGCGCTTCGCGGATGTGGCACGGTTGAGCGCCGCCATGGAGAGCACGGATGCTTTGATCAGCCCTGCCCCTCGCACCAGTCGAATCTGGGTCGGAGGTAGAAGGCGATCGAGAAGGCCAAGCAGCGCTGGACTCCGATGGAGGAAGCCCGCGTTGCCCATTGCTCGATAGAAGGCCTCCGGTCGATCACAGATGAGCATGAGGTCATAGGCACTCGAGGCGGTGGTGGCCACTCCCGAGCTGCGTGAGCCGAAGAAGATCGCCGCGCTGAGCGAGCCCGCGGCCGCCTCGGCGGTGGCGTCGAGCAGATCGAGGCCTGGCCGGTCCAGGACCAGTTCGGCGCTTCCCCGCGGGTTCAGTTCGCGGCCTCGGCTCGCATCTTCGCGAGCTCGCGAATCATGTTCCGCCGGCGCTCCTCGATGAAGGCAGGCAGGTCTTCAGGGCTCTCCGGCGACATCACCCGCTCAACCACCTTGAGACGGCCCTTCACCAGGCCCAGACCGAAGAACGTGTCCTTCACTTTTCTGAAGCCCCAGAAGCCGTCGCCCACGATGGTCCACACCGGCATCCGGGACCCCTGGAGAAGCGCGGTCATTCCCGCGGGTCGGAAGGGCGCGATCTCGCCATCCCTGGTTCGGTGTCCCTCGGGAAACAACATGACCGCATGATCGAGACCCTGCTGTGCCGTTTGCTGGAGGGCCATCACCGCTCCCGCGCGATCGCGCCTCGGATCGATGATGATGCAATCCAGGTATCGAATGGCCGACGAGACCGTTGGAATCCATCTCGCGTAGCGCGCTCGCGCCGCGAACCGGGGCAGTCGCGGCTTCAGGATGTGAATAAGGGGAGCCACTTCGAGCACCGACTGATGGTTCATGATGACCACGCCGGGCTGGTTGCAGTCGATCTCGCCCTCGATTTGAAGGGTGGCGCCACCCAGGCGGAATAGGGACACCAGAGAGCGTGCTATCCGACTGACCCAGCCGACGCCCAATTCCTGCCTCCGCTGAGGTTGGAGGAAAGTCCAGGGCACGACGATCAGGTACAGCGAAAGCGGAGCGATGACTCCCAGCAGCCCGAGACAGGCCAGGATCGCGAGCAGACTGCGGAGGGCGCGGAAGAAACGCATCACGGAACCAGAACTCTCAAGGCCCGGGGAAGCGTCTCGATGGCGAGGGACGCTGTCTTCGCCTGACGCCACTCACCATCCGTCTCGAACGAAGGAGGCGCGGAAAACTCGAAGACGGCGCGTCGGGCCCGGGTGGTGCTTATACCGGGAAGACCGTTGTGACGGCCCTTGATGAGAGCGCCCATTGCCTTGAGGCGGGCGAAGAAACCCAGATCGCCAAACGTCACGATATCGACCTCGCCGTCATCGAGCGAAGCCTCGGGTGCGATCGCGAATCCCCCGCCGAACTTCTTGGCGTTCGCCACGATGACCATCATGTGGGTGCCCGAGGGGCCAGGGCGATCGTCGAGGACGCTCCTCAGGCCAAAGCCCGGGTAGGTTTTCATCTCGAGGAGAGCGCAGTACAGATAGAGCAGTTCACCCCGAAGCCATTTGACCCGAAACGAGCGTTCGAGAACCGCGATATCGAACCCGAAGCCGGCGATGTTCAGGAAGTGCCGGTCTTCGACTTTGCCCACATCGATGGGGCGCGTCTGGCCCGCGGCGATGATTTCCGCGCACCGACGCAGGTCATTCTGTGGGATGTCGAGACTCCGGGCCAGATCGCAACCCGTCCCGCCGGGAACCAGGCCGAGGGAGACCGTCCTCCCCGACTCCATGATCGCGTGGCCGATGTTCGAGGTGGTTCCATCGCCTCCCACCGCCACGATGCGATCGAAGCCGTCCGCGATGGCCGCGGCGGCGAGCCGCTCCTCGTCCCCCGCCCCCGTGGTCAGGCCGAACTCGGCGCCCTGAGGGCGAAAGACCTTCCGGATCTGGGGCTCGAGCCTTCGGCCTCGCCCCTTGCCCGAGTTCGGATTGAGAATGACGAAGGTTCGGGACATGGGAACGATGCCAGCCTATTCGATGTCCCGCGTCTCCGTGGGAGGATGGAAGGGGCTAGAGGGTCTTCAGCGGATCGAAGGTCTGTCGCCCATTCCGCATCCACAGCTCCCTGAACGGAGTGGGATAGACATCTTCAATGCTTAGCGCCTTGTTGAATTCGTGGTCATACAGGACGATCGAACCCTTCTCGTCTTCGTGTTCGCTCTGTTCGCCCTCCATCACGATGCTCGCGAGATACTTCCCGGAGTCTTCGGCCATGAAGGACTGATAGAGGTGATTCACGGGCGCGAAGGTGTGGGCAGCCACTGTCAAATCAGCGATCGGCGCCCCGGCCAGGTCCTTGACCCGGGCCAGGCCGACGTTCGGCGTCGAACGGTCGAACTCGATCTTGATGTCTTCCATGAAGTGCGGCAGGTGCCAGCGTTCGATCGCATGATCCCGCGCGGCTTTGGTGGTGGTGGCCACGAGGTAGGGATACATCGCGGACTTCGGAAGGCGCTCTCCCGGTTTAACCAGCGGCGAAACGATGACCGCCATCACGACCTCGCCATACTCGCCCACCGAGCTTTCGTTGAAATCGAACGCAGTCATCGCAAAGATGCTGGTGCCGTGGTGAACTTCCACCGGTTCCAGGTGATCGGGCAGGATCTCCCGCGCGTTCTCGGTTGGAAACTCGAAAAACGCGCTCATGGCATCCCGATAACCGTAGACGGTTACTGGCATACACCCTCTTCGCGCAGCACGGACGCGATGACACGAACCGCGGTTTCAAGGTCCGCCTCGGTGTGCGCGGCGGAGACCGAGATGCGCAGACGCGACTTGTGCTTCGGCACCGCCGGGTAGGTGACGGGCTGGAGAAACAGGCCGCGATCCTGGATCTTCTCGGCGACCGCGAAGACCCGGGCGTCGTTGTTGACCATCACCGGCATGACCTGCGAATTGGACTTGCCGATGTCGACGCCCTCTTCGGCGAAGCGACGGCGAAGGAAGGCGACGTTCGACCACAGCTTCTGCCGAAGCTCCGGCTCCTTCTGGACGATCCTGAGTCCTGCGAGGAGGCCGGCCACCAGGACGGGCGACAGGTTGCAGGAGAAGAAACGCGACCGCCCGAAGGCGTTGATGTAGTCGACGAGCTTGCGGCTGCCCGCGACGAATCCGCCCTGGCCGCCGAGGCTCTTCGAGAACGTCCCGAGGTGGAAATCGACCTCGTCGTCGAGACCGAAATGCTCCGCGACGCCCCGGCCGTTCTGACCGAAGAGGAATGTCGAGTGGGCTTCGTCGATCAGGACCCGGGCGCCATGGCGCTTCGCCACTTCCAGCAGTTCAGGCAGCGTGCAGATGTCGCCGTCCATCGAGTAGACGCCTTCGACGACCACCAGCTTCTTCCCCTTGGTCCTCCCGAGCTTGCGCTCGAGATCAAGCGGGTTGTTGTGCCGGAAGAAGACCGTGTTGGACTTGGCCAGGATCGCCCCGTCGACCACGGACGCGTGGGAATACTGGTCGAGGATGATCGAGTCGCCGGCGCGCATGAGGCCGGAGATGAACCCGACATTGGCGCTGTAGCCGGTCGGGAAGACGACCACCGCTTCCTTGCCCTTGAATCGGGCCAGTTCCGCGTTGAACTCTTCGTGAATGTCGAACGTCCCGGACAGGATGGGCGACCCCGAGGCGCCCAGGCCGTACTTCTCGACCGCCTTGATAGCCGCTTCCTTGACCTCCGGGCGATACGAGATGCCCAGATAGTTGTAGGACGCCATGTTGATGAGGTCGTGAATCCTGCCGGTCTTGCGATTCCGCACATGAACCCGGGTCTCCGGCGCACCCTGAAGCGGTTCAGAATAAAGGTAATACCCGTTTGGAAGCGCCTCGCGATACCACTCGGAAAACGGTCCGAGCAGGTTCATCGGGTCGTCGCCCGCCCCGTAATAGAAGTTGGAATAGTCGTATTCCGCGAAATTGGAGGCAGGGTCGATTTCTGGGGCCATTTTGGGTAGTCCTCGTCGAAGTAGTTCGGCGGTCAAACCCAATAATATCAGCACTGGCCTTGAGTTCGTCTGAAGCCGCCGCGGGAGGCCCGTTGAGCAATCAGTCCGATTTGAGGAGGCTTCCCGCGACCCGTCTCGCCACCCACCTGGGGAGGAACCGCTGCGCGAAGACGGAAAAGCGGTCCAGTCGCGAGGGCAGATGCAGCGTTCGGCCTCCGCGGAGGGCGGAATCCAGCGAACTACGTGCTACCTCCGAGGCGCTCATCGAAGGCGTCCGATCGAACCGGCTTCCCTTGGTACCCGCAACCTCCTGAAATTCTGTGGGGATGTTTCCCGGGCACAAAGCCTGGATTCGTACGCCTGATCCTTCGACCTCGTCGGCGAGGGCTTCGGTGAATGAGAGGAGCCCCGCCTTGGTCGCGGCATAAACATTGAGATACGGCACGGGTTGGAAGGCTCCCATGGACACCACGTTGATGAGCACTCCCCGTCCCTTGGCCATCATCGGACCCAGGGCCGCTCGGCTGAGCCGCATCGGCGCCTCGAGATTCAGCCGCACCAGCTGGGTTATGTTGGCATCGAGCTGATCCGCCACACGACCTCGGTACCCGGCGCCCGCGCTATTCACAATGAGCGAGACGCCGCCCAGCTTGAGGCGCCGACTCACCGCGGCGATTCCCTCCTCGGTCGCGAGGTCTGCACCCAACGGGTCCGTCGCTGGCCCCAGTTCAGCCTGCATCGCGGCGAGACGGTCCGCCCGTCGCGCCACGAGAATCACCGAGAACCCACGCCCGACCAATTGCCGAGAGAAGGCCTCGCCGATCCCGGACGAGGCCCCGGTCACCATCGCCAGTTCTTCGCTCATCGTGATCGCTTCTTGACCCCCGCTCGGCGTGGAGCATAACGTCCACCGGTGACGCCCGACACGACGGAACCGACGACGCCCAAAGGCCCACGCGTCCAGCGCGCGCGCGGTCCTTCCTGGGGGACGCTGATCGCTATCGCAATCGTCTCCGCCGCCGGCGCCACCGCCGTTGCGGTCGGACATCGCTTCGCCCCCCGGGCGGTGGTTGACCTGGGGCCAACCGATACCCGCTACGTCCGCGATTTCCGGGATATCGAAAGGGATGGCCCCGGCTACTTTCGGTGGAGCTCGGTTCCGTCGTCGCGCCTTTCGCTTCCCATGCGATTCTGTGGCCCTGGCTTGGCGCGACTCCGAGTGCGCCGACACTTTATGGATCCCGCGTTGCTCTCCGTGTCTGTGTCCGGGACGGTCCTCGGTCAACGAAGCGTCCAGGCAAGGGAGGACCACCCATACGAAGTAATTGAATTCCAAATTCCAGAGATCACTTGTGAGTCAAATGTTTTGGTGTTACTTGAGACAAGTGTCGAGAACGGTCGTCCCCTCGGAGTTGCCGTGGATTGGGTCGAGATTCGCGCTCGTGGCGGGTTCCGTGCCCCTTGGGAGACCATGCTTCGGGGAGGCCTGTTTCTCTGCCTGACCGGCATGGCATTTCTCGCCTCCGGCAGCGGTGTTCCGCTGGCGCTGACGGTCAATGGGGCCTTGGCCACTCTCCTTGGGTTCGCCTTCGCCTCCGCGCCAATCGCCGCCGAGCGTGCACTCCGGGGAGGCCTGGTCGCGCTATGTCTCACGTTGATCCTGGGAGTAGTGATCGCCAAGGCGGTCCGTGTTCTGGACCTGCCTGCCCCCTACCGAACCGCGCTGGTGGGCATCACCCTGCTGACTCTGCTTTCCCGGTGCGCTTTTCTGCACACGCAAGCCTTCTATCCGGACTATCGCGTTCACGCCCTGGTCCAACAAGCACTCAATCGGGCTGGCCTCTCCGCGTTCCTCGATCAGCTCTTCGAGGTTCAATATGCGCGGAGCCTTGGCCTGCAACAGATCGACGGGAACTGGTACCCCTTCCCCTACCCGCCAGGGGCCTACGTCGTGGCTGGTGGAGTCGGGAGCTTGTTCGGCCTTGATCCCCTGGACGCTTCCCTGGTCACCGCGGCGACCTTCGCGTCTCTCATTCCTGTTCTGACTCTGGCCGTGGGAGTCTCCCTGGGCCTGGGGCCGTTGGTCGGGCTCGCGGGCGCCTTTTTCATTGCAGTCCAGCCCTTGCTGGTACGACGAATGGCCCTCGGATATTTCCCTGGTCTAGCAGGCCAGTTCGGCGATGCAGTGGCGGTGCTGTTCTTGCTCACGGCCCTCCGGCACGCCCGGAACCCCCTCATTTCGGTCGCCTGGCTGGCGGGAGCACTCGTCAGCGCGTTCCTCGTGTACACGCAGTCCATCGCCAATTTCGGCCTGCTCATCGCGGGCTTACTCCTGGTCGAGCTGGCGCGGCAGAGCCAAGGCGGTAGGGCACGAGCCCTTCGGGTTGCCGTCGCTGCAACCGTGGCTTTGGTGGTATCGGCGGGGGTGTTCTATTTCCGGTATGTGCCGGTCTTTGAGAATGTGCAGAAGCACCGCCCGCAGCCTGAGTCCAGGATATTGGACCGCCTGGAACAGCTGCGCGAGAAGCGGCCGGCCGAAACCGAGACGCCGGACGCTGATGACCTCAACGACCCCTACGCCGGTTCGACGCTGAATCCTGTTCGCGGTCTGGCCAGACTCGGCTCAAGGCTCTGGAGGTTCAACGGACCATTCGTCCTTCTTCTCGCGATCGGCGGCTCGCTGATGCTGCGTCAGTCCGACCGACCAACCCAGAACGTGCTCCTGGCCTGGGGCGGTGTGGCAGTATGGATCAGTCTCCTCGCCGCGGGCCTGCCCTCCCCAAACAGCTTCCAGCACCTCAAAGATCTGGAGTTCGTCACTCCCCTTGCCGCCCTCGCCATGGGCCTCGGGGCTGTTCGCCTTTGGAATCGGAGTCCCGCTGCCGCCGTGGCCCTGGCGGGCGCTTGGATTGCCTTCGCCGGATCGGCCTTCGCAGGCGAATGGACCGAGAGAGTCTTGAAACTGGCCGGCCTTTAAGCCCCTTACTTCAAGCCGCCTAAGACCGGGTCCCGATCGCTTTTGGATCCTTGGACCTGATCTCGCCGGTCAGCTCTTCAAGAGCAGCGACGATGTCGCTCTTCGTGACCTCGGCTCGCCCAAACTTCAGAGATAGGGACAGGCCCCGATCGCGACCCGTCCTGTAAGTGAAGACGAAGTTCTTGGGTCGACCCTTTCGATCCGGGACGGCTTTGATCAGCCGCCGCGCCTCAGCGCGAGTCGGCCCAACCCCGTTCTTCTGCAAAGTGTCGATGAATGCGACCATTTTCTCGGGAGTCTTCTGCCGAACTACTTGAATAAGAACGGACTTGGATGAAATGTCGGCCAGCCGACATAGCTCGCGGACGCGATCGGGCATCGATGACAGAGTAAGCGTCTCGGTAACCGTCGTCCGGCTCTTCCCCAGCTTCTCCGCCATCATTTCATGCGTGAATCCGTGGGACTCCGCCAGGACCTTGAGGCCGTCGGCCTCTTCAAAGGCGGTCAGATCCTTCCGCTGGAGATTCTCGATGAGAGCAACCTCCATGACCTCAGAATCGGTTAGCTCTTTCACGACAGACGGGATCTCGGGCAGACCGGCCTCAATCGCCGCCCGGTAACGCCGCTCCCCCGCCACGATCTGGAACCGGGACTCCCGACGCCGGACAATGATCGGCTCGAGGACACCTTTTTCCCGGATCGAGGCAATCAGCTCCGATAGGTCGCCGACATTCTGACGGGGCTGATTAGGATTGGGATCAATGTCTTCGATCGGGATCGACTGGCCGATCGGTGAACCGGCTGCGCGGCCCAGTTGATCGATGAAATGGCTGTCGTGACGCATCCGAAGGGACGAGGGGAGCCCGACTCTTTTGACGTTAGACACGTTCGATCACCTCTTCGCAAAGCTTGTAATACTCGAGAGCCCCGCTGGACTGCGGAGCGAATGTGAAGATCGACTCGCGGTGCGCGGGACTCTCCTCAAGGCGGATGCTCTTCGTGATGGTGGTCTTGAAGACCTTGTTGCCAAACAACTGCACAATCGCCTTTTGAACGTCGCGGGCGAGCGTGGTTCTCTTGTCGTGCATCGTTATCACCGCGCCGAGTAGCTTCAGCTCGGGATTAGGGCGAGCGCGGATCTTCTCGACGGTCTCGAGGAGATCCTCGGTGCCCTCAAGGGCGAAGTAGCTGGACTGAACGGGTACGAGAACGTGACTCGAGGCAACCAGGGCGTTGGCCGTGATGATGCCCAGCGTGGGAGGGGTGTCCACCACGATGAAGTCGTACTGCGCCTTGTGGGACTCCAGAGCATCGCGGAGCTTGAAGTGTCCCTCGAGTTCCCCGATAAGCTTGTTCTCGGCCTTCGCCAGAGAGATGCGAGCGGGCGCGATCTCGAGGTTCTTAACGGCGGTTGGCCGCACGATCTCCGCGAGCTGCATCTCGCCCATCAACAGGTCATAGGTTGACTTGTCGACCGTGCTCAGGTCCAGATAGCTCATCGATGAATTGGCCTGTGGATCGAGATCGATCAGCAAAGTTCGCTTGCCGCGCATCGCCAATGCTGCCGCGAGATTGATGGCCGTTGTAGTCTTTCCTACGCCACCTTTTTGATTCGTAATCGCGAGAACGATCATGGTTGATCGCCGATCTTAGGAACGATTCCGCGTGCGGTCAATGAAAGAAACCGAGGCGCGTGATGAATCTCTCGATCGGGACAACTCCCTCCGGCCACGGGACTTCGCTTTCGGCTTTTATCGACGCGGGTCGCGTGCGTCGGTCTCGTCTTCGATCCGGCCCCTCAAAGAATTCGGAAATGCGGCGGTGACCTTGACGTTGAGTCGAGTCCCTGGAGTTACGTTCGCGAAAGGCGGCGCGTCGAAATGAACCAAGCGGAAATGCGGCGTGCGTCCTTTCCCTTCTCCGTCGATCACTTCCTCCACGAGGACATCCTCGACTCGGCCGATGTAACCCTGATGGCGGAGCCTCTGCTGCCGCTGTTGCTGCTCGTTAAGCACCTTGAATCGCCGCTTCTTCTCGGCCTCCGGAATATCGTCGGCCTTTCGAATCGCCGTAGTCCCCGGTCTGGGCGAGTAGAGGAAGACGAAGAGCCCGTCGTAGTTGGCCTCGCGAACCAGCCGGCAGGTGGACTCAAAGTCCTGCTCGGTCTCGCCGGGATACCCCACGATCACATCCGCGGTAAGGGCCAAATCGTTGCGGAACGCACGCAGCAGCGCAAGGCGTTCCAGATACTCGGCGGCCGTGTAGCCACGCCGCATGTCGGCCAGAATGGCATCCGCGCCGGACTGAACCGGAAGGTGGAGGTAGGGCGCGAGCCTCGGCAGTTCCGCGAAGCACCGGGCGAACTTCTCGTCGACATGCTCCGGGTGAGAAGTTGTGAACCTCAGACGCCAGAGCCGATCATCCGTGTCGTGGACAAGGCGCAGAAGGTCTGGAAAGTCCACATCGCCGAACCGATAGGCGTTCACGGTCTGGCCGAGGAGCATCACCTCCTTATAGCCCCTATCGAGAAGGCTCCGAACCTCCTCGAGAATGCTCTCGGGCGACCGGCAGACCTCCTTGCCCCGGGTTCGTGGGACCACACAGAAGCTGCACACGTGGTTGCAGCCTTCAACCACCGTGACGTACGCCCGGGTCCGGCTCGAGTGGGACACTACGTTCGCGGGGATCGAAAACGCGTCCGCCTCCCGGTCGAGCGCCGACTGGCGCAGACCCGATTCGGAGGACTCCGTAAGGAGGCGTGGCAGGTCACGCAGGTTATGTGTGCCCACGAGGACATCGACCGTGGGCGCCCGCTCCATGATCTCCATACCCTGCAACTGGGCGACACACCCGCCGACCGCGATCTTCAGGGCCGGGTTCCGCGCCTTGAGGCCCTTGTAGCGACCGACGGCGTGAAACAGCTTCTCGGCCGCACGCTCGCGCACCGCGCAGGTGTTCACGAAGATGACATCGGCGGCCTCGACCGAACGAACGCGCTGCATGCCGTCAGCTTCGAGTAGGCCTGCCGCCTTCTCGGAATCGTTGACGTTCATCTGACAGCCGAACGTCTCGATGAAGTACTTGCCCTTCGCCACGTGAAGAATCCGCCCTAAGGTCGGGGTTCGGCGTCGAGGCGCCTGACCCGGCCGATGAGTTCTTCGGCGTTCTTCTCCGCGGAACCCGTGACCACTTCCCCGGCCAGCATTCGGGCGACCTCACGAACGCGGTCGCGCCCCTCGACTTCGCGGACTTCGGTAATGGTGCGGCCGCGCACGACTCGCTTTTCAACGACGTAATGGCGGTCGGCAAACGCCGAAACCTGGGCGAGGTGCGTCACGCACAACACCTGCCGGTCCCGGGCTACCCGGGCCAGCCGACGCCCCACCGCCTCGGCCACCGCGCCGCCGATGCCGGCATCCACTTCGTCGAAGACAACCGCGCCCGATGGATGCGCGTTCAGGAGAGACTGCAGCGCGAGCAGAGCTCTGGAGAGTTCGCCTCCCGAAGCCACCGACTTGAGCGGCTTCAACTCCTCGCCGGGGTTAGCCGACAGGAAGAACTCGCCGATCTCGAGGCCATGGGCCCTCCAGTCGAAGTCCGCTGGTACCACCGACGGCTCGAAGCGAACTTCAAAGCGGCACTGAGCCATCGCCAGGTCACCCAGTTCCCTTGCCACGGCCTTTTGGAGTTTCGTCGCCACCGACCGACGTTCTTTCGAAAGGGCACCGGCGAGCGCCGCATAACCGCTCCAGGCCGCGCTCGAGAGCTTTTCCAGCCGCCGCTCCTCGGCCTCCGGGTTATCGATCGCGTTGAGGCGGTCCTCTGACTCACTCAAGAAAGACATTATTTCATGGACACTTGAACCATATTTCTTCCTAAGTCGCTCTAACGTCGCCAGCCGCGACTCTACTTGATCGATGCGACCGGGCTGTGCGTCGAGCGACGAGACGTAGTCTGCGAGATCAGCAGACCAGTCACTGAGAAGTCCGAGCACTTCACCCTGCCGAGAGAAGGATTCCCGGACCGCCGAAGGGTCGAGCCGGGTTATCTCGTCGAGCCTCTTCCCAAGCGACCGCATCTTCGACAGGAGGGAGTTGTCCGTGTCGTCCTCGGTGCCGTCCAGAAGCCCCCCGGCCTCCGAGGTCAGTTCCCCGAGACGTTCGGAGTTGCGAAGGCGGGAGCGTTCTTCCCTCAGTTCCTCCTCTTCGCCGGAACGAAGGTCGGCTCGCCGAATTTCATCAACCTGAAATCGAAGCGCCTCCCGCTCGCGGCCGAACTGCCGCGCCTTTTCAAGGAAGTCGCGGAGCGCGGCATCCGACGCCTGAGCCTCGGCGAAAAGCGCCTTCGCTCTCTCCGCCTTGGGCTCTAGGCTCGCGAACCGGTCCAGGAACGAAAGGTGAAAGTCGGCATTCAGCAGCGCGTGATGCTGGTGCTGGCCGTGAATCTGAACCAGCTCCTGGCCCACGCTCCTGAGACCAGCCAGGGAGACGGTCACCCCGTTGATCATGGCCCGGCTGCGGCCGGACGCCAGAATCTCTCTGCGAATCGCGACCTCCCCATCGGCCTCTTCTATCCCGAGGCCGAGCGATTCGAATCCGAACCCTTTCGGCACGTCAAAGATCGCCTCGATGGTGCCCTTTTCCTCGCCGGTCCGGACGAGATCGCCGTCGGCCCGCTCGCCGCAGACCAAGCCCAGCGCATCGACCACGATGGACTTCCCTGCCCCGGTTTCGCCGGTCAGCAGGTTCAGCCCAGGCCCGAATTCGATCTCGGCCGAGGCCACCACCGCGAGGTTTTCGATGCGCAGAACACGAAGCATAAGAAGGCCAGTGAGGGTAGCATGGAATGCGGGCCGGTCAGGGTCCCTTCATTGACGTACACAACATATTGTGCGATTCTGCGAGGTCGACAACACCATACAGATGATGATCCATTTCCTGCTGGCTCAAAGTGCCGCCTCCAACGCTTTCGGGGGAGGCCCCCTCGGATTCCTGAAGCACTCGGGTCCCGCCGCGATCGCCGTTATCGTCCTCCTGATGATCTTCTCGCTCGTTTCCTTCGGAATCATCATCAACAAGTGGACGACGTTGGCCCGGGCGGCCCGGGAATCCAGGCGCTTTCTTGACGTCTTCAGGAAGAGCCAGAAGTTCTCCGAGGTGAACGCGGTGGCCAATCAACTCACGTATTCGCCGCTGGTTGGCATGTTCCAGGCGGGCTACCAGGAGATCAACCAGCAGGTCCGGCCAGCGGCAGGCGGCGTCGCCCAGCGTCCTTCCATCCGAAGCCTGGACGCGGTCTCGCGCGCTCTGGCCCGCGCCGCCTCGGTCGAAGAGACGAGGCTCGAGAAGCGACTCAGCTTCCTCGCGAGCACCGCCAGCGTGTCACCGTTCATCGGCCTGTTCGGAACGGTCTGGGGAATCATGAACGCTTTCGGCGAAATCGGACGCCAGGGCTCGGCGAACCTTGCCATCGTGGCGCCCGGCATCTCCGAGGCTTTGATCACCACCGCCGCCGGACTTTTCGCGGCGATTCCAGCCGCACTCTTCTTCAACTATTTCTCGGATCGGGTGAAGGCCCTCTCGGCCACGATGGACGACTTCGCCATGGAGTTCATCAGTATGGTCGAGCGGAACTTCACGTAACCGGACCAGGAGATGGCGGGCCTCAACTCTTCAGCGGACGACGGCGGCGGGCGGACCGCGGGTTCCGGATACCTTGCCTTCCGGCGCAAGCGCCCGCGCCGGAGCATCGGCGAGATCAACGTGACGCCGCTGGTCGACGTGGTCCTGGTTCTCCTCCTCGTCTTCATGGTCACCGCGCCCATGATGAGCCAGGGCATCGACATCACCCTCCCCACCGCCAATCAGTTCGACAACCAGCCGGAGGATCGCCTGACCGTGACCCTCGATGCCGAAGGCCGCGCGTATCTCGGCCGACAGCCTCTGGCCCTGCCTCTTCTCGAAGACCAGATCCGCGCCCTCATGGCCGGACGCCCCACCCACGTCGTCTACCTTCGCGCCGACGAGAGCGTGCGCTACGGGAAAGTGATCGAGGTGGTCGACCTTTTGAAGCGCTGCGGCGTCGAACGTATTGGGTTCGCCTATGACATCGCGAAGGAGGCCTCGTGAACGATCCCGTTTTGCGCGTCCTCGTGGCCCGACAGTCCCTCGTCGATGCGGGGTACTCCAGGAGCCTTCTGCTTTCCGGCGCGGCCCACGCCACCACATTCTTCGCCATCCTCATTCTGGCTCTGCTCACGCCGAAGCGTCCGATCATCAACGTGATCGAGGGCTTCGCGGTTCCTCTTCCCAAGGGAGGAGGGATGCCCCGCGCGGCTGAGCCTCCCGCGGAAACGCCGACTGAAACCGCGCCGCCCGCGCCTGTTGAAGCCCCCAGAGCCGCTCCGAAGGCTCCAGCTCCGGTCAAGCTCATCAAGCCGGAAACCGTGGTTCCGAAAAAAGGGCTCGCTCCAGTCGACTTGAAGCGGAGCGTCAAAGACAGGAAGCTCGAGTCCCGGGAGCGTGCGACCGAGAAGATCTCTCAGAAGGATCCGTCGGCCGGACGCGTCGCCGCCACTCCGGGCGCAGCCAGCGCCGTGACCGGCCTCGACTTCACGGCTCAGACTCCGGGCGTGTTGAATGGAACCACCGGCCCGACCGGCCCGCTGGGTTTCTATCTTGCGGCGGCGCAGAACAAGATCTGGGCAACCTGGACGCGTCAGATCCGGCCCGAACTCGCGGGCAACGTGAAGGTCGCCTTCACCATTCACCGCGACGGCTCGGTCGACGAGGTCGAGATCATCGAGTCCTCCGGCTCGCCGACCGTCGACCGACTGGCGGAACGTGCGGTGATCAGCACGCAACTCGGCCCGCTCCCCAACGGCTACGAAAAGGAAACCCTGGTTGTCCATGCGAACTTCAAGCCTGTTTCTTAGCGCGGGGCTCTGTCTCGGCCTGGCCAGCCTGGGCGTCGTCTCGGCGTCCATCCAGGACCAGGGGATCGCCCAGATCGTCATCGGCGGCACCGGCGCAACCCGCGTCGCGATCGCACCCTGCTCGGTCCCGGCGGAGCCCCTGCGCACGTCGTGCGGCGTGGTCCGCGAGGTTTTGAAGAGCGACCTCGATTTCGAGGGCTTCCAGCTGACGCCGGAATCCCTGATGAAATCGCTGCCCCTGGTCAATCCCAGGACGCCGAGCTACATCGACTGGAAGTCCGTCGGGGCCAACATACTCGTGACCCTCGAGGTCACCCAGACCGGCACGGAGTTCGCGGTCGATGCACGAACCTTCAGCGTCGACGGCTCCTCCTCGATCATGAGCAAGCGCTACGCCGGGAGAGTGGATCCGGTAAATCCGAACACCTTCCGCGCCTTCGCGCACCAGGCCGCCGACGACATCTTGAGCCTGGCCTCGATTCAGGGCGTGACTCGCACCCGCCTCGTATTCGTTTCCGACCGCGACTACACCGGCAAGGGCCGGAAGGAGTTGTACATCTCCGATTACGATGGCTTCAACGTCCGACAGGTCACGGTCAATCGCCAACTGTCGATCCTCCCCGCCTGGACCCCCGGAGGACGCGGCATCGTCTACACCTCCTACCGGAATGGCGACCCTCAGATCTTCCTTTCGTGGATCTTCGAAGGACGGAGCGTTCCCAACGTGACGAACGAACGTCCTGGGACCCAGGCCTTCGCCCCCGTGGTCTCCCCCGATGGCAAGAAGATCGCCTACAGCTCGAACCGCGCCGGGAACTTCGACATCTGGGTCACGAACATCGACGGGACCGATGCGCACAATCTCACCGGGACACCCGCTCAGGACACTGCTCCATGCTGGAGCCCATCGGGGCTTGAGATCGCGTTCACCTCCGGACGCAGCGGCTCCGCCCAGTTGTGGGTGATGGACAATGAGGGCTTGAACCTCCGGCGCCTTTCCACCGTGGGCAACTACAACGATGCCTGCGCCTGGAATCCATCGCGCGAGTTCGCCGAGATCGCGTACTCATCCCGGCTTGAAGACGGCGGGTTCGAAATCGCGGTCGCGGATCTGGCCACCGGCCAGGTCCGTCAGCTCACCACGGGACGCGGCAGCTGCGAGTATCCTGCCTGGGCGCCCAACGGCCGTCATCTGGCGTTTGCCTGCAATCGGGGCGGCACCTGGCAACTGGCGCAGACCGACCGCATGGGTGTGAAGCTCCGAAGCATTGCAGTCGGGCCCGGCAACTCTCAGGCGCCCGACTGGAGCCAGACGGTCCGATGATTCTTTTCCAGGTCCGGACCCGATTCAAGGTCCCGGACCGCTATCCTTTTCTATCCACCCACCAAAGGTTCCCTTAGCCATGAGAGTTCATCAACCCGTCACCCCTCTTCGACTCGCCCTCCTCGTCCTGCTGGGGGGCCTCGCCCTGCCTTCCGTAGCCCGCGCGGACAAGAAGGAATTCCTGGCCCTCACTCAGCAGATCGCTACCCTTCAGGGGCAGGTCGCCGAGGCCGATCAGGCCCGGCTCGACACCCAGAAAGACCTGAAGAAGATCATGGACATTCTGGTTGAGCAGTCGGGCCTTCTCAAGAAGCTTCAGCAGGATATGAAGATCCAGGATGAGCGCGCCATGGTGGCGATCAAGGACCAGCAGGAGCGCTTGTCGGAGATCTCCGACCGGCTGCGGACCTCTACCGCCATGCAGCAGCAGCCGGCGAACGGCGCTCCGGGCGGGTCCGGCATGCCCGGTGCCACGCAGTCTGCCACACCCTCCACTCCGGCAATTCCTCCTCGCGATCTCTATCAGCAGGCGTACAGCGACTTCGCGCGCAAGAACTACGACCTGTCCATCCAGGGTTTCCAGGAATACCTGCGCCTCTACCGCGATACCGACCTCGCCGACAACGCTCAGTACTGGATCGGCGAGTGCCTGCAGGCCCAGGGCAAGTATGAAGACGCAGTCACCGCGTTCAATGCCCTGCTCCGTGACTTCACCGACAGCGACAAGATTCCTGACGCGCGATACAAGAAGGGCGTCGCCCTCGAGGCTCTCGGACGCAAGTCCCAGGCCGTTCTCGAGTATCGATTCGTGGTCGAGCGGTTCCCCAACTCTCCGGCCGCCCGCCTCGCGCGCGAAAAACTCGGGCAGCCCTAAGGCCAAGGCCGGCGCATACCAGTCCCCAATCTCTCTCAAGCTACGACACCAATAGAAGAAGGAAACTCAAATGGCCTCAGTCAACAAAGTGACGCTCATCGGCAACGTCGGGAAAGATCCCGAGATCCGCTACACCCAGTCCGGCGAGCCCATCGCCAATTTCTCCCTCGCCACGTCTGAAAGCTGGACCGACAAGTCCGGCCAGAAGCAGGAGAAGACGGAATGGCACCGGGTCGAAGTCTTCGGCAAGACCGCCCAGGTAGTCCGGGACTACGTGACCAAGGGCAAGCCGCTCTACGTGGAAGGCTCCATCAAGTACGACGAGTACACCGACAAGGACGGTATCAAGCGCAACGTCACAAAGATCCGGGTCAGCGGCTTCAATTCCCGGATCGTGCTGCTCGGCTCGCGCGGAGACGGCGCGCCCCGCTCGAGCGCTCCGGGAGAACCCGGGCCCGCACCGGCCGACGATTTCCAGGCCTCGGATGAAGACGTTCCGTTCTAGCCGCTTGGCGTAAGCAGACCTCATCAAACACACTGGAGCGGAATCCATCTCGCCCTCGCTCATAACCTTCCGCTCCAACCTGCTGACTATCGGCCTCATTGTCATTTCTCGCCGCGATTGAGACGCTTCCCGCCCCGTTCAAGTACCAGCAGAGCGAGGTTACGGCCGAGGTTCTGGCCTGGCTGGAGAGCACGGGAGCAAGCGTCGATCCACGCGCGGTCGAACGCCTCTTCTCGCGGGCTGGCGTCGACCGACGGTCATCGCTGAAGCCCCTCGACGAAGTCTTCGTCGACGCGACCTTCGTGGAACGAAACGCGGTCTATCAGGAGGCGATGATCAAGACCGGCATCGAGCTCACTCGCTCCGTCTTGTCTCGGGCCGGCCTCGAGGCCATCGACATCCTGGTTTCAAGCTCCTGCACCGGCTTCATGATTCCGGCAGTGGACGCCCACATCGCGAACGCTCTTCGACTCGGCCCGCGCCTCGCGCGCCTCCCCATCACCGAGGCCGGATGCGCGGGTGGGGCGGTGGCGCTCGCTCGGGCCGCTGACTACGTGAGCGCCCACCCGCGCGGAGCGGCCCTCGTTCTCGCCGTGGAATTTTCGTCGCTCACCTTCCAGGCCCGCGACGCCTCCGCAACCAACATGGTGGCGGCCGCGCTGTTCGCCGACGGGGCTGGCGCGGCCGTGCTCCTGGGCGCTCAGCACCCGGCCGCAGGCAGAAGTTCCATCGAATTCGTGAACGCCACCAGCTACTTCATGACAGACAGCCTGGGCGCCATGGGCTACGAGGTGGTCGACAGCGGCTTCAAGCTCGTGCTCGACAAGAGGCTGCCCGATTTCCTGCGCGGAAAGCTGCGGCCCATGGTCGTCGAGTTCCTGGGCCAGAACGACTTGAGCTTCGACCAGGTGTTCGCGTTCGCCATTCATCCCGGAGGGCGCCGTGTCCTCGATGTCGCCGAGGAAGAACTCGGTCTGTCTCCCTCCCAGCTCGAACCCTCGCGATCCGTCCTTCGAGACCACGGGAACATGAGCTCGGCCACCATCCTGTTCGTTCTCGAGCGTGCGCTCAGGAGTCTGGCGCCCGACCAGGTCGCCCTTGGCATCGGCTTCGGCCCGGGGTTCGCGATCGAGCTGAGCCTGTGGCGCGGGGTCTCGTCGGACGCGGTCTAGCCGTCCTGGCCGCGCGATTCGAACCGATGAGCGCACTTCGAACCGACGTCCTCGTGGTCGGAGGCGGCCCGGCCGGCGCCACCGCCGCGTTTCAGCTCGCGACCAGAGGAGTGAGCGTAACCCTGGTTGATCGCGCCAGTTTCCCCCGTGACAAGACCTGCGGCGAGAGCCTCTCGCCCGGTGCGCTAGCGCGACTCCGGGCAATCGGAATGTGGCAGCCATCGGAGGCTCAGAACGACCGCGCGCCCCTGAGTGGCCTCCCCATTCGAGGCATGCGAATCCGCTCACCCAAAGGCACCACCTTCTTCGGGCGCTACAAGGCCGGCCTGAACAATCCGGGCCTCGCCATTCGGCGAAGCGTGCTGGACGCCCAGCTCCTCGATTGCGCGCGCGGGGGGGGGGCCAGGATTCTGGAGGGAATCGAAGCGACCACCCCGGAACCGCGAGGCGACGGGACCGCGGTGGTGCGTTGCCGCGCCACCGACGGGACCGCCGCTGTGCGCATCGAAGCGAAACGGGTCATCGTCGCCGACGGCCGCCAGAGTTTTCTGGCTCGGGAGCTGGACTTCATCGAGGCCGACGCCGATCACGGCCGGCGACGGTACGCGGTGCGCGCCCACTGCGATGACGTCTCGGGGCTCTCCGAACTTGCGGAGATGCACGTAGGCGATGGTGGCTACTGCGGAATCGCTCCCCTTTCGAAGACGAGCGCCAACATCTGCTATGTCCGGTTTACCGACCGGCTCGACATGACGCCGCGAACCATCGAAGCTGATTTCCGCCGCCACCTGAGCGCCTATCCCGAGATCTCGCAACGGCTCCAGTCCGCCCGGATTGACGGCAGGATCCGGATCGTCGGTCCCCTCCGGATCAGATCGCGGCGGCAATCGAGTGGCCCGTTCATCGCCTGCGGCGACACCACGGGATTCCTCGACCCCTTCACCGGAGAAGGCATCGCCCACGCCATCGCCAGCGGCGTGCTCGGGGCGGAGGCGGTGCATGCGTCCCTCGGTGGCAACTCCGATTCATTCGCCGGCTACGAACGGAGGATCCGCGATCTTCGCCGGGCCAAGCACATGGCGGCCCTTCTGCTCTATGGCCTCGTATCCCGCCGAACCCTCGCCAACTCCGCCGCCTCGGTGTTCGCCCGGATGCCTCGCCTCGGAGACGCGGTCGTCCGCCTCTTCGGCGATCAGGTCTGACCGAACCCCAAGAACGCGGGCCAATTTTCTTGATTGAGCGGGGCAGATCGGAGATAATCCGCGTTCGCGTCCTCAGGAGACGAAGCCTGACTGCGCAAGGGCCCGCTAGCTCAATGGTAGAGCAGAAGACTCTTAATCTTTTGGTTGGAGGTTCGAGTCCTCCGCGGGTCACCACGGTTTCAAGGCTTGAATAAAGGCCATAATCGACATGGAGTCGAGCGACGGCCTAAAAAGACTCAAATCTCCGGCAAGTCCCCGGCAAGTCACTCAAGGTTTTTCTTACCGTCGAGCCGGCCCCAAAAAGCCCCCACGCCGATTCAGTTCCCAGTTCCCGGCCCAGGGGTGGGAACCGGGAACCGCAAGAGGACCGGTCCTAAAAAAGGGGTCACGCTCACTGCGCTCCGATTCGGACCCTTACCGGCGCCTCCCGAACAGCCCTTTCAAGACTCCAGCAAAGACCGAGAGCACTCCTCCGACGACAAGACCCGCCGGTATCGTGGGCGGCTTTCGGTCCGGCACCGAATCACTCGCGAGCGCCTCCCGGTCCAGGTTGAGCTTCAAGCCGAGCTTCCCGTTCTCGTCGAACACGAGTGCAAGACAGGTTCCGGCCGCGTCGGCTGTGACCAAAGCAGCGGCCAGGGCCTTGAAGCGAGGATCCGATTCCGGCAGCACTCCGACGGCCTTGTCATTGTCAACGATCCCAACGATTCCGCTGCCAGGAAAGAACGCGAGGGCGATCTCAATGATTGGCTCCTTCGCTCCCGCATCCCCAGCCTTCTCGACTGCGGCTGCGATCGCGACTTGGGCTCCCTCGTTCTCCTCGCCCTCCATGTCGAGCCAAAACTCTTCGCCGCCGTCCAGGTTGATGTACTTCGATGGCGCCCACGGGCCTTTCGCCGCGCTGGCTTGTTTGGTCGGGATCGTTTGCTGAAATCGAACGGGACCATGCTGCGCGTTCATGTACGTGCGGCCCTTTGCGGTCTTGACGACGCGAAGGCCCTTCACTCCGACTGAGTATCCGATGCCTGAACCAGAGAGGTTCACTCGCACGGGACCGAGTTTGATGCCTTTGCGAAATGTGAGACCCATGCGGCCCTCCCGACTCAGGGCTGAAGCTTAGACCGCTTCACGCCGCCTCGCCCGCTCGCGGTAGCCGAACCAAGAAAGGCCGAGTGTCTCGGGTGGGCACGGCATCTGGCTCACTGCGCTGCGATCTCAAAGACTAGCGTCTTCACGCTGAGCAACTGCCCAGGATCGCCCCCGGAACGCTCCACGGCCGCGACGACGCCGACCGCGAAAGCGAACGCCTCAGCGTCGCGGAGCTTCGCGGCACGAAGCCACGGAGGAACCTCGCCGACTCCAGCCGGTAGGGATACCTTGATCGCGCCTTCGTGGCTCAGCCACAGGTGGAACCCAAGGCGACGAGCGCGGACCACGGTCTCTATCGGCGTCTCGGTCGTCGGCGTCTGCCCGATCACAGTTCAAGCCCTTCCGCTCCAGAAGGAATCGAGTAGCGGTAAGGGTCTTTCTTTCCACCCGCTCCGCTCCTGGTCACCTTCCCCGCCTCGCGCAGGAGGCGAAGGGCTACATGCTTCATCGACTTCCTGCCTTCAACAGACTCGATGAGGTCAACCTCCCGCAACCCGTCGCAGCCCCTGAGCGATTCGAGCAGGGCATCGGCCAGCCGTGACGCCCCCACGTCGGCTCTCAGGCCCCCGATGGACGTTCGCCCCGTCGCCTTGTCGAGAACGAGCAGGGTCTCCGCCATGTCCTCCCCGTAGCGCTGCATCGTGGAGAGGGTCCGGTCCCCGTTCTCGGCTCGCTTGATTCGGAGCAAGCAGTCAACGGTTCCAAAGATCGCGGTCGAGCCCAGAACCCCATCCGGTGACTCGTCGCTCTTCGGGGAGTGATGCGTCGCCATGACGTGGGCGCCGCTCTTCCGCGCCATGTCGAGCAAGGGCTCCAAGCCCCGGCTCATCTGAACGTAGTCCGATGCATCGGTCACGCGGATGAGGCGAAACAACCCGTCGATGACGACAAGAACGGGGTCGTGCGTCTCGATGGCGCGAGCCAGATCCTGCATGAATGTCGGGCCGGGCATGTCCGTGAAGACGAGTACGTCATCAGCCCACGCACCCATCGCCCGAAAGTGCTTCCCGACTTCGGAGCGCTTCTCCTCAAAGCCGCAGTAGAAGACCGGCCCTTTCAGCGTGTCGTGACCAAGCCAGGGCTCACCCCGCGACACGTCTAGGCACAGTTCCCGAGCGTTCGTGGACTTGCCAGCCTTCGGCCGCGCCACGAAGAGAGAGAAGCCGCCCGCCTGAAGCCGGCCATCAACCACCCATCGGGTCTCCGGCTCGGGTTCGGTGAGCAGGGCTTCCATCGTCACGAAGCCCCCGGAGCCGATCCCCGCAACCGCCCGCTCGCGGCGGAGCTCCCCCACGCCAAGAAACTCATCAACCATGCGCACCCCGTCCATCACGCGGCCCTCTCTTCGGAGTGAATCCGCGTGGCTTCGCGTATGAGTTCGTTCAGCAGTCGAGCCAGCCTCGCACGGTCGAGAGGCTCGCGGCCGTACAGCAGGCCCGAGAGGTTCAACCCGAAGGCCCATACGATCCGATAGACGCTCTCAGGAAGAAAGACGCCCGTGGTCTGTGCGAGCGCTCGTCGGGCGCGGGTTCCTTTCTCCCCCTGGTCAGTCATGGCGATGCGGAAGAGAGCGAACCGGATTCGCTCCCACTCTGCATCCTGTGGCGCATCGAGCGGCTCGGTCAGGTAGGCGTAGACTTCATCCGTCAAGTGTGGCCTGCCCGGCTCTCTCGATACGCCCACGGTTCCCGCCGTGGGCTTCGTCGTTTCATGCGGCATTGTTCGCGCCCTTCACCCGAACGGCCCACGTGCAGCCGTGTTCCTCGTTCGTGCAGGTGTACACGCCGTCCTGAGAATGGAGCTTGCCCCAGCACAGACCGCAGCTGGTCGGCACCATGGTGATAGTGAGGGGCTCCAGCTTGTCGCCGCTCCCGGCCATCCCCTGGACCACGGCCGGCCGCGGCTCAACGTCGGTCTTGGGAGTCGGCCGATTCGGGGGCGCATCCCGGCGCGTGTCGGCCTCCGCGGTGTTGGCGACCTTGTTGCGTTCGAGCCACTCGGCCACGTCTCGCGGGTCGTAGAGAACCCTTCGGCCGATCTTCACGTATCGCGGCCCCCGGCCAGTCGTCCGCAGCTTCTCGAACGTCCGCGGGCTCATGGTCGTAAGCCTCGCGGTCCCCTCTTGCGTCAGCATTCCTTCGCTCATTCGTCGTCTCCTGTTCGGCCCTGTGTCGCCCGGTGCGATCACTTCGCATCGGGTCGGGCTCAGGCAGAGCTTGCTGAGCGAGTTGGAACGTTATCGGATTCGTTCCAAACGGCTCCTCAAGATTTCTTCTCCGACAGGTACTTGCGGATGGTGTCCAAGCCCAGGTCCTGTGCCTCTGGGCAGTTCTCCTGAATCCACTTCGCCGACGCGGTGTTGCTTCGCCGCTCCCCGTCTGAGGTCTTGGGGAGAAGGTCCCGCCAACCCACCACCATGTTGGACACCCTGCCGGGCTTCCCCCGCCTCCCCTTGAACCTGCGCCCCAGGCGCGCATCGTCGCCGAGTTCGGCTTCAACGTGCTTCCCCGTGAGGTAGGCGTGGAGGCGCTCGACTTCCCGCTCTCCGCTCGCGTGCTCGGTCAGGAACCGCCACTCAATCCGAGCGGCCCAGGACTCCGCGCTGTAGGTCTCGAATCGTTCCATGACGCGCATGAGGCGATTCTCTCGACAGTCGAAGGCGATGACAGGAGCCTCGCTTCCGGCGCGGTCTGCCGTGAATCTGTACTTCATGAGCGCCCTACTTCTGGGCATCGTCCGGGCGCCGCGGTCCTTTCTCGCAGGGAGACCCGCGACCTTGAGCACCCACTCGCCCCAGACTCGCATCGAGTCGCCGCTACCGGCGACGAGCTCGAACGCGCCACGCGAGAAGAAAGCATGATCTACGCCCTTGGACGCGGTAGGCAAGCCGACGCCCCCGAGCGTGAACACCGGCCCCGGCCTTCGCGTGTAGTAGCAGGCGACTCCCGTCTCCCACAGCCGGACCGATTCCCGAACGTCAGAGCCCGTCTCGCGCCTCGCCTGAGTCATGCTGCCCCCATCGCAGCTATCCGGGCCGCAGCGTCGCCCGCTCGCTTCTTCTTCAGACGGTCGGCGAGGCTCGCGTAGCGCTTCGTAGTCGCCTCGCTCTTGTGGCCGAACAGTTCGCCGACTTCGGCCAGCGACGCGCCTCCTCCGATGAGAACCGCGGCCATGCTGTGGCGTAGGTCGTGGAGTCGGATTCGATCTAGGCCAGCTTCGGCCCGATGTCTCGCCCACCAGTGCATGACGGTGGAGATATCCACGGGGGCCTTGACGGTGAGCCCAGGGAAGACGAAGTGGCATCCCTTGAGACGCGGTAAGGAGTCGAGCACGGCGACGGCCGCAGCCGGAAGGATGATCGTCTTCTCCCCGCCCTCCTTCGACGTGGGCAGGGTGAGGGTCCCCGTCCGCACCGGCTTGCTCTTGGGCTTCGCCGATGGCGTCTCATCGACCTGGAGCCACTCCCACCTCGCCTCCCGCAGTTCAGACCCGCGAGCGCCGGTCAACGCCTGCAACCGGATCAACGCCGTGATGAATGGCGATTCCTTCACGTGACGGTCGAGCAAGCCAAACAGCTTCGGCCACTCGTCATCGGCGAGGCTCTCGTTTCGAGCCCTCTCCGTGTAGCGCGACACGTTCTCGCACGGATTCGTCCACCTGGATTCCCTTCCCGAAGCGTCCGGCCCGGCCCAGCCCTTCGCGTTCGCAAGCGACCATCCTTCCCCGCGGTCGCCCGCAGCGACGTTGAACAGATGGCGCAGCACGGCGAGCCAGCGATTACCGGTGACGCGATGGTCCTTCCGGTTGACGATGGCTTCGATGTCCTCCTGAGTGATGAGGTCGAGTC
>JANMVV010000463.1:0-13823 GCA_031392925.1 Vicinamibacteria bacterium
GACCTCGTCGATCAGCCACTTCGAGGAGGCGGGGAGCACCAGGCCTGCGACCCGGCTCACCAGCATCAACGCGAGGCCGAGACCCAGGCGGCGCCGGTGCGACCAGACCAGCTCGCGGGCCTCGCGCCACGCGGCGGAGCGGGACACGCGAGACTTCTTTGGAGCGTCCATGAGGGAAGGCTCTATTCCGCTTCAGTCGGGCGGATAGCGCTTCCCGGTCCGCGGCACCGCGCAAGTCCCGCACAACGCGATGTAGTTCGAGGCGACCGGCGGGAAAGTGAGGCGTTCGCCGGTCAGCACCGGCGACCACGGGGCGGGATCGCCAGGTTCTTCCAGCAACCTCTCACTGCATCGCCCCGGTCCCTGGTGGCATTCGCTTCTCTCGCACTCGCACCGGTCCGAGGCGCGCTGCTTGAGCTGGTCTATGAAGTCGGATGGGTAGTTCATCTCATTCGCCTCGACCGCGGGATCTTAGTCTGAGCGGGCGGCGACCGCTTCGGCGGCGCTAGCGGGCGGACCGGCTTCGCTGGTCTTCGTCGTCCGGCTCGACGTGGATCACCACGTCTGTGAGTCCGTCGTACTGGCGGCACAGCCAGGTCTCGAGATCGCGGGCGATGGCGTGCCCCTTTTCAACGGTCAAAGAAGGATCCACCAGGATGCTCATGTCCATGTGGATGATCGCGCCCGTTCCCCGCGACCGGATGTGGTGGCAGCCCTTGACGCCATCGAAAGCGACCACCTTCCCCATGACGTCGTGGGCGTCGAGCCTCTGGTGATCCGAGAAGGTGGTGTGCGCGCCCTTGAACACCTCGATGGCCGCCCAGACGATCGCGAAGGCCACGAACAGTCCGACGATCGGGTCCGCGATGGGGACGCCCGCTTTCACGAGGACCAGGGAGGCGAGGACGCCCAGGGTCACCCAGACGTCGGACAGGGTGTGCTTCGCGTCGGCCTGCAGCACCTCGCTGCCGAGTTCCTTCCCGCGGCGCGTTTCGAACCACACCACGAAGATGTTGATGCCCAGGGTGACGATCATGACCGCGAAGGACGTGATCGTGACCTCGACCTTCGGATGGATCCCGGTTTTCGCAAAGGCCGTGAGGGCCGACACCGAACCGCTCACCACCCGCCACGCCGCGAAGCACAGCATGAGCCCGATGGCGGCGCTCGCGAAGGACTCGTACTTGTGATGCCCGTAGGGGTGGTCATCGTCGGGGGGCTTCGTGGCCGCCTTCATCGCGATCAGGGCCACGATGTTTCCCGAGCCGTCGGTGAAGGAGTGGATGCCGTCGGCCAGCATGGCCGTGGACCCGCTGATGATTCCCCAGGCCGCCTTGGCCGCGGCCACGATCACATTCAGAAAGAGAATCTGCCAGAGGACCCTGCTGATGCCCTTCGCGCGCGCCTGCATGTCCCCACCTCCCGGCACCTGGAATGAACGACGAAGCCCCGCCCGACCATGTGGATGATAGGGGAGGCCTCTCGGCAACGTCCAGATCCGCCGATCCTGCTCAGGGGGGCGCTACAATCGAAAATCCCCATGCTCGGCAAGACGATTTCCCACTATCGCGTTCTGGAGGAGCTTGGCGGCGGCGGCATGGGGGTCGTCTTCCGGGCCGAGGACCTGAAGCTCGGGCGCTCCGTCGCCCTCAAGTTTCTGCCCGAGAGTTTCAGCGACGAGAACGCGCTCGAGCGGTTCCGGCGCGAGGCGCGCACGGCCTCGGCCCTCAATCACCCGAACATCTGCACGGTCCACGACATCGACGAGTACGAAGGCCGGCCCTTCATCGCCATGGAGTTGCTCGAGGGAAGCACGCTGAAGCATGTGCTCGCGAAGGGAGCCCTGCCGCTCGACTCCTTATTGACGCTCGGAATCGAGATTGCCGATGCGCTGGACGCGGCCCATGCCCGGGGGATCGTGCATCGCGATATCAAGCCCGCGAACATCTTCGTCACCGAGAGGGGGCATGCCAAGGTCCTCGATTTCGGCCTTGCCAAGCTCACGAGCGACGGCCGCGCGCGACCCGAGTCGGAGACCGCGACCCGCGACGAGGGATTGACGAACGCCGGGTCGGTGGTGGGCACGGTCGCGTACATGTCGCCCGAGCAGGCTCGCGGCGAAGACCTCGACCACCGGACTGACCTGTTCTCCTTTGGCGTCGTGCTCTACGAAATGGCGACAGGAGCGCAGCCGTTTCGTGGCAACTCCTCCGCGGTGACCTTCGAGGCGATCCTGAACCGCACGCCGCCGCCGCCCGCGCAACTGAACGCGCAGCTTCCGCCCGAACTCAACCGCATCGTCGGCACCGCGCTCGAGAAGGATCGCGAGGTGCGCTTTCAGCATGCCTCGGACATCCGCGCCGAGTTGATGCGGCTCAAGCGCGATCTCGACTCCGGTCGAGCGAGGCCCGCGGCGGCGGCGAGTGGGAGGGTCCTGACCGGCGGGCAACGGCGCTCCCTGCTGGTGGCCGCCGTCCTCGCGATCGCGGTGATCGGGGCTGGGCTCGGCCTGCGCGCGCGCCGGAACGACCGACTCGCGCCGCTGCTGCCCGCTCTCGAGCAGGCCGCGCGCGCGCAGAAATTCGACGAGGTGTTCGCCCAGCTTCGCGGCGCGGGGGCGGACATCGCGGACCCTCGGCTCGCCGCCATCGCCGCTCAGGCGGCGGGCACGCTTTCGGTCGAGAGCGATCCGCCGCGAGCGAGCGTCAAGTTCACCCGCCTTTCGCCCGGCGCGGCGCCGGATACGACTCCCATCGGCGCCTCCGAAGAGACGCCGCTGTCGCGCCGCCTTCTGGTGTCCGGCGAGTACATGCTCGAGTTGAAGGCGGCCGGCTCGAACGATCTCAGCCTCCGCGTGCGCATCGAAGCGGGCAAGGACGTGAAACTCACGCCGCGCCTCGCGTTGACCAGGCCGGAAACAGAGGGCATGGTGGCGGTACCTGCGGGCGAGGCTCTCCTCGGGTCGCGCAGCGAACGCGTTGCAGCCTTCCTGATCGACCGGCATGAAGTCACGAACGCGCGCTTTCTGAAGTTCGTATCGGCTGGCGGCTACGCCAAACCCGAACTGTGGCCGGAGCAGATGACGGTCGGGGGCAGTGCTCTCCCGCGGGCCGCCGCTCTCGCCCGACTCCTCGATCGCTCGGGGGTGCCGGGCCCACGCGCGTGGTCCGGGGGCGCCTATCCTCAGAATCGGGCGGACCAGCCCGTGACCGGCATCTCCTGGTACGAAGCCGCGGCTTTCGCGCGCTGGTCGGGCAAGGAGCTTCCGACTCTCGCTCACTGGTGGCGCGCCGCGGTGGGCGACGCCGCGACCGGTTTCCCGTGGGGTGGCGATGCGCGCACCGCCGACCTGCGCGCGAACTTTGGCCTCGAGGGCCCGCGGCCGGTGGGAAGCTACCCCGCCGGTCTCTCTCCCTTCGGCGCTTTCGACATGGCCGGCAACGTGCGCGAGTGGCTGAGCGAGGGCCGGCCCGATGGAAGGCATGGCGTGGCCGGCGGTTCGTGGATGGATCCTGCCTACATGTTCGAGCTGTCCCACCTCGAATGGTTCGATCCGGGCTACGCGAACGAGGCCATCGGCTTCCGGTTGGTTATGCTGAGCGAATCCAAATGAAACGTGATCTCGCCCTTCTCCTCTTCACCTGCGCGAGCCTGGCCTCGCCGAACCTGGCCCGGGCCCAGGCCGCCGATCAGTGGCTACAGCAGCCGGTCGACGACCGCACGTTCAAGACCTACCTCGAGTTCTTCACCTACGACGCCAAGCTGCCCCTCGACGTGCGCGTGTCGAAGGCGGAAGACGATCAGGGGCTCAGGAGCGAGCGCCTTTCGTTCCAGAGCACGCCCGGGGTGCGGGTCACCGCCGTGTTCTGGCAGGCGTCGGGAGCGGTGAACGGGAAGAGGCCCACCGTGATCTTCCTGCACGGCGGAAATCCGGCGGGCAAGGACGGGCCCGGCGTCGTCAGCGCCGCGAAGCTTCTCTCGCGCGCGGGCTTCTCCGTCCTCGCCATCGACCTGCCGCACTACGGAGAGCGCACCACCGAACTGCTGACCACGTTCGCCGAGCAGGAGAAGCACGACCGCCTCTACAACCAGCCATCCATGTACCTCGGCTGGGTCACCCAGATCGCAAAGGACGTGAGCCGCTCCTACGATTTCCTGGTCGAGCAGCGGGGAGCGGACCCGGCGCGGGTGGCCCTCGTCGGCAACAGCCGTGGCGCCATCGTCGCTTCCATCGCGGGCGCCATCGACCGTCGTCTGCGCGCGGTGGTGCTCCTGTTCGTTGGTCACTTCGACGCGCTCGAGAACAACCACCTTGGGGCCGCGTGCCCGGCGAACTACATCGGACGCATCGCCCCGCGGCCCCTCCTGATGATCAACGGCACGCAGGACTCCGACATGATCAAGGACCGCGCGGTCGAGCCCCTGTTCAAGGTCGCGAAGCAGCCGAAGCAGATCATCTGGACCGACGGGGGCCATGGCTTCATGACCGAGGACCATCGCGCCGCGATGCTGCAGTGGCTGCACGACAAGATGAAGTGACGGGCCGCGCGCCTGACGAACACCCGCTTGCCGTCATCAACAGCGCCGCCCCGATTCGTATTTGCGACAACGGCTGCTGGACCGACACCTGGTTCGCGGGTCACGGCGAGGTCTTCAACGTCGCGGTCCATCCCTCCGCGGAAGTTCAGATCGCGATTTACCCCGCACGCGAGGCCTTACCCCGACTGGTGATCCACGCCGAGAACTTTGGAGAGCATTACGAGGTGAAGCACGAAGCCCCGCCCTGGGGCCCGCACCCTCTTCTCGAGGCCGCCATCGCGTCCATGAAGGTTCCCCGCGAACTGAGGCTCGATGTGACCATCCACTCCGATGCGCCTCCGGGTGCGGGCACCGGCACGTCGGCCGCGGTCACGGTGGCGCTCATCGGCGCTCTCGATGCGCTCACGCCCGGCCGCCTCTCCCCACGCGAGGTGGCGAGCGCCGCCCAGCGCGTCGAGACCGAGATGCTCGGCCGCCAGTGCGGCATTCAGGATCAGATCGCTTCGGCCTGCGGCGGGATCAACTACATCGAGATGTTCAAGTACCCGCAGGCCAGGGTCTCACCCGTGGTGGTGCCGGACCCGATCTGGTGGGAATTCGAGCGACGCCTTCTTCTGGTCTACCTTGGAAATTCTCACGACTCGTCGGCCATTCATGAAGAGGTCATCCGTTCCCTCGAAGACGCTGGTCCGGACTCGCCTGCGATCGCTGATCTCCGCCGCCAGGCGCCCCTTTCCCGCGACGCCCTTCTCGCGGGCGACTTCGACGCCCTCGGCCGGGCCATGACCGGGAGCACCGCGGCGCAGGGAAGACTTCATTCCGCCCTCGTCGGCACGGCGGCCCGCCAGGTCATCGAGATCGCGAAGGGGTGCGGCGCTCTCGGGTGGAAGGTGAATGGGGCCGGGGGCGAGGGTGGGTCGCTCACTCTCCTTTGCGGGGGAGGTTCGGCGGCCAGACGCGCCCTGGTTCAGGGGATCGAGCAGGCTTCTGCGGCGTTCATGAGCGTCCCCATCCATTTGAGTCGGGATGGTTTACGCGTGTGCAGGCGAGACTTCGCCTGAGTTTCCCTGGGTGATGGTCGGCACCGCCTTTGCCCCGGAGGGGAACAAGCGGGGTTTTCGGCCGGTATCCTCCTGCACCACCGTGATCGGGAACGAACGCGTCGCGTGATTCGTTCTCCGGGCCCGCCCGGTCCCAACTAGACTCGCGGGCGCATGACTCTGGCGCCCGGATCGCGGCTCGGCCCCTACGAAATCACCGGAGCCATCGGCGCGGGTGGAATGGGCGAGGTCTACCGCGCCCGCGATTCGCGCCTCGACCGCGATGTCGCGATCAAGGTCCTGCCCGAGAACGTCTCCACCTCTCCCGCCGCCATGGAGCGGTTCGGCCGGGAGGCGAAGGCCATCGCCGCGCTCTCGCATCCGGGCATCCTCTCGATTCACGACTTCGGAAAAGAGGGCCGCACCGCGTACGCGGTGACGGAGCTGCTCGAGGGCGACACGCTGGAGGAAAGGCTCAGCCATGGAGCGCTTCCTCCGCGCAAAGCGGTGGAGTTCGCGGTGCAGATCGCGAACGCTCTGGCCTCGGCTCACGAGAGAGGCGTGATCCATCGCGATCTCAAACCCGCGAACCTCTTTCTCACCACGGACGGCCGGGTGAAGATCCTCGACTTCGGCCTCGCCCGCTGGCAGGAAGCGTCGAACAGTGACTCGAGCGGCAAGACCCCGGAGGCGAAGACCCAGACCCGGCACACCGCGTCCGGCATCATCCTGGGCACCGCGGGCTACATGTCGCCCGAACAGGTTCGCGGCCAGGCGGTCGATCATCGGGCCGACATCTTCGCGCTCGGATGCGTGATCTACGAGATGCTCTCAGGCAAGCGCGCCTTCCAGCGCGAGACCTCGGCCGAAGCGATGACCGCGGTCCTGCGCGAGGACCCGCCGGATCTCGCCACCTTCGGGCGGCCCGTCCCCCAGGGCCTCGATCGACTGATGCGGCGCTGTCTCGAGAAGCGTCCCGAGGATCGGCTCCAATCGGCGCGCGACCTCGCCATCGCTCTCGATGCAGTGTCACTCGGCGACACCACGTCGGCCCAGAACTCGGTGGTCGCGCCCCCTCGACGGTCCTCGCGTCCGGCGATGGCGGCTGTGGTCGCGGCCTTGCTGATCGCCGCGGCTTCGTACTGGATCGGCAAGACGACCGCGCGACCCGGGGTGGGGACGCTCCCTACGTTCACCAAGCTCACCTTCCGTCGCGGCCTCGTATCCGCCGCCAGGTTCGGCCCCAACGGTCGGTCCGTGGTCTACAGCGCGAGCTGGGACAGCGCTCCGCTGCGGGTGTACACCACCGATCCCGCGAGCGCGCAGGCGAGCACGGCCGCCCTCCACGAGGGGCATCTCCTCGGCGTGTCGTCATCGAATGAACTGGCGGTGATGCTGAAGCCGGCGCTCGGCCTGTTGTACTCGGTCGGAATCCTCGCGCGGGCCCCGGTGGGACTGGGCGCGCCGCGGCCGGTGCTCGAAGGGGTACAGCAAGCCGATTGGTCGAAAGATGGCGATCTGGCCGTGGTTCGAACCAGCCTGGGCCACGCGCGCCTCGAGTTTCCGATCGGGCAGGTCCGCTACGAAACTTCCGGCTGGCTCTCCGCGCCGCGACTTTCTCCGAAGGGCGACGCCATCGCCTTCATCGAGCATCCCATCGAAGGCGACGATCGCGGGTGGCCCGCCCTCGTGGATCTCAAGTCCGGCGCCAAGCGCGATCTGGCCAAGGAGTTCGGCTCTCTGGGCGGTCTCGCGTGGCGTCCCGACGGCCGTGAAGTCTGCGTGGGCGGAGGCTCGTCGATCCACTGCATGGGCACGAGCGGCGGCGAACCGCGTCGTGTCTTTGGAGGGATGAATCGCGTGATTCTCGAGGACATCTCCGCGGACGAGAGGGTCCTCGTGACTTCGGTCGGACTGCAGGGCGCGTCGAAGGCCGGAACGATAGGGGGCAATGAAGAGGATCTCGGCGACACGCCCGCGAGCATGCCCGTCGACATCGACCCGCGCGACGGGCGCGTCCTCTTTGAATCCATCGACTACGGTGTTCACCTCGAGGCGCCGGGTCGCGGTCCCGCGGTCCGCCTGGGCGACGGCATCCCTCTCGCTCTCTCGCCCGATGGCGCGCGGGTCCTGAATCTCGTTCCCGGCGTGCCCACGGAGCTCACTCTCATTCCCACCGGCGCCGGTTCCACCACCGTGCTGAAGCGCGGCCCGATCGAGCGCCACACCGCGGGGGTATTCACTCCTGATGGAAAGAGCATCGTGATCTCGGGCGCCGAGAAGGGGCGAGGCACGCGCCTTTATGCGCAGGATCTTCCGGGCGGCGATCCGCGGCCGATCAGCGCCTTTGGAGTGCGTCTCCCCCCGGGTCAGCCGCGGCTCGTTTCCCTTGACGGCCGGTTCGTGACCGCGATCGGGCCGGACCAGACAATCGCGCTCTATCCATTGAAGGGCGGCGAGCCCCGCCCGATTCCGGGAATCGATCCAAGCGTCCGGCCTCTTGGCTGGACGGATCGTCCCGGAGTGCTCTTCGTGAGTCCGGAAGCCCTCACTCGCCGCATTCCCGTCTCCCGGCTCGACGTGGCCACGGGGAGGCGAGAGGCCTGGAAGGAATTCGGTCCGGCGGACCCGATCGGCTCGCCCATGACGATGCGCCTTCAGTTCACTCCCGATGGAAGCCGGTACGCCTACCTCTACTTCCTGTCCACGTCCGAACTGGTGCTCATCGACGCCGTGTTTGGAAGAGGGGATCGGCCGTGAGTTCCGGATCGGTTCAGCGAAATCCGTGGGCGGTGCTCGCATACACCGTGGCCGACGATCGCTCCGACGGCGACGCGATCGATGCCTCCGCCCGGAAGGAGCTTGCGGCCATCTGCCACGCTGCCGACTACTTCGGCGACATGAGCGTAGCCGCGCAGGTCGACTTCACGCGCTCGAAAGGCGTGTTCCGGGGCGTGGTGGCTCAGACCCTGCAGAAGAAGAGGCGCTACCCGGGCTTCAAGGCGGCCCGGGCGGAGTCGCATCGGCTGTGGCGCGATATCGAAGCGAGACTGAAGCACAGCCGGCTGCGCGTTCTGGAGGACGACGTCGATCTCAACGCGGCGCGCGGCAGCGTGCTCACGGACTTCTTTCGCTTCGGCCAGGCGGAGTGCCCGGCCGATCAGTATGTGGTCTTCTTCTACGGTCACGGGTACGGCCCCGTCGGGGTCTTCTTCGACGCCGACGCGGGCGAGGACGACGCGGACACCCTGCAGTTTTCCGGCCTCGCGAACTCCGTGGAGGCGATCGGCGATTCCGCCGCGGTCATCGTGTTCCGGGTCTGCGAAGTGAACACCCTGGAGACCGCCTACCAGCTGAAGGACGCTGCGAAGTTCATGATCGCCTCGCAGTCGGTGGTGCCGATCGCGGGCCTCTGGCCGTGGGAGACCTTCATGACGGGGTTGTTCCCGGGCGCGTCGCCCGCCGACGCGGCCCACTCGATCGCCCGGCAGCTCGCGCTCTACCTGCGCGCTCCCGAAAATCGCGCGCCCTTCGCGGACGTGCCCTACACCCTCATTGACCTCGGCGAGGCCCGCGCGATCGCGTCGCCGCTGAAGGCGCTCGCGAACGCGCTCGACGCGGCGCGCGAACACAAGGCGTGCGCCTCGGCCTGTTCCAGGGCGCTCGAAGCGGCACGCGTCGGGTTCCCCGATGATCCCAAAAACCCCGGCGATCCAGCCCTTCTCGATGTGCGGACCCTGTGCGACAACCTTCAGAAGCTCGCTCGCTATCCCGCGGTGTCGGGGCCGGCGCGGGCCGTCGGCGAGGTGGTGGCGAACAAGCTCGTCAAGTGGCACTCATCGAGGCACGGCCTTCACCGGGGCACGGCGCTCTTCTACAGGCCGACCACGAAGCGCCAGGTCAAGCACTCGCACGTCTACGGCGAGGACACGGCCACGGCCGACGCGAAGAACTACCGCCGGCTCGCTCTCTCTCAGGCGACAGGGTGGGACCGGATCGCCCTCCGGCCCCTCGGCTGATCGGCCGCCTACTTCTTCTTGGCCGCCTTCTTGGCTCCGCCGCGCTTGCCGCCCAGTCCGCCCTGCTTCTTTCCTTCTGCCATTTCTCTCTCCTGTTGAATTGGGGTTGTCGACACGAACGTCCGGTCATCCTACTTGATCGTGATCCCGTCGCCTCGCCGCAGGGCGGTTAAGGTGCGCGTCAGGTTGGGGACCATGGGCCGGAGGACGTGCTCTCCTCGGACTACAATCCATTCGCTCGGCCCAGATCCCCTGCAGGTTCGACGCGCTCGTTCAACCATCCGCGAGGCCCCCATGACCAGACGCTCTGTCGTTCCCACTGCCCTCATCCTCTTCGCCGCGCTGGCCGCGCCCCGGGCCGGACAGGCCCAAACCTTCAAGGTCGAGAAGTTTGACATCAAGGGCGAAGGCGGCACCGACTACGTGGCGGTTGAAGTCGCGACCGGCCGCGTCTTCGTCTCCCGGTCCACTCACGTGATGGTGATCGAGGGCGCCACCGGCAAGGTGCTTGGCGACATTCCCAACACCCCCGGCGTGCATGGCGCGGCCTTCGCCACCAAGGCCGGTCACGGCTTCACCACCAACGGCGGCGACGAGACCGTCACCATGTTCGATCTGAAGACCCTCGCGGTGGTGAGGCAGATCAAGGTCGGCCCCGGTCTCGACGGCATCATGTACGACGAGGCGGACGACAAAGTCATCCTCACCAATCACAGCCGCCCCATCGGCACCCTCACCGCCATCGATCCCAGGACCGGCGACATCGTGGCCACCGTGGAGCTTGAGGACACCGCACCCGAAGGGGCGGCGGCGGACGGCAAGGGGCGCATCTTCGTCAACAACGAAGGCAAGAACACCATCCAGGTCATCGACGTGAAGACCTGGAAGGCCACAGCCTCGTGGCCGCTCGCCCCCTGCGATGGCCCGACCGGCATCGCCTACGACAAGGCCTCGAACCGCATCTTCTCGGGCTGCAACAAGACTTCCGTGGTCGTGGACGCGAGCACCGGCAAGGTGGTGGCGTCGATCACGAACGGCACGCGGGTCGATGCCCTCGGATGGGATCCGGCGAAGAAACTCATTTTCATTCCGAACGGCGGCGAGGGCAACGTGACCGTGGTTCACCAGGATTCCCCGGACAAGTACAGCGTGGTGCAGACCGTCGCCACCGTCCCCGGCGCGAAGACCATCGCGGTGGATCCACAAACGCACAATGTCTATCTCTTCCAGCCCGAGCGCGGTCCCGTTCCTCCGCCGGCTCCCGGCGCGCCCACACCCACGCCGCCACCGCCAGGCGTGCGCGTGCGCGGCCCCCTGGGTCCGATCGTCGCGGCCTGGTTCGTGGTCATCAAGCAGTAGCCGAGGAACGACCGGCGAAATGACAAGGCCCCGGGTCGCCCCGGGGCCTGACGTTTTGCGGCGCTCCCTTTTCCGGGAGCGGCGAGACCTAGAACCGCACTCCGACCGAGAACTGCATGGTTCGCGGCGTGGTGTACGCGAAGCGATCGAGGGGCTGACCAAAGGTCGGCGCCATATCCCAGTTCACGCCTTTCACCGGAGTGTCGGCGAAGGGGTTGAACCGGGTGTACAGCGTCGAGTTGGTGGCGTTCGTGCGCACCGACGTGTTGATGCTGTTGAGATTCTCGAGCACCTGCCGATTGAACACGTTCTGGGCGGTGAAGCGGGCGAAGAGTTCCGCGGACTTCTTCAGCTTGTGGGAGTAGTTCATGCCGATGTCGGTGCGGATCTGGGTCTTCGTGTGGAAGGCGTCGCGGGCGGTGAACCAGTAGCTCACGGTGGCCGGCGGATTCGCGTAGCCGACGGGGGTCACGAACGGCCGCGTGTCCACCGTGCCGACCGCGCCGTAGGGCGTGCCGGACGCGATCTGCTCGAGGCCGCCGATGTTCAGATGGCCCCAGCGCTGCGGGATGGGCACGTCCCAGGTCGCGAACAACCGGACGCGATGCCGCTGGTCGGTCGCCAGGTCGCCCACGGGCGCGTTCCAGGACACCTGGAAGTACTCGGGGAACCGGAGGACCGTCGATTGCGCCGGGCCGCCGCCCGCGGTCTCACCCACGTTGTTGCCATAGTTCCTGGACAGAGTGTAGTTGCCGCCCAGATTGAGGCTGCTGCTGGCCCGATAGCTGATCTGCGCGTTGATGGCCTTGTACTTCCGCTCCAGGGGATCATTCACGTTCTGGGTGATGTCATGATCGAACACCCGGCCGAACGGGTCGGTGACCTTGCCGGTGCCGGTGTTGATGATATCTCCGTAGAAGTCCTGGTACTTCCGGTAGATCGCGTCCACGCGGACGAGACCGCGCGTGCCCAGCTTGTGGGTCAATCCGCCCGAGAACTCGACCACGCTTGGCGACGCCAGGGTTTCCGAGACGGTTCCGGTGAGACCCGGCACCGAGGGCGCCGCGCGGAAGGGCCGGGAAGTGCCGCCGTTGGCGTTGAACCACGCGAAGATCTGACGGATGGTGTCGTCCTGGCTGGTGGGGCTCGCCGGGTTGCCCACGTTGATGGCCGGGCCCTGGTAGTTGAAGGTGTAGGCCGCGGGCTGGCCTCCGGGAGACTGGGAATCGCCCACGGAGTTCGCGATCGCGGCCACGTACTTGCCGTAGTTGGCGCTCATGGTCCACGCTCCGTCGCCTTTGGGGTCGAAGGTCACGGAGAGGCGGGGGCTGAACGCGGAGTCCTTGATGACGGTCTGGCCCACGCTGTTGGAACCGTTGTTCTTGTCGTAGCGGACGCCCAGGTTGAAGCTCACCTTGTTGTTGAAGCGCCAGGTGTCGTTGACATACCCGGAGTAGGTCATGAAGTTGTTGCCCTGAGAGCTGACCGGGATCGGATTCCACTGGATGATGGTGCTGTTGTCGTTGTTCGCGATGGGGAAGATGTTCGCGCCCTGGAAGATCGTGCCCGTGAACAGAATGCGGTAGTCGCTGCCGGATTGATGGTTGTTCGAGAAGCGCTGGTCGTTGTACCGCTGGAATCCGGCCACGAGGTTGTGCGAGCCCGAGCCGCCGGTGGAGAGGAAGTACGACGCCTTGGCTCCGATGGTCTCGTTGTTGCGCTTCTCGGGGTCACACACGCCGCAGAAGGTCGGCGCGTGGTATCGGTTGCCGGTGACGTTGTCCACCAGGAGGGTGCCCTTGACGATGTCGGTGAAGGTCGAGCCGGAGTTCACGAAGGTGAACTTGCGCCTCGAATACTGGCCCTCGATGAAGAACTTGGGGCTCAGGATTCCCGTGTAGTTCGCGGAAACCAGGTCCTGGGGAAGCTGCCGGTTCACGAGGCTCGCGGTGTCCATCACGTTGCCGAAGAAGTTGCCCATCTCATTGAAGGTGATGTGCGAATAGCCCGCCTTCACGTTGTGCTTGGAGTTGAGCGCGTAAGTGAGCTTGCCCTCGTAGCGTTTCTCGTTCTGCTGGTTGGTGAAGCTGATGTTGGTGGCCGTGGTCTGCCGGCCGATCGGGTTGTTCTGCATACGACCCGCGCCGAAGAACCACAGCTTGTCCTTCACGATGGGGCCGCCGATGGTGGCCTCATAGGTGGGCACGATGTTCTTCGTGCGCGCCGCCGCGTCGGTCGGCGTGCAGGTGGAGGCCACGGGCTGATTGAGGGTGTTGCACGGGTAGTTCGTGGGCTGCCGCCACGTACCCTTGTCGAAGGTCGTGCGGAACGACCCGCTGAAGGTGTTGCCCCCGGACTTGGTCACCGAGTTGGAGACGCCGCCCGAAAAGCGGCCGTACTCCGCCGACACCGCCGCGGTTGAAACCGTGGTCTCCTGGACCGCGTCCTCGATGAAGAGGCTCAACGGCGTATTGCGGATGTTGTCCTGGACCGCCACCCCGTTGACGAGGAACAGGTTTTCGAAGGACATGGCGCCCGAGATGGTCACCGCGTTGTTCACCGCGGTCTGATGCGCGCCCGGAGCGAGCAGGAGGGCGGCGAAGGGGGTTCGCGCGGTGGGAAGCTTTTCGAGGAGGTCCTGGTTGTAGGTGCTCGCCACCGCCCCGGTCTGAGTGAACTGGCTCGAGGCCTCGGCCGTGACCGTGACCTCCTCCGTCTGCGTCGCCAGGGAAAGCTTGACGTCGAAGGGCTTGGCCTCCGACAGCTTGAGGTCGAAGGTGGTCTTGAGCGGCTTGAAGCCGGCCAACTCGAAGGAAATGGTGTATTGACCGGCGGGAAGGACGGGGAAGATGTAGTCGCCGTGGTT
>JANMVV010000467.1:0-4671 GCA_031392925.1 Vicinamibacteria bacterium
CAGCATGGATCCGGCCAAGGCCCCAGACATTCGGCGCATGGCGGAATTCGCGCGGCAAGTCCTCACGGACCTGGGGGCTGAGGCTCAGATTGTCGAGACCGGGGGCTATCCGATCGTGTCCGGCGGCTGGATGACCGGAGCGCATCATCCGACGGTCACCATCTATAACCATATGGATGTGCAACCGGCGCAGGAGCCGGAATGGACGCAGGCGCCCTTTGCGTTCAAGAACGAGAACGGGCTGTATCACGGCCGTGGCGCGACGGATGACAAGGGTCCGGCGCTGTCGGCCTTGTTCGGTGCGCGGTACGCAATCGAGCAAGGAGTGCCGATCAATGTTCGGTTTCTCTGGGAACTGGAAGAGGAAATCGGCAGTCCGAACTTTGCGGCAGGATTGAAGAATCGAACGGCTATTCCTCGACCGGACTCAGTCGTGGTGTCGGATACCATCTGGCTCGCGAAAGGAAAGCCCGCTATGCCCTATGGTCTGCGCGGTCTGCTGGGCGCGCGCCTTACGCTGCGCACTGGAACGAAAGACGCCCATTCCGGTGTGACCGGAGGCGCCGCGCGTAATCCGCTCGCGGAACTGATGGAAGTGGCCCACGCCTGCGTCGATGCCAAGACCGGCAAGGTAAAGATTCCAGGATTCTACAAAGATGTTATCGAACCGACGAAGGCGGAGATCAAGAGCTTCCTTGCGTCAGGTTTCCAGGTCAAGAGCTTCAAGCAGGCCTATGGATTTCAGACGTTGCGCACGAACGATCCCGCTGAGATCATGCGCCGGATTTGGGCCGCGCCGACGTTTGAGGTGCATGGTCTGACCGGTGGCTATCACGGACCAGGGGTGAAGACGGTCGTGCCGGGCCATGGCGAGCTGAAAGTGAGTATGAGGTTGGTGCCGAATCAAACTCCGGAAAAGGCTTTTGCGTTGCTCAAGCGCCATGTGGCCAAGATCAACCCGAACGTGAAAGTCGAACGGGAAGGGATGCTTCATCCCTTTAAAGGATTGTTTGATGGACCCTACGTCGATGCGGTGAAGCGGGCGGCGAAGGCCGGATTCGGGAAAGAACCGGCGTTCATCCGTGAAGGTGGATCGATCGGCGCCGTGGTCACGATGCAAAAAGCCTGGAAGGTGCCGATCCTATTTATGGGGCTGAGCTTGCCTGAGCATGGGTACCATGCGCCGAACGAATACTTCGACTGGGGCCAAGCCTCCGGTGGGATGAAAGCCTTCGCGCACTATTTTTCGGAGCTGGCGAAGATGGGGAAGAGATAAGGAGTGGCCAGACCGTCCTTTTTGCTCGCAGAACGCGCACGATCGGAATGTGCTCGTTCGATGCGCGCAGTAGGGGATCAACCAGGCCGCCTCACAGATCCTATTCCCTAGAGACGGAAACATAGGCTCCGCATATTGAGTTGAAGAACACACCTATCTTGGCTACAGTACATCCTGGTTGACTTATGGAAATTCAGGCTTCAGCAAATCTCACCCTGCAAGAGCGTCTTCGGTGGCCTGCGCACGGCTTCAACGAATCTCCCTACTTGATCGGTAATCACAAGACGTCGTTGCCCGTGTACAAGAGCGATCTCGGAGCTCTTTTCGCCGCTGATTGCATGAAGGTTCTTCCGTCCATCAAGAGCGCCGTTGTCGACACTGTTTTTGCTGACCCGCCATTCAATCTTGGGAAAAAGTACGGAAAAAATACGGATGACCTTTTGAAGGAAGAGGCCTACCTTTACTGGTGCAAGGATTGGCTTGCTGAGTGTGTTCGCGTGATTAAGCCAGGGGGTGCCCTCTTTCTATACAATTTGCCGAAGTGGAATGTTTTGTTGGGCCACCATCTTTTTGAGTTGGGTATGGAGTTTCGGCATTGGATTGCTCTGGAGATTAGTGCATCCCTCCCTATCCGTGGTCGGCTCCACCCGAGCCACTATAGCTTGCTATATTTCACAAAGGGGAAGCCCAAGACTTTTAGGCGAATCCGAACGCCGATTGAAACTTGCCGTCATTGCAAAGGGGAGATCAAGGATTACGGTGGCCATCGCCATGCGATGAATCCAAAAGGGGTTAACCTCAAGGATGTATGGACTGACATTCCTCCTGTGCGGCATCAAAAATTCAAGTCAAAGAACCGAAAGGCCAATGCTCTGTCGACAAAGATTCTCGACCGGGTAGTTGAGATGTCTACGGTGCCGGGCGACTTGGTGCTCGATCCTTTCGGCGGCAGTGGAACGACGTATGTCGTTTGCGAAAAAAAACGTCGCAAATGGTTGGGGATGGAGATTGACTACGCGGAAGATATTGTCAGCCGCTTAGAGGATGGCCAGATTCATGCCCATCGCAATAATGACTATGTCGAGGACTGACGTGGCAGTTACTCTAGAGCTCGTCCAGAAGTTCCTTTCGGGATACGACGGACTTTTGTGCTGGTGGAATCATGTTCCACTGCAATAATTTGAAGGACGCCAGAACGACACGGAACAGCTTTCCAGAGATCCAAATAGGGCTCAAGTTCTGTCCAGTTTCCAACTCGGTCAGTAAGATACCTGTACAGCTCACGGGTTGGAACTACTAATACTCCCCCTGCAAGTGCTCCCTTCAGTAGGCCAAGAGCCATCTTGTTAAGCGCTCTGTGACTGGAGGATATATTCCCAGTTTCCCATTCAATGGCGACAGGGCCATAGCTTGTCTGGAGGACTGCATCGAGTTTGCCTGGCCTGGTAACTGTTGCAATGTCGAGGGCGACTTCTGTTTTCCATCCCTGCTTGACCAAGCTTCTGATCAGACCATTTTTGATGGGTTTGACGCCATTACCTTTGCGCCTCTCTTTGCCACGCTCTGGGTAAATTACGAATGTATTTGAGCGAGGTGGCCAACCGACTTTTCGAATGGCATCAATCAAGGCAGTATGAATGTTTTGCCATTCCGCTGAATGCGAGAAGGCGCCAACGCTGATGACTGTTTCCACGTGAGCGATTTTCACAAAGGCCTCGGCCGTCTCTTTGCGTTAGCGGTTCCTTGTAGTTTTCTAATGAAATAAGGCGGGTCGATACCGATAGCGCTGGCAACCTCAAGAAATTCGATAACGTCAAGGCGTCGTTCGCCTCGCTCGTATTTCGATACGAACGATTGTGGTCTGGCCAATTTCCGCGCCAGGTCAATTTGGGTGAGGCCCGCGGAATTTCTGGCCTCAACCAGAAGGAGGCGGAAACTTTCGTAGTCTTCAGTGAAGACAGATTTCGCCACTCAACGACCTCTCTGTTACGCAGCCGAGAAGGACTTGTAAACCTAATTTCGGATTAACCCAAATTGGGTTTCAAAGAAGGAGGTTGTCGAAATAGTGCTTCAGGGGGGAAGTATCGATTGGCCACTCCGGCAATAGTGGTGAAGGGGAAGGGGCCTTAAATTCGGATTTGCATCGAGGAGCGCTTAGTCCTCGTTGTCACGGTGACAGAATTTAGAAATCCCCTGTGGTCGGAAAAGACCTTTGTAGTCACGGGTTGCCGAATTCCCAGCGTCCGCGTCGATCTGGAAGTGTAAGTGCCGCATTGAGGTGATCGAGGAACTCGCGGCGGGGAATGGATTCGGCGCCGAGGGCCATAACGTGAGGGGAGGATTGCTGGCAGTCCATGAGGCAAAATCCCCAGGCTTGCAGTTGGCGCACGAGCGAGACCAGTGCCACTTTCGAGGCATCGGATGCACGGGTGAACATCGACTCTGCGAAAAAGGCGCCGCCGAGCGCCACGCCATAGAGTCCGCCAACTAACTTTCCTTCCTGCCAGGTTTCAACGGAATGGGCGTAGCCGAGATCGTGTAAGCGCCGGTAGGCTTCGAGCATCTCCGCAGTGATCCATGTACCTCCGTCTGGATATTGCAGCCTTGGTCCTGCGCAATGCTGCATCACGTCGCGAAAGCAGATATCGAGTGTAACGTTGAATAGGCCTGGACGAAGGCTTCTCTTCAGGCTGCGCGAGATATGGAGCTTGTCGGGAAAGAGGACGGTTCTGGGATCGGGCGACCACCACAAGATGGGCTGATCGTCGCTGTACCAGGGGAAAATACCGTGGCGGTAGGCCTCGATCAATCGCTCTGGTCGGAGGTCGCCGCCGACAGCGAGCAGGCCCTCAGGTGTGGCCACATCAACGGGGGGGAAACGCAGATCGCTTGGGTTTACGCTGAGCCTGAACATGGCTCGACAAGGTACTCGACGCGACGGGAAAAGGCTACGATCTCGCGAACCGGACCGTCACCCTTTCTTGTCCTCCGTCTGAGCCAAGATCGGCTGGAAGATGGGATCTGCGTCCAGCACCGCCTTCAACGACTCTGCTCCGATGAAGAAACTCCAGATGTCAGGAGTCTGCCCAGGAATTTCAGCAAACCATCGTCTAGCCTCCGTCAGTCGCTCCAAGAGCGCTCGATTGTCCCGATCTGGCGTGAACAGCAAACTGTAGGCTTTGGTGTATTCGGCCATGAATTTATCGAGCGGAAGGTCGGCGAGCGTGAGCGCTTCGTCGGCATCCTGATAAGCGACCCGAATGTCTGAGTCGTCGAGGATGCGGTTCCAAGCCACTTTGTTGATGCGGGACCAGGCCAGCTGAATCAGGGCTTCGGCTCTGCCGGCTCGTCGATCAACCGGGATGGCCTTGACCAGGGATTGATGGGTCGCGATC
>JANMVV010000026.1:0-10264 GCA_031392925.1 Vicinamibacteria bacterium
CAACGATGCCGCTCCCAAGGCCACGCGCATCTCCGGCGTGACCAAGCTCGCCGGCGATCAGGTCGGCTATCACGTCGAGGGCAACGGAACCCTGCGCCCTGAGACTTTCTTCCTCAAGAATCCCAACCGGCTGGTGGTTGACTTCCCGGACGTGGTCGCCACGAAGGGCTCGGGTTTGCCCGCGGCGGCGAGCCCGGTCAAGGGGCTCCGTCTTGCTCAGTTCAGCGCGGCCCCGCCCCGGGTTGCCCGTCTGGTCCTTGACGTGGAGAGCTCTACGCCGTATCACGTCGTGCCAGATGCGACCGGCGTATCCATCGTCTTCGGCGGAGGCGCGCCTGCTGCAACCGCCCTCCTCGGCGCCCCGGCCCGTCCGGTCGAGCCTGAGACGGCCACTGCCATCGTGCACAGAGAGCCGGCCCTGCTCGAAGCTCCGGCCGCCCCGCAGGGGCCCGCGACACCCGCCATGACCACGCCGGCCACCACCGGCGCACCGGCCATGAAGCCGATGGTCAACGCCGAACCCATCGCGCCCGCGAAGTCCCCCGGCGGGGACGGCGAGCCGGCGCAGTTCACCGGGCATCCGATCAGTCTCGACTTCAAGGACGGCGATCTCATCGACCTGTTCCGCCTGATGTCCGAGATCTCCGGCCTCAACATCATCGTTAACCCCGGCATCACCGGGAAGGTGAGCCTCACCGTCAAGGAAGTTCCCTGGGATCAGGCTCTAGACCTGATCCTGAAGACTCAGGGCCTCGGCTACACGGTCGACGGCAATGTCGTGCGGATCGCCCGCATCGCCGACCTGCAGAAGGAAGAACAGGAGCGGCGGAACCTGAAGAAGGAGAAAGAGCTCTCCGGAGAGCAGGTATCCTGGCAGGGTCGCCTCTCTTATCTCGACACCGATCAGGTGAAGGCGGTGGTGGAGAAGACGGTTCTTTCCGACAAGGGCACGTTCATCTCCCTCGGCTCCGGCAACGTCTTCATTGTGACCGACCTGCCCGACCGGGTGGCCGCCGCCCGGCGGCTCGTCCAGGAACTCGATCGCCCCAGCGCACAGGTCGAGATTGAGGCCCGCATCGTGGTGAGCAGCCGACAGTTCGCTCGAGCGCTCGGCGTTCAGTGGGGCTTCCTCAACCAGCAGGTGCAGCAGTACGGCAACACCACCAACCTCGCGTTCCCGAACTCGATCATCGTGAATGGTCAGGGCGTGAACAGCACGGGCGGCATCGACGCCAGCCAGAGTGGCCTCGCCACGAACGCGGGCATTGGCTCGGTCGGCCGCGGCTACATGGTGAACCTGCCCGCTGCCCAGCAGAACACCGGAATCGGCATCTCCATGGGCAACATCCTGGGCAGCTTCAATCTGGATGCGGCGCTCACCGCGGCGGAGAACTCGGGCAAGGCGCGCGTGATTTCGACGCCTCGCATCACCACCCAGAACAAGGTGGCGGCCGAGATCAAGCAGGGCGTACAGATTCCCTACCAGACCGTCTCGAACGGCACCGTCACCGTGGCCTTCAAGGACGCCGGCCTCTCGCTGAAAGTGACGCCCACCATCACCGACGCGGGCACGGTGCTGATGCAGGTGGTGGTCGATAACTCGTCGCCAGACTTCGGCAACATCGTCGGAACCGGCGCCGCCGCGGTTCCGCCGATCAACACGCAGTCCGCGCAGACGTCGGTCCTGGTCAAGGATGGTTCGACCACGGTCATCGGCGGCATCTACCAGGGCCAGGAATCGCTGGCGAAGCAGAACACGCCGTTCTTGTCGCAGATCCCCATCCTCGGGCTGCTCTTCAAGAACAACACCACCAGAAACTCGACGACCGAACTCCTGATCTTCATCACGCCCAGGATTGTCCGCTAGGAAGGGGAAAGAGAAACCATGACCCGCTCACTCATTCGATCCACAATCGCCAGGGCTGCCCTGCTCCTCGGAGCGGCAGGCTTCTCCGCGTGTTCCGCGGGCTACACCACCGACAACGCCTCGAGCGTGCTGCTGATCATCGCAAGCATCAACGGCGGCGCAGCCCTCAAGTCGGATGTCCTGAAGGCGACCGGTGTCTTCAATGACAGCGCCGATCTGGCCATCGCGGTTCGATTCAAGAACCCGAACATAACCACGGTACCCCAAATCCCTAGCGCGGTGATTCTCGAGCGCTATGAGATCAAGTATCGGCGATCGGATGGTCGGGGCGTCGAGGGGCAGGATGTGCCCTTCTCGATCAGCGGCAACCTGACCGCCGCCTTCGACGTCAAGACCAGCGGGACCGACTCCATCAGCCTGGAAGTGGTCCGAGTCCAGGCTAAGCTCGAGCCGCCTCTTCGCAACCTTTCGAGCGGGACCGGCGGCGGTCTCGTGGTCACGATGTTCGCCGACATTACTCTTCACGGTCGGACAATCTCTGGGCAGACGGTCACGGCGAACGGCTCGCTCCAGATTGACTTCGCCAACTGGGCGGACAATTGATCCGCCTTTCCCCGCTCGACAGGAATCAGAAGGCAAGGAGAATTTCCATGCGGAGCAGCACAATGAAAAGAAAAATCGCGGCACTGTCCCTGGCCTGCGGCCTCACGTTGCAAGGCTGCGGTCTGGACAAGGTGAAGGTGCCCGAGAGCCTCACCGGACCCTCGGAACTCGGCCTATCGCTGCAGCTGCTGGCCCTGCCGGATGTGGTGGTCGCCGACGGCATCCAGACCTCCGTCATTCAGGCGGTACTCCAGGATCAGAACGGGAAACGCGTGGCTGGGCGCGGCGTCGTCTTCACCATTCTGGACGAGGCCGGCCGTACCGCTGAGATTGGTCAGCTCACCAGCGCGAGCGGCGCGCGGGTGTTCGGATCGACCACGATCGCGACCAATGGCAACGGCATCGCCCAGGTGGTCTACACCACGCCCGAACGGCGGGACTTCACCGCAAATGCCCGCATCCGGATCGGAGCCCGACCGGTCGGAACCGACGCGCAAGGCGCGCCCAACTGGACGGTCTCCCTGGAGCTGCGATCGGCCGAGCCCCGGCGCTTCCCGGAGGGCGGCGCCGGCGTGCCCACCTGCTCGTTCATCATGGCGCCCAACAATCCTGTCAACAAGGAAGGCACCGTCCTCCGATTCACTTCCACATCATCGATCGCCTCGCCCAACTACATCGTGCGCTACGAGTGGTACTTCGGCGACGGCTCCGGCGGCGAGACGGGATCCGAAGGGACCATCGACGTTCAGCACCCGTATCCGAACCAGGGGACGTACGATGTGACCCACATCGCGACAAGCAACACGGGTGGTCAGTGCCAGGTGAGCAAGACCATCAAGATCGTCCCCTAGTCGGATCCCGATCCCCCTAAAGAGGGCCCGGCTGTTGTAGGCTTCCTACGGCACCGGGCCTTCGCCTTTCAGGGGAGCCCTGGCCCATCGACCCTCTTCGCCATGGATGACAACGCACGAACCGGCGAGCTTCGCCGGAAGCTCGAAAAGGACCCTGGCTCCAGGCTGTTCGCGCAGCTTGCCGAGGAGCTCCGCAAGGAAGGGAAGCACGACGAGGCGATCTCGGTCGCGCGCAAGGGCCTCGAGAAGAATGCGAATTACCCCTCGGCCCGCCTGACCCTGGCTCGCGCGCTCCTCGACTCCGGGCGGCCGGCCGAGGCGAAGCCCGAGCTCGAGAGCATCGTCAAGGCTTCCCCCGACAACATCATGGCGAGCCGGCTCCTGGGCGATGCCCTTGCCGAACTTGGCGAGACCGCGCAGGCGCTGCAGCAGTTCGAGAAGACGCTAAAGATCTCCCCCGGGGACAAGGCGGTCATTGAGCGGATGTCGGAGATCAAGGCGAGGATGTCCCCGACCCCCGAGATTTCTCTCCCGTCGGCCGCTCCGGAGACCCCGCTTCCTTCCGTGGTTAGCGCGCCGGCCCCCGCGTCCGTAGCCCTCGACCGGGACCTCGCCTCGGGGACGTTCAGCCCCGGCTCGCTCAACGCCGCAGATCTCCAGAAGCACTTCGAGGAAGCCGCCTTATCCCCTGCGCCCAGCCCCGTAGGTGTGGCTCCCGACCTCGTTCCTCTCGCGCTCTCTGCGCCGGCGGTGGGGCCTCCCCCTCCGGCGGCGCTGCCGGAGCTCCCTTCAGTGGAGATGCCCGCGGAAGACGACGACCTCGGTGCGAAAACCCTGCCCCTGACCAGCCTCACCCTCGCCGATCTGTATCTCCAGCAGGGATTGAAGGCGGAAGCGAGCGCCGTGCTCTCGCAGGTTCTCAAGGAGGAGCCGGAGAACGCGCAGGCCAGGTCGAAGTTCGATGCCGTCTCGAGCGATCTGGCGAGGACGCCGGCTGCGGTCACGATGCCGGCGGTTCCGCCCGTGGAGGCGGGTGGCCCCGCGCGTGCGCCGCTCACCAGGGCTGAGGTTCGCGAGCGCACTATCATTTCCCTGAACGCGTTCGCGAGTGCGGCAGAACGCGAAGCGGTCCAACAGAAAGCCACCGAGCGGGGGGCTTTCTAAGTGAGTCCGTTCGGGAATCGGCTTAAGGTCCAACGAGGAGCCAGAAGGCCATGAGTGTTTTCGATGTCGCGCTCGAGCAGGTCGTCACCCGGGTTCCAGAGATTCGCTTCGTGACCCTCACCGACACCAACGGGATCGAGGTGGCGAGGAAGTCGGTGCGGAGCGATCAGGACGCGCAGAGTCTGGCCACCGAATACACCACCGTCTTGAGGACGGTCGTGGGGATGGCGAAGGACCACGGTCTCGGCGCTCTCCGTGAGCTTCAGATCGGCACCGAGAGGACCACCGCCCTCCTGATGGCGGTCACCGCCGAGTACTACCTTGTCGCCCTGCTGGAGCCCGACTCCATCACCGGTCGAGCCCGCTTCCACCTTCGCATGGCCGGACTCGATCTTGAGCGCGAGTTCGCGTAACGTTTAGCCCGTTTCTGCCGGTGAAAAAAAGGGCGCAGGGGTTGCGCCGCCCTGCTCATCCGGCGTTGAGGAGCGTTGATTCCATTGGAACTTGAAACACTGAAGTCCGTCCTGTCCCTGATCGAGGGGACCGACGTCGTCGAGGTTGAACTCGAGGAGGCTGGGAAGAAGGTTCGGGTGCGCCGCGGGGAAGTGGCCCGGGCCTCCGCCCCGGCTCCCGGGCCGGTCGTGCCGCCTCCGGCCCCCCAGGCGGTGGCGCCCGCCCCAGTGGCGCCCGCCCCGGCGCCGGTAGCGGAGCCTCCGGCGTCGCATCACCTGATGAAGTCGCCCATCGTCGGTACCTACTATCGCGCGTCCGATCCCGCCGCGGCGCCTTTCGTCAAGGTCGGCGACACCGTCCGGAAAGGGCAGGTCCTCTGCATAGTCGAGGCCATGAAGCTCATGAACGAGATCGAGTCCGACGTTGCGGGCGAAGTCATCAAGATTCACCCCGAAAACGGCCACCCGGTCCAGTTCGGCGAGCCTCTCTTCACGATCAAGACCGCTTGAGCAGCGTTCCAATGCCTCGCGGGGGAGTGCGGGTGAGAGCAGTCCCGCGAGCGGTGGTGAACTAAGAATCCGATGTTCAAGAAAGTGCTGATCGCGAACCGCGGGGAGATCGCCCTGCGGGTGATCTGGGCCTGCAAGGAGCTGGGTCTCAAGACCGTGGCGGTCTACTCCGAGGCCGATCGCAACTCGCTCCATGTGAAGTTCGCGGACCAGGCCATCTGCATCGGGCCGCCGAGGTCCAAGGACTCCTACCTGAGTGTCCCCGCCATTATCAGCGCGGCGGAAATCACCGGAGCGGATGCGATCCATCCCGGCTACGGCTTTCTCGCGGAGTCGTCCTACTTCGCGGAGGTGTGCGAGGCGTGTCGGATCACGTTCATCGGGCCGTCGCCGCAGGCCATCCGCCTCATGGGCGACAAGAGCCGGGCCAAGAAGGCCATGATCAAGGCCGGAGTGCCGGTGGTTCCCGGGTCGCCTGGAATTCTGGAGAACGAAGAGCAGGCCATTGGTGTGGCCAGGGACATCGGCTATCCGGTCATGGTCAAGGCTTCCGCGGGCGGGGGTGGGCGAGGCATGCGCATCGTTCGCGATGGCAAGGACCTGGTGGCCGCGTTCCGTGCCGCTCAGGCCGAGGCCACCGCCGCGTTCGGCGTGCCTGATCTGTACATCGAGAAGTACATCGAGCAGCCGCGGCACATCGAGATCCAGGTCATGGCCGACCAGCGTGGGAACGTGGTCTCCCTGCACGAGCGCGAGTGCTCGATCCAGCGCCGCCACCAGAAGCTCATCGAAGAGGCGCCCTCGCCCGCCGCGCTCATGAACGAGAAACTGCGTCGCCGCATGGGCAAGACCGCCACCGACGCGGCCGCCGCAGTGAACTACTCCAACGCGGGCACCATTGAGTTCCTGCTCGATGCTTCGGGCAACTATTACTTCATGGAGATGAACACGCGCATCCAGGTCGAGCACGGCGTCACCGAGCTCGTGACCGGACGCGATCTGGTGAAGGAGCAGATTCTGGTCGCCGCCGAGCAGCCGCTCTCTTTCCGGCAGGCCGACATAGCGCTCACCGGTCACTCGATCGAGTGCCGGATCAACGCCGAAGATCCGCGCACCTTCGCTCCTTCGCCCGGGCTCATCCAGCACTTCTGGGCTCCCGGCGGTCCTGGCATCCGGGTCGATACCTTTGCGCACGAAGGCTGCGAAGTGCCGCCCTATTACGACAGCATGGTGGCGAAGCTGATGACCTTCGGTAAGGATCGCACCGAGGCGATCGCCCGCATGCGCCGGGCGCTCGACACCATGGTGGTCGAGGGCATCAAGACCACCATTCCCCTCCAGCGCAAGATCATGGACGACGCCGACTTCATCGCCGGCAAGCTCGACACCGGCTTCATGGAGCGGTTCTTGAAGCGCACCGCGCCCATCTGATCGCTGGTGTCCCGACCGAGCGCCGCCGTCGCCCTCCCGAAGACGCCGTTCCTCTACGCGATCCTCGACGCCTCGATGCTTGGATCGCGATCCCTGACCGAGTGGGTGAGGCTCACCGCCGGTGAGGGTCGCGCTGCGGTCCTGCAGTGGCGTTTCAAGAGCCTCACCGATGCCGAGGCGCTCGAGGGAGCCCGCGAACTGCGCGCGGCGACGCGCGAGGCCGGAGTCCTGTTCTTCATCAACGACCGTCCCGACATCGCCCGCATCGTTGAGGCGGACGGGGTGCACGTGGGCCAGGAGGATCTCGATCCCGCGGACGCGCGCCTCCTCCTGCCCGAAGCACTCATCGGCGTCTCCACCCACAATGCCCGCCAGTTCGAAGCGGCGCTCGAATCCCCAGCAGACTACATTGCGGTGGGGCCGGTGTTCGAGACGGCGTCGAAAGCGAATCCCGATCCCATCGTCGGCCTCGAGTTCGTGTCCTGGGCTTCATCCCGAACAACCAGACCGATCGTGGCCATCGGCGGCCTGAACGCAGGGAACGCGGCTTCGGTGGCGGGCGCGGGTGCTCGAGGCCTTGCCGTCATCTCCGAATTGATGAAGGCCTCTGATCCAGGTCAGGCAGCCAGCGAACTGGCCCGCGAGATCCGCTTTGCCGCGGGATAACATCCACCCCACCATGACCGCTCGCATCCTCGACGGCGCCGCCATCGCGCGCCAGATCCGTGAAGAAGTGAAAGCGGAGGCGCTCGCCTTCGCCCAGACCGCGGGCGTGCGCGCGGGGCTCGGGGCTCTCCTTGTGGGCGACGATCCCGCCTCGCACATCTACGTCTCCAGCAAGACGAAGGCGTGCGAAGAACTTGGCCTGCACCACGTCACCGAGCGGCTGCCCGCGACCGCGACCACCGACGATGTCCTGCGCGTGGTGGAGCGCTTCAATCGGGACCCGGCGATTCACGGCATCCTGGTTCAGCTTCCCCTGCCCAAGCCGGTCGACGCGATCCGCGTCCTCGACGCGGTCTCCCCCTACAAGGACGTGGACGGCTTCCACCCCGAGAACGTGGGCCTTTTGTCGCAGGGCCGCTTGCGTTTCGCGCCTTGCACTCCCGCGGGAATCATGGAGATGCTGCGCCGCGAGGACATCGACCCCAAGGGCAGGCGCGCGGTGGTGGTCGGCCGCAGCGACATCGTCGGCAAGCCCATGGCCATGCTGCTGCTGCACTCTCACGCCACCGTCACCATCGCCCACTCGCGCACCAAGAACCTCGCCGAAGTCACGCGCAGCGCGGATCTCCTCATCGCCGCGGTGGGCAAGGTCGGGCTGATCCGCGCGGATTACGTGCGCGAGGGTGCGGTGGTGATTGACGTCGGCATCCACCGCATCTCCACACCGGCCGAGGCGAAAGACCTGCTCTCGCCGGCCCGACTCGCGAAATTCGATCCCGCCCGGGGCGCGGTGGTGGGCGACGTCCACTGGCCCGCGGTTTCGGAAATCGCCTCGGCGCTGACCCCGGTTCCCGGCGGCGTGGGCCCGCTGACCATCGCGATGCTCATGTCGAACACGCTCAAAGCCGCGAAGCTCTTCGCGAAGTCCTGAGTATGGCGAAGGCGCGCTCACCGTACCGAGTGGGCATCACCGGTTCGATCGCGTCGGGCAAGTCCACGGTCGCGCGCCGCCTGAAGGACCGCGGCATTCCGGTGATCGACCTCGACAAGGTGGGCCATGAGGTTCTTCGGAAGCGGCACGAGGCCTTCGAGCCGGTGGTGGAAGCCTTCGGTGAGGGAATCCTGGGCGAGGACGGCGAGATCGACCGGAGGAAGCTCGGCGCCCTGGTCTTCGCGGACCCTGCCGCCCGCGAGCGGCTGAACCAGATCATGCACCCGCGGATCCGCGCCGAAGAGGCGCGGCGTATCGAGGCCATGGCGGAAGCGGGAGAGACCGCGGTGGCGACCGAGGCGGCGTTGCTGATCGAGACCGGGCAGAGGAGGCGGTTCGATCTGTTCGTGGTGGTGGGATGCGCGCCCGAGATCCAGACCGCCCGCTTGATCAAGCGCGACGGCTGCACGGCGGAGGAAGCGAAGCAACGGATCGAATCGCAACTCTCTTTCGAGCGGAAGAGGACGGAAGCCGACTGGGTGATCGACACCAGTGGCGAGAAGGAGATAACCCTCACGGAAACCGACCGCCTGGCCGAAGAGATCAAGCGACGCGCGGCCGCGCGCGCCGGCTAATCCGGGATCTGAATGCCCAGGGAGGCAAGGGTCGGCACGAGAGCCTCGCGCGCGCGCAGGATCGCTTCGATGAATTCGCGGAGGGCGCCTCGGCCGCCGGGGTTGTCCATGATCATGAAGGCCGCCTCCTTGAGCGCCATCGGCGCGTCCGCGGGCGTCGCCGAGAGACCGACCCTGAGCAGGATGGGGAGGTCGGGATAGTCGTCGCCGATGTAGGCCACCTCGTGGGGAGAGAGCGACTTCTCCGAGAGGATCTCCTCGAAGAGGCGAGTCTTGTCGAGAGATCCCTGCTTGACCACACTCATGCCCAGAGTGCGCGCCCGTTCCGTTACCGTGTTGGACGCCCGGCCCGTGATGATTCCGGTCTGGATGCCGGCCGCGTGGGCGAGGATCACGCCGTATCCGTCCCTCACATTGAAGACCCGCGCTTCCTCGCCGCTGGGCAGGACGAAGATGGATCCGTCGGTCATCACGCCATCCACGTCGGTCAGGATGAGCTTGAGGCGCAGGCAGCGCTCCTTGAGCAGTCGGTCTTTCATGACGAGATCCTAATGGCCTCGAGGCGCCGGGCCTTGTCAACCGTGCGGGCATTGAACAGACTAGGCGCATGAGTTCCACCCCTTCGGTGAAAGGCCCTTCCCAGACGATGGCCGGGAAGCGCCTGCTCGTGGTGCTCGGGAGCTACCGGAGCAAGCGTCATATCTACGAGCAGGCGAGGGAACTTGGCGTCGGGTTGGTGGTGCTCGATGGGCCGGGGCATTGGATGCGCACCTGCGTGGGGCCTTCCGATCTGGTGGAACGCCACTTGAGCGTCGACCTCGCGCCCTTGTCCACCTTCGTCGATCGCGCGGTGGAGGCCATCCGCACGTGCGGTCTCTCGTTCGACGGCATCGGGACCATCGACGAGTTCGCCGGGGCGTTCGCCGCGCGGATCGCGGAGCGGGTCGGCCTGCCCTTTCACTCGATCGCCGCGGCGGATCTGGCGCGGGACAAGCATCGCGCCCGCGAGACCTGCGCCGCCTTGGGGTTGGCCGGCCCCGCATCTATCCGCGTCGAGAACGCACACGATCTGAGGAGAGCGGGGGAGTGCGTGGGCTTTCCCGCGGTGTTGAAGCCGGTGTCGGGCGTGGGCTCGGTCCAGACCTACAAGGTCA
>JANMVV010000042.1:0-17025 GCA_031392925.1 Vicinamibacteria bacterium
CCCGATCGCAAGGCGCCGAGGAGGCCGCATATCCAGCATATGCAACGAGCGCGAAGCCTCCCCTCTGGGGGACGAGCAACGCAGCGAGCGGGGATGCATCGGCGGTCCCATGTGTCGCGAACTTACGAGGCAGGACACTAGGCCTCGTCCGGGGTGGGGAAGAGAGGAGTGACGGCACTCTGGTCTTCCTCGCCGGTCCGGATCCGGTAGACCTTCTCGACGGGCAGGACGAAGATCTTGCCGTCGCCCACCTCGCCGGTCCGGGCCGAGGCAAGAATAGCCTGCACCGTGGGCTCGACAAAGTGATCGCTGACTCCGATCTCGATCCGGACCTTCTCGGAGAGTTCCATCCGAACCGTGGTGCCGCGGTAGGTCTCGACGTGCTCGGTCTCGCCCCCGTGGCCTTGAATCCGCCCGATGGTCAGCCCGCGCACCTCCGCCCGGAAGAGAGCTTCGAGGACATCGCCGAGTTTGTCCGGCCGCACCACCGCCACCACCAGCTTCACGATCGGCCACCGGCCGCGCCGAGGCTGACCGCGGCCGACGCGAGGGGAACCGCCGAAGGCGCTTGCAGGGCGTCGCGAAGGATGAGGAGCGCGCCTTCACCGCGAACGTACGCCTCCTCGCCATGCTGGCTGACGTCGAGGCCGAGGCCCTCGTCGCGCTTCGATACCCGGAGCGGGGCGATCGCATTCACGAGCTTCAAGAGCGCCCACGAGGCCGAGGCGCTGTACGCCGCGACCACGAGAATTGCCACCGCCTGGATCCCGAGCTGCCGGGGATTTCCGAAGAGAAGTCCGTCCACCGGCGACCCCCACGCCTTCTCCGCGAGTACGCCGGTGAGGAGCGCGCCCACGGTGCCGCCGAGGCCGTGTGCTGCGACCACGTCCAGGGAATCGTCGAGTCGCGTGCGCGCTCGCCACAGGAGGCCGAAGTAGCTCGGGAGGGCCGCGATCGCACCGACCACGATCGCCGAGATCGGGCTCACCAGTCCTGCGGCCGGCGTAATGGCGACGAGCCCGACCACGATGGCGGTGGCGGCTCCGACCGCGGTGACCTTGCGGGTGCGGTGCAGATCGAGGAGCGTCCACACCACCAGGGTCGCGGTGGGGGCGAGAAGCGTGTTCGCGAAAGCGAGGGCGGCGCCCGTGTTCGCGCCGAGGGCGCTGCCCGCGTTGAACCCGAACCAGCCGAACCAGAGAAGACCCGCGCCCAGAAGCGTGAAGGGCACGTTGTGGGGAAGGATCGCCTGTCGCGCGTAGTCTTTTCGGGCTCCCATCATGATCGCGGCCACGAGGGCGGCCACCGCGGCGTTGATGTGGACAACCGTCCCTCCCGCGAAGTCGAGTGCGCCCATGGCGCTCAGGAAACCGCCGCCCCATACCCAGTGCGCGACCGGCGCGTAGACGACGATGCTCCACAGGGTGATGAAGATGAGGTACGCCGAAAACCGCATCCTCTCCGCGATCGCCCCGGAGATGAGAGCCGCGGTGATGATGGCGAACGTGCCCTGGTAGGCCATGAACAGGATGTGAGGGATCGAGCCCTGGGGTTCAACTCCGACGCCGGCCAGCGCTATCCGCGACAGCCCGCCCACGAGGCTTGAACCCGTGGAGAAGGCCAGGGAGTATCCAACGAGCGCCCAAGCGAGGCCCACGAAGCCGAGGGCCGACACGCTCATCATCATGGTGTTGAGCGCGTTCTTTCCGCGCACAAGGCCGCCGTAGAAGAAGCCTAGCGCCGGCGTCATCAGCAGAACGAGGGCGGTGGAAATGAGCATCCAGGCGGTATCAGCGCCGTTGATCGTGCTGGTCACGGTTGTGCTCCTCTATTTAATATTACATCTAAGGTGAATAGATCTTAACAAATAGAGATTAAATCTTCAATAACTACCGCTTGAAATTAATCAGGGCAGGAGTGCCTCCACCGGGTCGGTGGCGCCGAGCGCGCCGGCCTCCCACTCGCCGTCCCGCCATGGCGCACACAGGCCACTAGACTTCGCCCTCTGTGGCGAAGTCCATTCCTCTGCTCGCGGCTGCGCTCCTGTGCGCCTGCGCGGCTCCACCGCGGGTCGAGCCGCCGCTTTCCGTTCTCGTGATCACCATCGACACCCTCCGCGCCGATCGACTGGGTGCTTACGGGGACACGAAGGCGCGGACGCCCGCTCTCGATGGACTGGCGCGTCAGGGCGTCCTCTTCGAACGCGCCTACACCCCGGTGCCGATCACCCTTCCCGCTCATGTCTCGCTCATGACCGGCCTCCTGCCGCCGGCGCACGGTGTGCGGGGTAACGGCGCGTTCGCCCTCGGGACGTCAGTGCCGACCCTGGCCGAGGCCCTCAAAGCCTCGGGCCGGCGAACCGCCGCGTTCGTCGGCGGATTTCCCCTCTCCCGCCGATTCGGCTTGAGCCGCGGATTCGATGAGTACGACGATGCCATGTCGAAGGCCGGGGGCGTCAACTACGATTTCGCGGAGCGGCGCGCCCGGGACGTGGTCGGCGCTGCCGGGCGATGGCTGAGCAAGAACCCCGGGCCCGTCTTCTTGTGGGTTCATCTATTCGATCCGCACGCACCCTACGATCCTCCTCCCGAGTTCCGCACCGACGATCCCTACCGGGACGAGATCGCGTCGGCCGACTCCGCGGTGTCCACCCTGATGTCCGCCTGGGACGCGCGCCCGGGTCGCAGCATGGTGGTGGCGACGTCGGATCACGGGGAGGCATTTGGAGAGCACGGCGAGTGGAGCCACAGTCTCTTCATCTATGACACGACTCTTCACGTTCCCCTGCTGATCCGGGCTCCCGGTTTCGAGGCGGGGAAGCGAAGCGGGGTCACCGTCGGCTTGACTGACGTCGCGGCCACCGTTCTGGATGTCGCGGGTGCAACCGTAAGGTCTCTCCCCGGCGTCAGTCTGGCCCGAGCGCTGGGCCCCGACGCGCGCGACCGGCCGCTCTACGCCGAGACCCAGGCGCCGCGCCTGGACTTTGGATGGAGCGACCTCCGGGCCTTTCGTGAGGACGGCTTCAAATGGATTCGAGCGCCGAAGCCGGAGTTGTACGCGCTCTCTGACGATCCCGCAGAGACGAGAAACCGGACTTCCGAGGATTCGCCGCGCGCCCGCGCGCTCGATGCCGCCCTGTCGAAGGCCCTCTTCGCCGCCGGTGAGCGAATTGCGTCCCGCGCGCCCGATGCCGAGAGCAGCGAACGGCTCCGTTCTCTCGGCTACGTTCAGGGACCCGGGGGCAAGGGGAGCGGCGCCGATCCCAAGGACCGCGTGGACATCGCCCGCAAGATCGCGAGCGCCACGGGACCGTTCGCCGACTGGCCCGAGGCGATCCGCAGTTACCGCGCGCTCGCGGCTCTCGATCCCGAGAATCCGCTCCTCAACCTTCGGCTCGCCGACGCTCTGCTTCGCTCGGGTCAGCCCGAGCCTTCGCTCCCCTTCTTCGCCCGCGTGGTCAAGGCCGGGCCGATCACCGCCGATCCTCACATCGGATACGCGACCGCGTTCGCCCAGCTCAACCGGCTCAAGGAAGCGCGCCGCGTGCTCGAGCAGGGTCTGCTCGTGGATCCCTCGAACGGGCAGATTCACTACAACCTCGGAGAGATCGCGCGCGTGGAGGGACGCCTCGACGCCGCGCGTAACGAGTACCAGGCGGCGCAAGCCGATCCGGTGACCGCCGAACGCGCCCGGATCCGACTTTCGGAAACGCGATGAGACGACTCGCGGCCGGGTTAGTCGTGCTGGCGCTCTTTGGCCTGACTGCGGTCGCCTGGCGGCGGCGCGCTCCCCGGATTCCTTCGAGTCTTCTGTTAGTAACGATTGACACTCTGCGAGCGGACCGGGTGGGCGCCTACGGATCTTCCCTGGGGCTGACGCCGGCCCTTGACCAGCTCGCGGCGTCGGGCTGGCTCTTCGAGCACGCCGTGTCCGCCGTCCCTCTGACTCTCCCCTCGCATGCCACGATTCTCTCCGGTCTCGACCCCCTCCATCACGGGGTTCGTAATAACGGGACGCATGTCTTTCCGGCGGCCCGGGAGACCCTCGCCACCAGGCTCAAGGCCTCGGGTTACTCAACCGGCGCCTTCGTGGCCGCGGTGGTGTTGGATCGCCGGTATGGACTGGCGCGCGGGTTCGACGTTTACGACGACAAGATCGCGCGCGCGAGCGAAGGCCGGAGCGTGCTCGAGTCCGAACGACCATGCGGGACGGTGGTGAGTAACGCCCGCGCGTGGATCCAATCGCAGGCCGGCCCCTTCTTCGCCTGGGTCCACCTCTACGAACCTCACGCTCCCTATGCGCCGCCCCCCGACATGGCGGCCAGGCATCCCGGCCGTCCGTACGACGCGGAGGTCGCGACCGCCGACAGGTGCGTGGCGGAACTCGTCGCCGCGGCTCGGGCCGCCCGACCCGATCATCTGGTCGCCGCGGTGACCAGCGACCACGGCGAAGGGCTCGGCGATCACGGCGAGTCGACGCATGGTCTGTTTGTTTACCAGTCGACTCTCGAGGTACCGATGATGATTGCGGGGACGGGTGTTCCGTCGGGGAAGCGCGAGGCGGGACTCGCTCGGAGTGCGGACCTAGCACCCACCCTGCTCGCCATTCTTGGCGCTTTGGGGCTCGGCCGGGTCGACGGGAGAGACCTGACCGCGGCGGGCGGGGCCGAGGATTCCTACGCGGAGACCGACTATCCCACCGGTTTCGGCTGGGCGGCCCTCCGCTCATGGCGACTCGGCGGCCTCAAGCTCATCGAGACTCCCGAGGTCGAGTTGTACGACCTGACCCACGATCCGAGGGAGGAACGGAACCTCGCGGACACTCAGCCACGGGACGTCGAGCGCCTGCGCGGTGGGTTAGACGCGGTCTTGAAGTCGGAGATCCGTCCGAGCGAGCGTCGGGTGAGCGGCGAGACGGAAGAGCGATTGCGTTCCCTCGGCTATGTCGCAGGCGGTTCGACCGCGGCCGGGCACGGATCGAATGGCAGGGATCCAAAGTCCGCCCTGCCCCTTTATCGCGACTTCGAACGAGCGATGGAGAGGGAGGCTTCCGGGGACCTGAAGAGTTCAGTCCTCATTCTCGCAAGCCTCGTGAAGCTGGATCCCGGCAATGTAACCTTCCGTCGATCACTCGCGTCCGCCCTGCGCAGAAGTTCCCGCGCGGAGGAGGGGGTGCGTGTGCTCCGGGAGGCTGCGAAGGCGGCTCCCAGGGACGCCGCGGTCCTCCACGATCTCGCCGTGGCTCTTTCCGAGCAGGGTCAGTTCGCTCAGGCCGTCGAATTCGAGGATCGCGCGCTGGACATCGACCCGAAGTTCGTCGATGCCCTTACCCATCTCTCGACGATGCAGGCGCTGCGCGGAGATCTCGTCAAGGCGCGGGACGCCATCGAACGAGCGATCGCACTCGACCCCAACAACGCGCCGGTCTGGAGGGATCGAGGGAACATCGCGCGCGGCCAGAATCAGTTCGACGAGGCCGGGCGAAGCTACGAGCGCGCGCTCGCCCTGGACCCCGAACAGGTGGATGCCCTCAACGGTCTCGGAGTGCTCGCGGTCGAGGGAGGACGCTTCGATGAGGCCGCGCAACGCTTCGAGCGCCTCCTGAAGGCCGCTCCGGGATTCGACGAAGCCCGGCTGAACCTCGCGGTGGTGGAGTCCCAGCGGGGTCATCTCGAAAGGGCCATCGCCCTGGCGACACAGACCGAGAGAGTCGCCCGCGACCCAGGACTCAAGGCAAGGGCTTCCGCGTTTCTGCGAGGCCTTCGGCAACCCGCCCCCTAGCTCCCGGCTCCCCGGCGGTTTGGGACCGATCCCTCCATCCTCAGTCTGTGCCAGTTCTAGCGATTGGAGCACGAATTCAATGAACTGGAAACCAAGCCATTGAACGCCGTCTGGAGTTGTCGACGGATGTAATTTAAATGGTTAGACTTGCGGACACACTCTGGGCGGTGATTTGATGGCTTGCGTCTTGCTCACAATGAAACTCAACAGTGGCGATGTTGAACCCGCCCATCCATCCGGCTCCGAGCCGACCCTCAACCAAGGAGAAAACACTTGACCCATCGTTTCCGTTATCTGGCTGCCGCACTCGCGCTCGTACTGGCCGCCTTCTCGCCCGCGTTCGCGCAGGGTACCAATGGCCTCATCGAGGGCAGTGTCCTCGATCAACAGGGCCTGCCTCTGCCTGGCGTCGTCGTGACCGCCTCGCACACCAGCACGGGCTTCTCCCGTTCGGCCACGTCGGATAGCTCGGGCAAATATCGCATCGGTGGTCTGGTCGTAGGCGTATATGAGGTCAAAGCTGCCATCAGTGGATTCAACGCCCAGTCCCACAAGGCCAGCGTCAACGTCGAGTCGACGACGGTGGTTCCGTTCCGCATGGCCGTCGCCGGTCAGACCGAGACCGTCGAAGTGACCGCCGAGGCGCCCCTCATCGATGCGAAGGACCCGGGCGTCGGTGAAGTCATCACCTCCGCCCAGATCGAGAGCCTGCCTCTGAACGGTCGCCAATTCGGCAACCTCGCCGCTCTCGTGCCCGGGGTCAGCCTCGGCTACCACACCGACCCGACCAAGAGCACCCAGTTTGCTCCCCAGGTCGGCGGCGGCGGCGGCCGCAACATCAACTACCTCATCGACGGCGGCGACAACAACGACGATACCGTCGGCGGTCTGGTCCAAAACTTCCCGCTCGACTCCATCGGCGAGTTCAAGTTCGAGACCCAGCGCTTCCGGGCCGACACCGGCCGCGCTAACGGCGGCACCATCAAGGTGGTCACCAAGAGCGGCACGAACGACTTCAGGGGTTCGGTCTTCGAGTACTTCCGTGACAAGAGCCTGAACGCGCAGACCACGACCGAAATCAACAACAATCAGCCCAAGGGCGCCTACCGCAAGAACCAGTTCGGCGGCAGCCTCGGCGGCCCCATCGTCAAGGACAAGACCCACTTCTTCCTGTCCGCCGAGCGCGTCCAGCAGGACACCACGCAGTCGGTCAACACCAAGGGACTCTTCTCGGACAAGGATGGTGTGTTCAACGTTCCCTTCCGTGAGAACCTGGCGGTGGCGAAGATCAACCACCAGTTCAATCCCAACAACTATCTGTCGATTCGCTACGGCTACAACAAGAACGAGCAGCCGTATGGCACGGGTCCGAGCACGCCGCCAGAAGGTTGGGGAACCAGCACCAACAAGTTCCACTCCGCGAACGTGAACATCAACAGCGCCCTCTCCGGTGGTCGCCTGAACGAGTTCGTCTACCAGTTCTCCTACTTCAACAACTTCATTTCGGCGAATTCGACCCTGCCGTACGAGAGCTTCCCGAACGGCGTCGCGGTGGGCCAGGCGGTCAGCACACCGCAGACCACCAAGCAGCAGAAGCACCAGTTCCGCGACGACTTCTCCTGGACGAAGGGTAAGCACGACCTGCGCGTCGGAGCGAGCTTCATCTATGAGCCCGTCCTCGACATCACGTTCTCCACGGGCCAGGTGTACCAGTACACGCATCTCACCGACTCCCGCACCTCCCCGATCTCGAACATCACCAAGAACGGAGCCATTGGCGGATCGGGCGGCAGCGAGGGCCGGATTCCCAACAACCAGTATGCCTTCTATTTCCAGGACGGCTGGCGCGTGAACGACAAGCTGACCCTCGATCTCGGCATTCGCTATGACCTGGTTACCGGCTTCGCCTTCGATCAGAGCAAGAACATCATCTTCTCGGAACTCACGGCGGCGGCCAAGGCCGGGGTCTTCAAGAGCAGCGGTTTGCCCTGCCCGTGCGACATCTTCGAGGACTTTGGCAAGGAAGCCAAGGAAGACAAGAACAACATCGCCCCCCGGGCCGGCTTCACCTATGACCATAAGGCGGACGGCACCCTGGTCTTCCGCGGCGGCCTGGGCCGCTACTACGACTTCGCCTACACCAACGCGAACATTCTTTTCGCGGTAATCGGCGCCCAGTCGTCGTTCGGTCAGATCTACAATGTCCAGAACAGCGCAGGCATCCGGAATGCGGATGGTAGCCTTTTCCAGGTCGGGCAGCCGGTGCCGGCGAACCAGCTGGTGGGCGCCACCGCGCCGCTCCCGAGCCACGCGGCCACGCCGCTCGTGAAACAGCCTTACACGGACCAGGCGAACTTCGGTTTCTCCAAGGCGCTCGGCAAGAGCTATGCGCTTGAAATCGACGGCGTCTACGCGCATGCCCGGGACCTTGGCACCCGCGTGTTAGCCAACGTCCGCATCAACGGCGGCGCCCGCCGCTTCTCCGGAATTCTTCCTCAGTCCGGAAATGCTTCGTGGCGGGTGGACATCATGAAGGGTCAGAGCTACTACAAGGCCATCAACGTGGCCCTCAAGAAGCGCACCGGAGGCAATCTGAGCTTCACCGCCTGGTATTCGCTTTCGAGCGCGCGGTCCAACGCGAGCCTGCGGGCCACCGACGAATTCGGTGAGTTCAGCTCGCTGAACGCGTTCGATCCGTTCAACGCTCAACAGATGGCCTACACCCGCACCGATGCGCGGCACCGTGTGACCATCAACGGCACCTGGAACACGCCCGGTGGTTTCCGGCTTTCTCCCGTCTTCCGGTACAAGTCGAAGACGCCTTACAACGTGGTGGCCGGCGTTGACCTCAACAAGGACGGCACGAACTTCGATCTGCCGCCGGGCGTGACCACGCTCAACTCCGCGCGGGGCGCCGACTTCAAGCAGTTCGACCTGCGTCTGTCCCGTTACATCACCCTTACGAAGGGCAAGCGCATGGAACTCATCGCCGAGGGCTTCAACGTCACCAATGCGAAGAACCCGAGCGGTTTCGTGGGCAGCATGGCGTCGTCCTCGTTCGGCAAGCCGACGAATTACGCGGGCGACTTCCAGCGCGGCGAGCAGCGCCTGTTCCAGCTCGGCGTCCGGTTCGAGTTCTAAGAAAGAACCTGAATCGTTCGTCGAGGGGGGGCCTTTCGGGGCCCCCTCTTTATTTGCCAGGGCCTTCCTTGACGCTCTCCTTCCAACCCGCATAGAATCACCTGCTTCCCGAAAGTGGGTTCCTCCAAAGACTTTGGTAGGGCCGTTAGCCCCGAGAACGAGGAAGAAAATTTAAGAATAGAAGAGGCTTTACCCTTTCCATGTCCGATGTCGAACTGAACCCCTACGCGCAAACCCCGATGGATCCCGAGGAATACGAACGTCTCCTCGACATGTACGACGTGAGCTTCAAGAACCTCGCCGAGGGCGAGGTGGTACGCGGCATCGTGCTGCGCGTGACGCCCATGATGATCGTGGTTGACGTGGGCTATAAATCGGAAGGCGTCATCGCCGCCGAAGAGTTCAAGGACGAGACCGGTCAGGTCACGGTCAAGGTGGGCGATCAGGTCGACGTTCTGATCGAGCGCACCGAGGACCGCGACGGCTACATCGTGCTCTCCCGCGACAAAGCCGAGAAGATGAAGGTGTGGGACGACGTCGAGCGCGCCTTCCAGGAGCGCCGGATCATCACCGGCAAGGTTCTCGACCGTGTCAAGGGGGGCCTCGCCGTCGACATCGGCGTGCGCGCGTTCCTCCCCGGTTCCCAGATCGACATCCGCCCCGTCCGCAACCTCGATGCCTTGAAGGGTCAGGACATCCGGATGCGCGTCATCAAGGTCAACAAGAAGCGCGGCAACATCGTGCTCTCCCGCAAGGCCGTCCTCGAGGAAGAGAACGCGGGCAAGAAGCAGCAGACCCTCGAAGTCCTCGAAGAGGGCAAGATCCTCACCGGCGTGGTCAAGAACATCACCGACTACGGCGCGTTCGTGGATCTGGGCGGCCTCGACGGCCTCCTCCACATCACCGATATGTCCTGGGGCCGCATCAACGATCCCAAGGAAGTGGTCAACGTGGGCGACGAGCTTCGCGTGATCGTCTTGAAGTTCGACCGCGATGCCGAGCGCGTTTCGCTCGGGCTCAAGCAGCTCAAGGCTGATCCCTGGACCACCGTAGCCCTCAAGTACCCCGTGGGCGCGCGGGTCAAGGGCAAAGTCGTCAGCCTCACCGACTATGGCGCGTTCATCGAACTCGAGCAGGGTGTGGAAGGCCTCATCCACGTCTCCGAGATGTCGTGGTCCAAGAAGCTCAAGCATCCGAGCAAGCTCCTCACCATCGCCCAGGAAGTCGAGTGTCAGGTTCTGGGCATCGACCAGGAAGCGCACCGCATTTCGCTCGGCCTCAAGCAGACCGAGACGAACCCGTGGGAGCAGTTCAACGGCAAGTATCCCGTGGGCACGAAAGTCACGGGCAAGGTCCGGAACCTCACCGAGTTCGGCGCGTTCGTCGAAGTCGAGGACGGCATCGACGGCCTCATCCATGTCTCCGACATGAGCTGGACCAAGCGGGTGAAGCATCCATCTGAAGTGCTCAAGAAGGGTGACGACGTCACCGCAGTGGTCCTGTCGATCGACGCCGAGAACCAGCGCCTCTCGCTCGGCCTCAAGCAGCTCGAAACCGACGTGTGGGAGCACTTCTTCAACACGCATCGCGCGGGCGACGTCATCGAAGCCAAGGTCACGCGTTCCACTTCGTTCGGCGTCTTCGCGGAACTCGCGGAAGGCGTTGAGGGCCTGGTCCACGTCTCCGAACTCGACGACAAGCGAGTGGAGAAGCCCGAGGATCAGTTCAAGGGCGGCGAGACGGTCAAGGTGAAGATCCTCAAGATGACGGAAGTCGATCGCAAGATCGGCCTCTCCATCAAGGCGGCGAAGAACGAGGAAGTGACGCGCGATCTCGCGGCCCTTCGTCAGTCGCAGGCCGCCGACAGCAACGCGACGACCGCCATGGCCGACGCGTTCAAGGCGCTCACGAAGAAGTAACGCTACCGTCAGGAAAATCGCAGGGGCGGGTCCGAGTCGGCCCGCCCTTGCGCTTTCTGGGCGGTTTCTCACGAATCCAGGGATCCAACGAACCGATGACGCGAGCTGAACTGATCGACGAGATGGCTGCGCTCGGCCCCCTGTCGCACAAGCAGGCCGACGTCGTGGTCGAGACCATCCTCGACTCGATGAAGGCCTCGATCGCCCAGGGTGATCGGATCGAGATCCGCGGTTTCGGCGTCTTCAGCCTGCGTCTTCGCCGTCCCCGGCGCGCGCGGAATCCCCGAACCGGCGAGCCCCTGGTTTCGTCGGCGCGGCACGCCGCCCATTTCAAGCCTGGCAAGGAGTTGAAGGCCGTCCTCGCCCAGATGGACCCGGGCATTTCCGACGAAGACTCTGAGGCCTGAAGGCCGCCGGCCTAGGGGTCAGATGAGATTCACCAAGGCGCACGGGATCGGCAACGACTTCATCATCGTGTCGGAGTCGGCCGTCCCGGCGGAGTGGGCGAGCTGGGCCATCAGGCTTTGCGACAGAAACCGAGGCATCGGCGGGGACGGCATTCTGATCGTCGGCGTCGACGCGCCCGGGAACGTGGCCCGGATGAAGCTCCTCAATCCCGACGGGACGCACGGAGAAATATCGGGAAACGGCGTGCGCTGCGTGGCCGCCTACGCCTTCTCTCGCGGCCTGCTTCCGATGTCCCATACGGTTATGCCGCCGCCCGGACCCCGTCCGGTCACCGTCGAAAGGACCGGCCCCCAGGGGTTCTCGGTCGACACCAACCTCGGCGTTCCGGGTCTCAGCGCCGCCAGCGTGCCGGCGGCATTTGGGAGCCTCGACCAGGTGGTCGACCACGAGTTGAACGTCGAAGGGGAAATCGTGCGCGTCACCTGTTGCTCCATGGGGAACCCGCATACCGCGGTTTTTGTTTCCGAGGAAGAAGCCGAGGCCCGCATGCACCACCTGGGGCCCAGGATCGAAAACCACCCTCTCTTTCCCAACCGCACCAACGTGGAGTTCATCACCGTCATCTCTCCGCGCGAACTGCGGGTTCGATTCTGGGAACGCGGGGTCGGGGTGACGCTCGCGTCCGGAACCGGTTCGGCGAGCGCGCTTGTCGCCTCGGTTCTGAACGAGCGTTCGGACCGCGAGGTCACCGTCCATTGCGCCGGCGGGGATCTCTGGGAATCCTGGACGGAGGGAGGCCCGCTGCTCCAGCGGGGCGCCGTCGAGATCGTGTTCGAAGGCGAGTGGCTCGGCTGATCTGATCGGCCTCGACGGCCCTTTGGGGTCCGGTGACCGGCCGCACATACCAAGCGCCTGCCGCACCTTCCCGACTTGGCGAAAGGTGTAATCTCCGGCGCATAACGACCCGGACGCCCTGAAGCCGCCTGGGAGTGGAGGTTCCTTTGCAACGACGCGATCTGCCGCTCGAATTTGTCCGGGTGGTCGAAATGGCCGCCATCGCCTCGGCCCAGACCATGGGCCAGGGCGAGCGCAAATTCTCGGACCACGTAGCGGTCGAGGCCATGCGCCACGAACTCGAGAGCGTCGACATCGACGGAACGATCGTGATAGGGGAGGGGGAGCGGGACGAGGCTCCCATGCTCTACATTGGCGAGAAGGTGGGCCGGGGAGGGGACTCCGTCGACATTGCCGTCGACCCCCTGGAAGGCACGAACCTCTGCGCCACCGGGTCGCCCAATGCGATCACTGTCCTGGCCGCGGCCGAGAAGGGCGGGCTGCTCCATGCCCCCGACATCTACATGGACAAGCTGGTGGTGGGCCCGGATTCGGCGGGGAAGGTCGACATCAATGCTCCCGTGGCCGAGAACCTTCGCTCCATTGCCCGCACCTTGTCCCGCGACATCAAAGACCTCACCGTGATGACGCTCGACCGACCGCGGCACGAGCAGCTGATCGCCGACATCCGCGCGGCCGGCGCCCGGATCCGGCTGATTACCGACGGCGACCTGTCCGCGGGCATTTCTGCGGCCGTGCTCGGCTCGGGCGTTCACGCCGTCATGGGGATCGGCGGCGCCCCTGAGGGTGTCCTGACCGCAGCCGCCATGCGCTGCCTCAACGGGGAGATTCAGGCGAAGCTCGTCATGACCAAGCCTACCGACCGCGAGCGCTGCGAGAGGATGGGGATCGCCGATCTGGACCGCGTGTTCTTCACCCGAGACCTGGCACCCGGCAAAGACATCAGCTTCGCCTGCGCGGGAGTCACCGACGGCAATCTCCTCAAGGGAGTCCGCTTCTTCGGCTACGGAATTCGGACCCATTGCATGATCATGACCACCAGGCCGCACAAGGTGCGCTTCATCGACGCTATCCATGCACGCGAGAGTGCCTCAACTCGGTTTAGATTTTGAAGATTTTATTGGCTTATGGCAAAGACTTAATGCCGTCTAACTAATATTCTTGTTGACACTGTTGTTTGAGAAGCCTATCTTCAGGAACTACTTGAGGTACTGAGTGACAAAGTCTCTACCAAAATTCGATTTTCGATCTTCGTTCCTCGCTGTTCGCTCAACCAGCTCCGCAGATCAAAAGGTCTAGGGGGGAATCCGTGGGTTTGTTCGACAAATTTTTCAGCAAACAAAAAAGCCTGGTCGGTCTCGACATCGGTTCGTCGTGCGTCAAGCTCATCGAATTGAAGCCAGTCGGCAAGACCGGCACTGAATTCAAGCTCACGAAGGCCGGGATGGAGATGCTGCCGCCCGAGGCCATCGTCGACGGCGCCATCATGGACTCCGGCGCGATCGTGGATGCGATCAACCGTCTCTTCGCCAACCTCAAGATCAAGACCAACGATGTCGCGACCAGTGTTTCCGGCAACGCCGTCATCGTCAAGAAGATCTCCCTCCCGCAGATGAGCGCCGAGGAACTGGGCGAGTCGATCCACTGGGAAGCCGAGCAGTACATCCCGTTCGACATTCAAGATGTGTCCCTGGATTACGAGATTCTCGAAGGCGCCGGCGAGGGCGGGAACATGGATGTTCTCCTCGTCGCGGTCAAGAAGGACAAGATCAGCGATTACACCTCGGTGATCACCCAGGCGGGGAAGACCCCGCGCATCGTCGACGTCGACGTCTTCGCCCTCCAGAATTGCCACGAGATCAACTACGGCGTCGACTCCGGCCGGGTGGTGGCCCTCCTCAACCTGGGCGCCGCCATCACCAACGTCAACATCGTGCGGGGCTCGAACTCGCTCTTCAACCGCGACATCGCGGTGGGCGGCAATCTGGCGACCGACGCGCTCCAGAAGGACCTTGGCCTGCCCTACGAATCCGCCGAGGCGCTCAAGCGCGGCGAGCAGATCGAAGGGACGATTCCCGACAACGTCTTTCCGGTGATTCAGAGCACCATCGAGAACATCGTCGCCGAGATTCAGAAGACCTTCGACTTCTTCCGGGCCACCACCCAGGAAGAGAAGATCGACCAGATCTACCTCGCCGGCGGCTCCGCCCGCCTCCAGGGACTGCGTGAGCTGCTCATGGAGCGCCTCGACACGCAGGTGGAGATCCTGAACCCCTTCAATGCAGTGACCTACTCTCCTAAGGACGTGGATGCGGACGTTGTGAATCAGATGGGTCCGGCCGCGGCAATTGCCGTCGGCCTCGCGGTGCGAAAGGTAGGCGACCGATGATTCGAATCAACCTCCTCGAATCCGAGCGGGCGGCCTCCAGCAAGCCCAAGGCGGCCGCTGGCGGTGGCGCCGCCAGCGGTGGAGGCGGCTCAGGTATTGGCCCCTATGTCCCTCTCCTCGCCGGCCTCATCGTGGCCGGGCTCGGTTGCGGCTACTTCTTCATGAGCCTCTCGGCCGAGATAGACGACACGAACGCGCGTATCGTCACCGCCAAGGCCGAAGTGGCCAAGCTCCAGCTCGAGAAGGCCAAGAAGGAAGAGCTCGAGCGAAAGCGCAAGAGCTTCCAGGACCAGGTGAACCTGATCGAGCGCCTCAAGGCCGAGCAGGGCGGCCCCGTCCGCATGCTCGACGAGATCCAGAAGGCCCTACCCGACTTCGTCTGGCTTACCAGGATGGATCAGGCGGGTGCGGTCCTCAAAATCACCGGCGAGGCTTCCAACAACAACGCAGTCGCCGACTTCCTGGCGAACCTCCAGCGCGCGGGTGACGGTTGCGATATGGGCAGCCCCGAAGGGAAACTGAAGTGCTGGTTCCCCGAGGCCAACCTCGACGGCTACCGCGAATCCCTGGTCGGAACCCAGCCGGTCGTGCAGTTCAACTTTACGACCACCTTCCGCAACCCCGAGGTTGCCATGAAGGATGCCGCGGCCGCCGCACCACCGAAGCCCGCCACGCCGGCGGCGAAGAAGTAAGGGGGCCTCAGAGACCACTATGGCTGAGAACGTCTACACGAAACTTCCCAAGAACCAGCAGTACGTGGTCGGGGCGGTGATCGCCATCGTCGCCGCGGTTGGCTTCTACTACGGATGGTACGAAGGCAAGGCTACCGAGCGCGACGGGTTGAAGAAGAACCTCGCCGATCTGAACGCCCAGATTCAGGAACTGAACGTGGTGAAGGCAAACCTCCCCGCACTCGAGAAGGAAGTCGAGCAACTCAGTCTCCGCCTGGAGCAGCTCCGCCGCATCCTGCCTCCGGCCAAGGAGACGCCCGACCTCATGAAGCGGCTCCAGGCTCTCGCCTCGCAGTCGAACCTGAAGCTCAAGAGTTTCGTGCCCGGTACGGCAGTGCAGAAGGATTTCTACCAGGAGTGGCCGATCGAGATCCAGGTCGACGGAACCTATCCAAACCTCGCGGTCTTCTTCGATCGCGTGGGTCGGCTCCCCCGCATCGTGAACATAGGCAATCTGAGGACGTCCACCGCCAGCAAGCAGTCATTCACCACGACTTTGTCGGCCCAGTACACGGCAATGACCTACGTCTACGTTGAGCCGGTGGCCAAACCCGCAGGTCCTCCCAAACCAGGCGCAGGCAAGTAGGGAAGAGCGATGAAGACACCATACATCTGGACCCTGTGCCTGCTCGCGGCCGCCGCCGCGGTCTCCGCCCAGAAAAACCCCGCGCCCGCAAAAGCCGCCCCGGCGCCCGCCGCCGTCGCGACGCCCGCTGCTGCCTCCACCGGTCCGGCCGGTGGCGAGATGATCCAGTCGATCCTCGAGCAGGAACTCGAGCCGCCTCGCAACGGCTTCATCTACAACGGTATCGGTCGTCGCGATCCGTTCATCAGCCTGGCCAAGCCCGTGACCACCGACGACAGCGCGCGTGGGCCCAAGCCGCCTGGCATCCAGGGCTTCCTGCTCCAGGAAACCAGCCTTAAAGGCGTGGTGAAGAACATCGACGGCTGGATCGCGGTGCTCGAGGGGCCTGATAAGAAGGGCTACTTCGTCCGCGTCGGCCAGCGTCTATACGATGGCGTCATCACCGCAGTCGATGCCGCCGGTTTGACATTTCGACAGGAAATCACGGACCCGCTGTCTCCAGCCAAGAGCCGCGACGTCAGGAGACTTCTGAATTCCGCCCAAGAGGAGAGCAAGCAATGAGGGTTGCAACATTCGTAACTATCGGCCTCGCCGCCTCGGTGCTGGCGCTTCCCGCGCAAGCCCGTCAGGCTCCGGTCGCGGCCCGCACCGTCCTCGCGGACTTGCGGCAGGAGACGGGGGAGGCGTCGACCCGGTTGGTGATTGCCGGCTCGTCCAAGCCGAGCTTCACCCACCACAGTCCCGACCCCCTCACCCTGGTGGTGGACATCGCGGACGCCGACTCGTCCAGGTTGCCCGCACGCCTCGAGGTTGCCACCCGGGAGATCGAATCTCTGCGGGTATCCTCTCTGGCGCGCGGAGACGGTCGCACGACCGCCCGCGTCGAGGTTCGACTGGCCGCTCTGGCGCCCTTTACGGTTGAGGAGGCCGGGAACGACGTCGTGATCACCGTATCTCGCCCGCCGATCGCAAAGGCCGGCGTCGCCGAGCCGGCCGCTCAGCCCCCAGTCGCCGTGCCGGCGCGGAACCCCGCGCCTCCGAAGGCCGCAGGGGCGCCCAGGTCCGCCGCCAGGACCAACGATGCCGCTCCCAAGGCCACGCGCATCTCCGGCGTGACCAAGCTCGCCGGCGATCAGGTCGGCTATCACGTCGAGGGCAACGGAACCCTGCGCCCTGAGACTTTCTTCCTCAAGAATCCCAACCGGCTGGTGGTTGA
>JANMVV010000082.1:0-7368 GCA_031392925.1 Vicinamibacteria bacterium
GCTTACTCCGCGGCGAAGGGCGCGATCGTCTCCCTCACCAAGGGGCTCGCCAAGGAGATGTCGCCGCACGGGATCCGGGTCAACTGCGTGGCCCCCGGCCTCATCGGCGAGACCGCGTTCCACGGACGCTTCACCGCGCCCGACGCCTTCGCGAACGCGGCCAAGGGCGTATTGCTGGGCCGCGCCGGGACCCCGGAGGAAGTGGCCACCGTGGTCGCTTTCCTGGCCTCTTCCGACGCGTCGTTCCTGACCGGCGAGACCATCGAGATCAATGGCGGGATGAACATGCGATGAAGGTCAGCGGTCTTCGCTGGTTCATGGTCGGCCTCGTCTTCCTGGCCACCGTCATCAACTATATCGACCGGCAGACCGTTTCGGTTCTCAAGACCGCGATCAGTCAGGACCTCGGGCTCTCTAACTCCGACTACGCGGCGATCCAGAACAGCTTTCTCGTCTTCTACGGGATCAGCCAGATGGTGTCGGGGCGGCTCTTCGACATCATCGGCACGCGCCGCGGCTTCGTGTTTTCGATCGTGGTCTGGTCTCTCGCCGCTCTCGCTCACGCGACCGCGCGCACTGCCTCGGCGTTCGCGATGTTCCGGGCCGCGCTCGGTTTCGGTGAAGCGGGGAACTGGCCGGGCGCCGCGAAGGTGGTGGGGGAGTGGTTCCCGGTACGGGAGCGGGCCTTGGGTATGGGGATCTTCAACACCGGCGCCGCGGTCGGGGGCGCGTTGTCTCCACCCATCATCGCCTGGCTCGCGACCGATTACGGCTGGCGGGCCACGTTCATGGTCACCGGCGCTCTCGGCTTCATCTGGCTCGCGCTGTGGCTCATCTTCTTCCGCTCGCCCTCGGAGCATTCCTGGATCACCGAGGAGGAACGCGCCCACATCCTCGACGGCGCAGAGGCGGGGCCGTCGGGTCCCGCGTGGCGTCCGGGCTGGGGCCAGCTCCTCCAATATCGGCAGACCTGGGCGGTGATCATGGGCCGGTTCATCACCGATCCGATCTGGTGGCTCTACATCTTCTGGCTGCCCTCCTACCTGCAGGAGGCGCGCGGGTTCAGCCTGCAGCAGGTCGGATTCTCCGCGTGGCTGCCCTTCCTCGCGGGCGGCATCGGCGCGCTCTCGGGCGGCTATGCCTCGGGCGCTCTCATCTCGCGCGGGTGGACGGTGGATCGAGCGCGCAAGGCGGTGATGATCTTCGGCGCCATGCTCACGCCCGCCGGGATTCTCGCCATGCGTGCGAACGACCCGTACGTCGCTCTCGCGTGGATGGCGGTGGTGCTCTTCGGGTTCCAGGTCTGGATAAACAACCTCCAGACCCTGCCCAGCGACTTCTTTCCGAGCAGCGCCGTGGGTTCGGTGTTTGGACTCGGAGGCCTCGCCGCCGCGATCGCGAGCGTTGGTTTCACGTGGGCGACGGGAAGGATCGTGGACAGCTACGGGTACACGCCGGTGTTCCTGATCGCGGGAGTGCTTGGGCCGGTCGGACTCGTGGTCACCCTTGGACTCGCGGGTCGCATCGGCAACGTGGTCGTCGAACCGAAGGGACAGACAGCATGAAGACGAAGTGGAGCGCTGCGGCGCTGATCCTGACCCTCGCCATGGCGGGACGCGCGGGAGCGCAGGACGCGATTCCGACCTTCGCCGAGCTCCTCGCGCACAAGATCGAGCTCAAGCCGGAGCTCGTCGGCGTGCACCCGCGCGTGTTCGTGACCAAGGCGGGCCTTCAAGCCCTCCGCGAACGCGCCCGGACCACCCACCGCGCGGAGTGGTCGAAGGTCCTCGCGAATCTGGCCGCGCTCAAAGGCGCTCCTCCCCCCGCCCCGGGTCCCCAGGAGCGCCGCTCGCAGAACATCGTCGCCTTCGCGGTGGCCGAGATCAGTCTCGCGTACGCGGTGGAGCGCAAACCCGAATACCTGGCCGCGGCGAAGGCCTGGACGCTCGCCGCCATCGACTACGAGCCGTGGGGCTACACCTACAACAAGCCCAATACCGACCTCGCCGCGGGCCATCTTCTCTACGCCCTGGGCTGGGCCTACGACCTGCTCTACGACGACTTCACCCCGGCCGAACGCGCGCGGGTCAGGACCTCGCTCGAGCGTCACGCCAATCTGGTGTACGACGCCTTCCTGCCTTCGCCGCAAAAGAGGATGCATTTCACCCAGAATCACTATTTCATTCCGACCGCGGGGCTCGGGATCACCGCACTCGCCTTGATGGGTGAGTCGAGGGACGCGGAGAAATGGGCGGCGCTCGCTCGCGGCTTTCACCATCGCGCCGGTCAGCTCCTGAGCCCGGACGGTTACTACTACGAGGGCATGGAGTACTGGATCTTCTCCACGCCGTGGCTCGTGCACTTCCTCGACGCCTGGGAGCACGCAACCGGCGAGAGCCTCTGGGATCGCGACGTATTCCGCAACTGGAAGACGCTGCTCGCGCACGCGCTTCTCCCCGACGGCCAGAACGTCTTCGACTTTGGCGACATCTGGGAAGGGCCGTTGACCAGGGCGAAGAAGGGCGCCGACTACGAGCGCGCGTTCCCTGATGGCCGGCTGCAAAGCAACTTCAACGTGATGTATCGGGTGGCCGCCCGGTTCAAGGACCCAGAGGCCCAGGCCATCGCCCTGCGCTACGCGAGCTTTGGGCATTCGAACCTCGAGGAATACTGGACGCTGTTGTGGCGTGATCCTTCGATCAGGCCCGCGTCCATGAGTGCGTTCCCGCTCCAGCATCATTTCAAGGACATGGGCGTGTACTACTACCGCACTTCGTGGGCGAAGGACGCGCTGGCCTTCGCGTTCAAAGCGGGCCCGCCGGAAGGCCATCGGGTGGCGACCCTGCTGCCGACGATGCCCGAGTGGTCGCTGGACAGCGGACACGCCCATCCCGACCAAGGAAGCTTCATCATCTACGCGAACGGCCGGTATCTCACCGGTGACACGGGTTACGCAGGCTTGCCCACCGCACGCAATCACAACACGGTGACCTTCGACGGTGTCGGTCAGGGTGTGGAAGGCGATCACGATGTGTGGCGCGGAGCGCCGTACCCGGGATTCGATGGCATCCGGATCCGCGACATCAAGGCCCTCGGTTCAGGCGTCACCATCGAGGCCGATCTCGGCGCGGCGTATCCGAAGGTGGCGGCGCTCTCGGCCTTCACGCGCACGTTCACCTTCGACGGAGCCTCCCGGTTCACGGTGTCCGACCGATTCACGGTGCGGGAGCCGACGTCGATCGAATGGCGCCTCCAGTCGGATACGCCCTTCGAAGTGGCGAACCCGGGCGTCTACCGCAACGGCGCCGGTGTCGCGATCGAGAGCGTGATCGCCAAACCGAAGAACGCCGAGGTCGCGCGCGAGGTCGGGAAGCTCAAAGTCCCGGGTCCGCCCGGCTCGATCACCTCCGGTCCGGAGGAAGACCGCGGCTACGTGCTGACCGCGAAGACGAAAGCCCCGGCCGGGGAGTCGCGCGTCGAGGCCACGCTCACCATCGTAAAGTAACCGCCCAGAGAGAGCCGAGCCCCTTGGTTCCGGGCCGCTCCCGTGCCATGCTCCCGCCCCATATGACGACAAACCCTCTCTCCAAACGCCTTCTCCTCTCCCTCGCCGGCGCAGCCGTCGCGACCATCACCACCGTCGCTCCGGCCCAGGACGCCAAAACGGAACCGAAGAAGGAGACCCGGATCGAGCGTGGCAAGTACCTCGCCGAAGAGCTCGGTCGATGCCAGGAATGTCACACGGCCCTGCTCGAGGACGGCACTTTCGACAGGACGAAATGGATGAAGGGCGCTACCCTGGTTGGCATTCCCGCCAAGCCCATAGAGGACTGGCATCAGAAGGCGCCCGACCTCACCTCCACGAGCAAGCTTTGGGAGAACTGGAAGTTTGAGGGCTTCTCGACCTTCCTGCAGACCGCGAAGAACCCCCGGGGTCACAAGGCCGGGCCGCCCATGCCCGCGTACATGATGAGAGCCGAGGACGCCGATGCGATCACCGCGTACCTCAAGTCTCTGCCGTAAGGCAGGCGCGCCGGCTTCCTTCTGCTTTACTCTCACCAAGGCGAGCCCGAATCGATGATGACCAGATGGATGGCCGGGCTTTGCCTGGCCGTGTGCCTTCCCTCCCTGGCCGCCGCCCAGGCCGATGAGATCCAGGTGTACGACGGCGGTCTCGCGGCGAAGGGCACCTTCAACCTGACCCTGCACAACAACTACATCGCGAGGGGCCTGACCGAGCCGGTCTTCGAGGGGGCGGTGGTGGCGGACAGGTCGTGGAACGGCGTCGCCGAATTCGCGCTTGGCGTCACCGATTGGTTCGAGGCGGGGCTCTACCTTCCTCTCTACAGTCTTGACAAGGACCTGGGGTTCGGCATCGATGGGGTGAAGCTCCGCGCTCTGTTCGCGGCTCCGAACGGCGACGATCGGAAGTTCGTCTACGGCGCCAACTTCGAGTTCAGCTACAACGCGAAGCGCTGGGACACCACCAGGATCACTTCCGAAGTCCGCCCCATCATCGGTTGGCATTTCAAGCGTTTCGACCTCATCTTCAATCCGATCATCGATACCGCCTACGACGGATTCGGGAATCTCGAATTCGTGCCCGCAGTGCGCGTGGCCTTCAACGTCGCGCCGAAGTGGCAGGTCGCGGTCGAGCACTACGCAAACTACGGGCACTTCAAGGACTTCTACTCGAAAGAGGAGCAGTCGCACAATATCTATGCGGTCGTCGACCACGACGGCAAGACCTGGGATTTCGAGTTCGGCGTCGGCTTCGGCCTCACCGACGCTTCCGACAAGCTCACGTTCAAAATGATCCTCGCGCATGATCTGAAGACGCGAAAACCGAAGTCGCGGTCGTAGGCGAACCCGTCTACGTCCGCTCGATGGTCGGCGCGTCGCTGATGGCCTCCGTGGCGCGGGTCCGGTCGGTACCGATTGTCTTTGCGCCCATTTCCAGTTCATTGATCTGGGCGAGAAGCTTTTGGACCCGCCCGGTCGCGCTCGCGGATTTCGCGGAGTCGCCCGACCCGGCCTGAAGCTCGCCCAGTTGAAGCCGCAGCTCCTTCAGAAGCTCGAGGAGCCTGGCTCGACGCGCCTTGGCGTCCTCGATCCGGACTTCGAGGCCGGTGATTGGCTCCAGCTGCTTCCGCAAGATCTCGCGGATCTCGAGGTTCTCATCGGCCGGGCCCCTGTCGGGGCCGAGAGCGGCGAGTTTGGCGGCGAGGCGTTTGGCCTCCGTCGGATCGAACGCCCGCGCGAGGCCGGCGATCTGCCGGTCAAGCGAGGCAATTGCCTCTACGAGGCGTTGTGCGGCTGCCCGGGCATTCGCACCTTGAGCCCGAGCGGGCGCTGGTAGAGAACTGACGATCGCGCTCACGGCATCGGCGAGGCCCGAGGCGGTCGTCGGCTCGGCCAGGAACCCGATGCGCGAGCTGGCTCCCGGTGGCAAAAGGAAGGAGGCGATCTCAGGCTGTCGCCAGAAGGAGCGTTTCCCTGTCCAGGTGACGAGCATGTATCCCCTCAGCTCCGAGTCGGCCACGCGGCGGCGCGCCAGCCGTTCCCATCTCCAGACCTGAAGCAAGGCCGCGGCCGCGAGTGACAGGAAGAGCGAGATGACTGAATTGCTGACCGCATCGCGGACCCAACGCGGGTAGGGCTCAGTGCCCATCTGGACCATCTGCCCCATCACCAGTCGCGGAGAGCGGTGCGTGGAGTAGTACCTATCGTGCCCGAGGACCGTGAGCATGTTTGGGATCAAGACCAGAAAGAGAACGACGACCGTTGCAGCTAGTAGGGCCCGAGCGCGCCGGAGAGCGGTCGGCAGTTGGTCCCATACGTCGCCCGGAGCACGCAGGCGGCGCGGATACCAACCCAACCACCAGCGTGGCTGCCCAAACGCCGCGAACTGAATGCGGGCTTCCGCAAACCCGGAGCGTCTGAGCCGTCGAATTCTGGAGACAAGGAGGGAGGCCATGCCGATTCCGGTTGCACCGAGGAAGAGGGGCACCAGGGTGAGGATGTCCTCAACGCCCCCGCCGCCCATCCACCAGGCCGCGATGTACCAGAGCCCGGCCGCGCAAAGGAGTATCTCTAGAAAGATGTTGGAGACACCCTCCAGTTGGATAGGAACCTCGTCATCCGCCGAGCTGGCTAGCGCCGCCCTGAACGCCTCTGCGTTGGGCCAGCGCTGATCGGGCGCCTTGGCCAGACAGCGAATGAGAGCGGCCGAGATCTCGACCGGGATCTCTGGAGCGAGCGACACGAGCGATGGCGGCTCCTTCGTGATGTGCTGGACCATGATGTCGCCCGGGGTGGGGCCTTCGAACGGTAGCCGGCCCGCCAGCATCGCGTAGCCCATGACGCCGAGCGAGTAGATGTCACTCCGCTGATCGATATCGGCCTTGCCCTGGGCCTGTTCGGGAGACATGTATTGAGGGGTGCCAAGGACGCCGCCGAGTTCGGTCAGAGTCTGTCCGGCACCGAGAGCCTTAGCGACGCCGAAGTCAGTGAGGAGGGCGCGACCCGCTCCGCCCTCGATCAGGACGTTGTCGGGCTTGATGTCGCGGTGGATGACGCCGAGCTTGTGCGCATAGTCCAGAGCCTCCGCCATCTGGATCAGGATCCGCCGTGCCTCTTCAACCGGCAGTCGGCCTTCCCGCTTCAGGCGCGAGGCCAGCGACTCCCCCTTGACGTAGCCCATGACGAAGTAGAGCGTGCCGTCCACGTCGCCGAAGGTATACAGGGGAACGATGTTGGGATGCGAAAGCCTGGCGGCGGTGCGGGCTTCACGGCGGAAGCGATCGCGGCTGTCCTTGGTGGCGCCGCGGTCCGGAGGCAGAACCTTGATTGCGACTTCGCGTTCGAGGGCCGCCTCGGTGGCGAGGTAGACGGCGCCCATGCCGCCCTTGCCGAGGAGCCGCTGGATCTCGTACTGCTGACCGAGAGCCTTGCGCAACGCCGCGCGAATCGGATCTTCGGGCTCGAGCCTGGTGTGCTCCGGCGCCTTGGTCCCGCAGCGGAGGCAGAAAAGGGCATCCTCGGGAAGTGAGACGTGGCAGGAGGCACATTCCACGTCCCTTACCTCTCGAGGGTCGGCGCGTCGCTGATGGCTTCGGTGACGCCTTCATGGTCGGGGCGAATTGTCTTCGGACTGTCGGCCTGTTCCTCGATGGTGGCGAGCAGCGTCCTCATGCGGTTGATCGCCTGCGCCGCTCCTGCCGAGTTGCTTTCCGCCGCCTGAAGATCGACGGCTTGGCGCCAGAGCGCTTTCAGAAGGTCGAAGCGCTTCGCTCGCCGCGCCTTCGCGTCCTCGACCCGCGCTTCCACGCTGCGCACGGTGTCCAGTTGCTTCTGGAAAATGTCCCG
>JANMVV010000085.1:0-2719 GCA_031392925.1 Vicinamibacteria bacterium
GAACTCTCCGCCTTCGGCCTCTCGACCGTCGTCTGCGACTCGACCGAGGAAGCCGCCGCGAAATCGTCCAGCGCGCGCGTCCTTCTCTTTCGCCGCCGCCTGGGCGCGACCGACGCCTTCGCCTTCGCCCGCGCCCTGCGAAAGAAGTCCGAGACACCCCTCCGCCTGGTGATCCTCGCCGATGCGCCGAGCGCCGAAGATGCGCTTCGCGCGATCGATGTCTCGGCTCGTGGCATCGCCTTCGAGCCGCACCTGGCCGAGAATCTGGCTCGCCGGATCCGAAGTGCGGCCGAAGCCGATCCCGAGGAACTGATGGATCACGATGACGCGCCCGTGTTCCGGGTGCGCCGGGGTGGCGTCGTCTACAAGATGAGGGCGAGGCCGGAGCTTCTGATCGACCATTTGCTGCAGGCGACCGACGCTATGGGCGGAACACCTCCACCCGCGGAAACCCCAACCTTCCCGGACACGGTGCCCGCCACGCCTCCGGCCGACACCTCCGCCATTCCCGTGGAGCACCGGAGCGGCGCTTTCCTGGTGGTTCGCGACGACCGACAGGTTCTCTTCGCCAATCCCGCGGCGCGCAAGCTCCTGGCCCTCCCCGAGGACCTTCGGCGGGCGCGCTTCGAGGAGCCGATCGACGTCCAGCGCGTGATCGAGAAGAAGATCAAGTCCGGACGAAGGTCGCTCGATGTCGTGATCCGGACCAAGGAGATGGTCTACGAGGGCGAGAAGGCTCTTGGCATTTCCATGCGCGATGTCACGGAGCTCAGGAACCTCGAAAGCCAGCTCCGGCTCTCCAACGAGATCCTCGACCGCGTGCCCGCCGTCGTCCTGGTCGCCGATCCCGACGGCCGAGTCGCGTACGCGGGCCCCGGCGTCAAGACGCTTCTCGGCTACGACGCCCGGGAGGCCATGGGCGAGGGTTTCTGGGCGCTCGCCTGGGCGCACCCGCAAGACGCCGAACGCATGCGCGCGGAGTTCGTGGGGACTCTGCGTCGCGACGATGCGGCTCAAGGGCCTTTTGAGGCGAGGCTGGTCGCGAAGGACGGCTCGCCGCGCGAGCTCTCCTTCCAGTTCGCGATGGGTCCGGGAGGAACGTTGATTGCGGTCGGTCAGGATGTGACCGCCCGCAAGAACGCGGAGAGCGAGAGCACGAGAGCCCGGGAGTCGGCGGAAGCCGCGACCGCGGCCAAGTCCGACTTCCTGGCCAACATGAGCCACGAAATCCGGACTCCGATGAACGCGGTCATCGGCATGACCTCGCTTCTCCTCGACACCGAACTTTCAGTCGAGCAGCGGGACTACGCGGAGATCATTCAGAAGAGCGGGGAAGCGCTCATTTCCCTCATCTCCGACATTCTCGACTTCTCGAAGATCGAGGCGGGTAAGTTCGAACTGGACCGGCACTCGTGCTCGGCCGAGGGCCTCGTCGAGCAGTGTCTGGATCTCCTCGCCTCCCGGGCTTCGGAGAAGGGCCTTGACCTCGCCGGTTTCGTGGATGCGACCGCGGCCATCGACTTCTGGGGCGACGGCACGAGGATCCGTCAGATCCTCGTCAATCTCGTGGCGAACGCGGTCAAGTTCACGGAGACGGGCGGCGTGCTGGTGGAGGTCCTGGTCCAGCATGAGAGGGTCGCGGGGGCGGGAGCGTTCGCCCTGGCCGACCTCGTCCTTACCGTCACCGACACCGGAATCGGCATCCCTGAAGCGAAGCTCAACCGGCTCTTCAAGCCTTTCTCCCAGATCGATGCTTCCACCACGAGGCGTTTCGGCGGCACCGGCCTCGGGCTCGCCATTTCGAGCCAGCTCGCGGAGATGATGGGCGGAAAGCTCAGCGTCGAAGGCGCGCCCGGGAAGGGATCGCGTTTCTCCCTCCGCCTTCCCGTCGAGGTGATCGCCCGCGGGAAGCAGGAGTACCTGACTCCCGCCTCCACCTGGCTCGCGGGCAAGCGGGTCATGGTCTGCGCCACCGGTTCCATGACCACCGATGTCATCGCCCGGCTGATCTCGCGCTGGGGGGGATCCTTCGTGCGAACCACCATCAGCGATGCCAACGACCGATTGAGGCGGGGCGAAGGGTTCGATCTCGCGATCATCGATCACAGCCGCAATCTCGACGAGCGGGCGGCCGCGGTCTCGGAGACCGCTCTGCGCGCGCTCAAGGAACGCTGCATTGAGAAGAGCGTACCCGTGATCTCGCTCCGGCCCATTGCCTCGCGGAACGTGGTGGCGACCCAGGGCATCTCGATGGCCACGGCCATGACCCCGATCAAGGCCGCGGCTCTGTACCAGGCGGTTGATCGCGCCATCTTCGGAGGGCCGAGGCGGACGGCTCTGGAGTCCAGGCGCGCCCCGGAACCGGCGGCCCGTTCCTCGTTCTCGGTACTGGTCGCCGAGGACAATCTCGTCAATCAGAAGGTGGCCCGTCTGACCCTGCAGAGCCTCGGCTTCCCGAGAGTGGACGTGGTCTTGGACGGCCGCCAGGTTCTGACCGCGTTGGCGGCGCAGCCATACGACATCGTCTTCCTCGATCTGCACATGCCGGAGATGGATGGATTGGAGACGGCCAGGGCGATCCGGGCCGAGGCCCGAAATCCCCGTCCCTGGATCGTGGCCTTGACCGCGAGTGCGATAGCGGGCGACCGGGAGATATGTCTGAACGCGGGGATGGACGACTATCTGGCCAAGCCGCTTCAACGCGACGCCCTGATTCTTG
>JANMVV010000091.1:0-1558 GCA_031392925.1 Vicinamibacteria bacterium
ATCCGCTCCAAGATCTGCTACATCTATATCCGGGGTGAGTTCCACGAGGGTGCGCGTACCCTGAACAAGGCCGTTGAAGAGGCCTATGCCGCGGGATACGCCGGCAAGAACATTCTCGGCACGGGCGTCGATATCGAGGTCGTCGTCCATCGCGGCGCCGGCTCCTACGAGTGCGGTGAAGAGACGGCGCTCCTGGAGAGCCTCGAGGGCAAGCGCGGCCAACCGCGTCTGAAGCCGCCGTTCCCCGCAGTGGCCGGTCTGTACGGCTGCCCGACCATCGTCAACAACGTCGAGACCCTGTGCAACGTGCCGTTCATCCTCGAGCGCGGTGCTGCGTGGTTCGCGTCTCTCGGGCCCGAGAAGAACGGTGGCCCGAAGCTCTATTCGATCAGCGGCGACGTGAAGCGGCCGGGCAGCTACGAAGCGAACCTTGGCCGGATCACCCTGCGCCAGCTCGTCTACGACTACGCGGGCGGTCCGCGCGACGGACGCAAGATCCGCGCGGTCATCCCGGGCGGCTCGTCCGTGCCCATCCTGACCGAGAGCGAGTTGGACGTGGCCCTGGACTTCGAGAGCGTGATGAAGGCGGGCTCCATGCTGGGTTCGGCGGGCTGCATCGTCGCCGACGACTCGCGTTCCATGGTCGGCCTCGCGCGCAACCTGAGCGCCTTCTACAAGCACGAGTCCTGCGGCAAGTGCTCGCCCTGCCGCGAGGGCACGGGGTGGCTCTATCGCCTCCTCACGCGCATCGAGAGCGGCAAGGGCGAACCGAAGGATCTCGACACCCTGAAGAGCGTGTGCGATTCGATCGCCGGTCGGACTCTGTGCGCCTTCGGCGATGCCGCGATCACCCCGGTGCTTTCCTCGATGGCGAAGTTCCGCGACGAGTACGAGTACTACATCGCGCACCACGAGTCGTGGACGGCGAAGGCCGAGACGTTCGCGGCCGCGAAGGGCGGGGCTTAGCCCGGCGATGGAAACGCTCCTCTCGCCCGCCAACAAGGAACTCGGGATCGATGCCCTGATCTCGATCCTCAAGATCGCAGTGATCTTCAACGCGCTCCTCGGCCTCTTCTCGCTGATGACGTACGTCGAACGTCGCGTGCTCGGTTTCATGCAGTTCCGCCGCGGCCCGAACCGGACCGGCTGGTTCGGCATCCTTCAGCCCGCGGCCGACGGCATCAAGCTGTTCTTCAAGGAAGAGCTGATGCCCGAAGGGGCAAACAGGTTCCTATTCGTGGCGGCTCCAGTGGTGGCGATCATTACCGCCTACACCGCGCTCGCGGTCGTGCCGTATGGCGGTCCGTTGGTTGTTCCCGGGGTCATCATCACCGCAATCGGCTGGGTCTTGCCCGCCAGCTTCATGAGGGCTGCCTTCAATGCGGCCGGGCAACTCACGATCTTCGGACGTCCCATCAACATCCAGATGGCCGACCTCGACGTGGGCATCCTCTTCATCTTCGCCATCACCGCCCTGGGCGTGTATTCAATCGTCTTCGCCGGCTACGCGTCGAACAACAAATACGCGCTCATCGGCGGCCTGCGCAGTTCGGCGCAG
>JANMVV010000133.1:0-11409 GCA_031392925.1 Vicinamibacteria bacterium
CCGTCCGCGTGGCCCCGGTCGAGGGCCCTCCGTTCAACGTCTTGGAGCAGAACTACGAATATGACCTTCTCTCGCCCGCGAAGATGCTCGACAAGTACGTGGGCCAGACCATCACTCTCGTCCAGCAGAAGATGATGAACAGTTCAACCGTCGAGGAGTCTGTGGAGGCGAAGCTGCTCTCGAACAACGCGGGCACGGTGTGGGAGATCGGCGGAAAGATCGTGGTCAATCCGTCCTATTCGCGGATGATCTTCCCCAGCATTCCCGAAGGCCTGATCGCGAGACCTACCCTGGTCTGGCAGATCGGCGCGCCCGTCGCGGGAAAGCGGAAGATCGAGGCCTCGTACATCACCGGCGGCATGCAGTGGAGCGCGGACTATGTCCTCTCTCTCGACCCAACCGAAGAGAAAGCCGGACTTCAGGGCTGGGTCACCATCAACAACAACTCAGGCGCGTCGTACAAGGACGCGAAGCTGAAGCTGGTGGCGGGTGACGTGCACAAGGCCGAGGTCGCTCGTCCTCAGGCCCGGGGCCTGATGATGGCCGCCGAGGTGAAGATGTCAAAGCAGGCCTTCGCCGAGGAGGGTCTCTTCGAATATCACCTCTACACCCTCGATCGCCCATCGACCATCAAGAACGCACAGACCAAGCAGATCCAGCTCCTCCAGGCCGAGGGCATCAGGATCGTCAAGGACTACGTCCTGTTCGGTGGCACGCAGTACTTCCAGTCGGTGTGGTCGGGCCCCGCGACCAAGGAGAAGATCAAGGTCTTCATAGGCTTCAAAAACTCGGAGGCGACACCGGGCCTGGGGCAGCCTCTTCCCAAGGGCATCGTTCGCGTTTTCAAGAAGGACCGCTCGGGCTCGCCCCAGCTCATCGGCGAGGACAACATCGACCACACCCCTCGCAACGAGGAACTGAAGCTCGAACTGGGCAACGCCTTCGACATCGTGGCCGAGCGCCGGCAGACGGACTTCAGGCACCTGACCACGCGGCCCGCCAACACCTACGAGTCGGCGCACCAGATCAAGATCCGGAATCAGAAGGACACGCCCGTGGTGGTGCGCGTGGTCGAACCCATCGGCGGCGAATGGACGATGGTCGAGACGTCGATCCCCAACAAGAAGACCGCTGCATTCGAGTCGCAGTGGGAGGTTCCCGTACCTGCGGGCGGCGAGACCGTTCTCACCTACCGCGTCCGCGTGAAGTACTGAGGCGGCCATGAAGCGCAAGACCACCGCCTTTCTCCTCGCTCTCTCGCAGGCCACGTTCGCGGGCCAGGTCACCTCCACCGCCGACCACCGCGTATCGGTGGCGGTGACCGTGTACAACGATGGCCGCGGCCTCGTCCGCGAGGAGCGGAACCTCGACCTCACTGCGGGCGTCAACGAAGTCCGGTTCATGGATGTGGCCGAACAGATCCAGGCTCCGACCGTCCGTGTGGCGCCCATCGAAGGGGCGCCGTTCAATGTTCTCGAGCAGAACTACGAGTACGACCTCCTCTCGCCCGCGAAGCTCCTCGACAAGTTCGTCGGGCAGACCATCACCCTGGTCCAACAGAAGTTGATGAACAACTCGACGGTGGACGAATCGGTCGAGGCGAAGCTGCTCTCGAACAGCGCGGGCACGGTGTGGGAGATCGGCGGGAAGATCGTGGTGAATCCGCCCTACTCGCGGATGATCTTCCCGAACGTTCCCGAGAACCTGATCGCGCGGCCGACCCTGGTGTGGCAGATCGGCGCCCCCACGGCGGGGAAGCGGAAGATCGAGGCGTCGTATATCACCGGCGGGATGCAGTGGAGCGCCGACTACGTCCTCTCGCTCGATCCCACCGAGGAGAAGGCCGGCCTGCAGGGCTGGGTCACCATCAACAACCACTCGGGCGCGTCTTACCACGACGCGAAGCTGAAGCTGGTGGCGGGTGACGTGCACAAAGCCCAGCCGCCGGTTCAGTTCCTCGACCAGATGCGGCGTCGCGACATGCCGATGGCCGCGGGGGCGCCGGCCGCCTTCCAGGAAGAAGGTCTGTTCGAATATCACCTCTACACCCTCGACCGTCCTTCGACCATCAAGAACGCGCAGACCAAGCAGATCCAGCTCCTGCAGGCCGAGGGGATCCGCATCACCAAGGACTATGTGCTGAATGGCGGCACCCAGTACTTCCAGTCGGTCTGGTCGGGCCCGGCCTCGAAGGAGAAAATCGCGGTCTTCGTCGGCTTCAAGAACTCGGAAGTGACGCCGGGGCTCGGTCAGCCCATGCCGAAGGGGATCGTACGGGTCTTCAAGAAGGACCGCTCCGGCTCGCCCCAGCTCATTGGCGAGGACAACATCGACCACACCCCTCGAAATGAAGAGGTCAAGCTCGAGCTGGGCAACGCCTTCGACATCGTGGCCGAACGCCGGCAGACCGACTTCAAGAACCTGGCCGGCCGCCCGGGCACGCTCTACGAATCGGCTCACGAGATCAAGATCCGCAACCAGAAAGACACCGCGGTCACGGTGCGCGTGGTCGAGCCCCTGGGCGGCGAGTGGACCATGGTCGAGACGTCCATCCCGAACCGCAAGACCGCGGCCTTCGAGTCCCAGTGGGACGTCCCGGTCCCCGCGGGTGGCGAGACCGTGCTGACCTACCGGGTCCGGGTCAGGTACTAGAGCGCTTCCCGCAGGCGTTTCAGGCCGATGCGCATGCGTGTTTTGATCGTCCCGAGCGGGAGGCCCAGCCGCTCCGCGATTTCGGACTGCGAGAGGCCTTCCCAGTAGGCGAGTTCGAGGGGGCCGCGCTGGTCGGCGGGAAGGTCCGAGAGGGCGTTCCTCGCGGCCCAGGCCGACGGATCACCGACCGCGCTCCGAGGCGCTTCGAGTTCGCGCGCGTCGGTGACCGCGGTTTCCCGGCGGGTCGTTCGCCTCCGCCAGCGGTCGAGCGCGCGCGACCTCGTAATGATGGAGAGCCAGGCGAGCGCGTTCCCGCGGGTTGCATCGAAGCGGCCTGCCTGTTGCCACGCCTGGACGAAAACTTCCTGGACCACGTCCTCGGCTTCCCCCGGGTTGCGGACGATGCGGAGGGCGAGCGATTTCATCCGGCCGGCGTGGCGGTCGAAAAGCTCGCCCAGACACTCCGCATTTCCTGCGGCGACCCCGGCGACAAGCTCGGCGTCAGTGGGCGGGCTCATCTCTCTCTCTCAATCGTAGCCGACCAGGGATCAAGGGCGCCTCGCATCCGATAGGCCCCCGGGGCGCGTAGAACCAGTGCGGCCACTAGAATCCCCGCTTCCCTCCACCGTGACGACTCCCGCGACCCGCGATAGTGATGATCAGGAGACTACCTCTCTTCTGTCCGAGGCCGTGGCCCGCTCCATTCCGGCTTCGAGACTGAGCGCGAGAACCCGGGTCCAGCTCATGGATCTGATCGAGGCGCCACGCGGACCGGTCGATCGGTCGGCCTTCGGCTGGACCGAAGCGGGGCCCGGACTCAAGCTCCACGTGGTCTCGGAGGACGCCGCTCGCGGGGTCAAGCGTTGTCTGGTCTGGGGGAAGCCGGGCGCTTCGACCGTGCGACACGGGCACTCGGGCGATGAGGTCATCCTGGTTATCGAGGGCAACCTCAAGGACGATCGGGGCGCCTATGGTCCCGGCGATATCTGTCGTTCGACGCCGGGCGATGTGCACCAGGAGCAGGTTCTCGGCGACGACGACTGCATGTGTTTCGTCGTCTACTACGGAGACCTGCTTCCCGTTTAGCATTGGCTCCCTTTCAAGGAGCCAAAATGTCCACCTCGCTGATCCGCAAAATTCAGGCTGATAACCTGCCGAAGCCCGTGGGCCCGTACTCGCCGGGTACCGCTTTCGATCGCCTGGTGTTCGTCTCCGGCCAGTCCGGCCGGGATCCGAAGACCGGCCTGACCGCGCCAGGGGTCGAGGCCCAGACCGAGCAGACCCTGAAGAACGTCGAGACGATCCTGAAGGCCGCGGGCACCGACCTTCAACACGTCCTCCGCTGCGGCGTTTTTCTCGTGGACATGGCCGAGTTCCCGAAGATGAATGCGGTGTACGAGCGGATGTTCGCGGGCCACAAGCCGGCGCGCACCACGGTTCAGGTATCGGGCCTCCCCGGCGACAACCTGCGGGTCGAGATCGACTGCATAGCCGTCCTCCCGGAAAAGGCCTGACCACGCCACCCCTACCAAGCCTGCCTGACACTCTCTACCGAGCGGCGTTTGTGCTGCCGGTGACGTCGCCGCCGATCCGCGATGGTTTCGTGACCGCGCGCGATGGCGTGGTGACCGCGGTGGGGCCGGCGAGCGAGCGGCCCCGGATCGGCGTCGGCACGGAGATCGACCTCGGGGCGACCATCCTCATGCCCGGCTTCGTCAACGCGCATACGCATCTCGAGTTGTCGCACCTCGAAGGCGCGGTGCCGGGGAGTCGCGGTTTCGTGGCCTGGATCGAGGATCAACTTCGCGTCCGCGCCGAACGTTCGCCCGACGAAATCCCGATCGCCATTCGAAAGGCCATCGCCGCCATGCAGGGCGGCGGGACGGTCGCGGTGGCGGATGTCTCCAATTCGCTCGCCACCGTCGGCCCCCTCAGCGAATCCGGAATGCACGCGCTCGTCCTGCACGAGATACTCGGCTTCGATCCAACCAGGGCGAGTTACGTCCTGGAACAAACGAAGACGGCCCGCGCCTCGCTTTCCCCGGCCCCGACCCCGTCCGTCCGTATCGAGGTTGCAGCCCACGCCCCCCATTCCATCTCGCGAGAGCTCTTCGCCCTCCTCATGAACGATGAGGGATTGAAGTCCATCCACGTGGCGGAGTCCCGCTCCGAGGACGACTTCCTCCGTGACGGCTCGGGCGACTGGCGTGAGTTCCTGGATCGACGGGTCGGGCCGGTGCCGTTCAAAGCACCCAACACCACGCCGACCCAATACCTCGACGCCCTCGGCGTCCTGACCCCCGGTCTCCTCGCCGTTCACTGCGTCCGCGTCAACCAGACCGACGCAAAGCTCCTGGCCGCGCGGGGAGCAGTCGCGGTGCTCTGCCCGCGCAGCAACGAGTTCCTGGGGAATGGCGTCCCGCCCCTCGCCGTCCTGCTGGGGAACGGCGTCTCCCTGGCCCTCGGGACCGACTCCCTCGCGAGTTGCGCCTCGCTCGATGTCATCGAAGACGCGCGGCTCCTGGCCCGCAAGTTCCCGCGCGTTCCGAAGGCCGCGATCCTGCATGCCCTCACCCGAGGCGGCGCCCTGGCCCTCGGCTTCGACAACCTTGGCGAGATCCGGGCGGGCGCTTTGGCCCGGTTCGCCGGGATTTCATTCGAGGGGCCGCCGCCCCCCGACCCCCTCGCCTTCGTCCTCAACGAGGCCGCTCCGGCCCGAGGTCTGCGATGACCAGGGCACCCTCGCCCCGGCATCGAGGCGAACCCCCGACTGACTCTGGCGGCGGGGGCAAGCGCCGGGATCCAGTCTCAGCGAAGTTGCTCTTCGGCCGGATTGTCACCTTCGGCCGCATGATCAAGTTCTCACATTCCATCTTCGCGATGCCTTTCGCGCTCGCCGCCTTCTTTCTCGCGGTTCACCGCGGCGGCTTCGACGCGGAGAAGCTGTTGTGGGTCATCGTGGCGATGGTGGGAGCACGCAGCGCGGCCATGGGCTTCAATCGCTGGCTCGATGCCGACATCGACGCGAAGAACCCGCGCACCGCGAACCGCGAACTTCCGGCGGGAGCGCTGTCGAAACCGCAAGTCCTCGCCTTCGTGGCGGTCTCCGCCGCAGTCTTCGTGTTCGCGGCCTGGCGCCTCAATCCTCTGTGCTTCGCACTCTCGCCGGTGGCGCTCGCGGTGGTGTGCGGCTACTCGTTCACCAAGCGCTTCACCATGCTCTCCCACGCGGTGTTGGGCCTCTCTCTCGCGATCGCGCCGGTGGGGGCGTGGCTTGCGGTGCGCGGGCAGTTCGAGCTCACGCCCATTCCCATCGGTCTCGCCGTGCTGGCCTGGGTGGGCGGCTTCGACATCCTCTACTCGTGCCAGGACGTGGAGTTCGATCACCTGCATTCGTTGCACTCGATCCCGGTTCGCTTCGGCATTCCACGGGCGCTCGTGTTCGCGCGGTTGGCGCATGTTCTGGCCATTGGCTTTCTCTTCGCGGTGGCTCTGGTGGAGCCCCTTCACTGGTCGTACTTCGCCGGGATGGCGCTGATCGCCGCCCTGTTCGCGTACGAGCACTCTCTGGTGAAGGCCCGCGACCTCTCGAAGATCGACGCGGCGTTTTTCACGGTCAACGGCTGGATCGGAGTGCTGTACCTCCTTACCGTGCTGACCGCGGGCTTTCTCAAGTGACCGGTCCCGCTCCCACCCCCGGCCGCCCGGAGAAGGAGAACGTCCGCGCGATGTTCGACGCCATCGCTCCGCGCTACGACGTCTTGAACCGAGTGCTGTCGGCGCGGGTGGACGTGGCGTGGAGGAGGAAAGCCGTGCGTGCCCTGGGAGTCAGGAAGGGCGACTGCATCCTCGACCTCGCTACCGGCACCGGCGACCTCCTGCTCGAGGAGCTGACCGCGGGTGCGGCGAAGAGCGTCGGCGCCGATCTTTCTTTCGGCATGCTGCAACTCGTCCGGCCGAAGTTCGCCGGTCAGGGATATCGCGACTCCCGCGTCTGCCAGGGCGATGCCGAACGCCTTCCCTTCGGCGATGACGGTTTCGACGGCGCGTCGATCGCCTTCGGCATCCGCAACGTCCTCGACCGTGCCCAGGGCGTGCGGGAGATGCGTCGTGTGGTGAAACCCGGCAGGCGCGTGGTCATCCTCGAGTTCCATGAGACCACGGGCGTGATCGGCACGATCTTCCGCTTCTACTTCAACCACATCCTTCCCCAGATCGGCGCCTTGGTCAGCAGCCGCGCGGCCTACTCGTACCTGCCGAAGTCGGTGGCGAACTTCGAGACCCCGGTCGGCTTTGGCGCGCTCATGCGTACGGCCGGTCTCAAGGATGTGAAGTCGCAGCCGTTGACATTTGGCATCGCCTGGCTTCACGTCGGCGAGGTCTAGGCGGCATCCGCCTGGCCATTGCCGGTACTTCAGGCGGAACCCCGTAAAATCGGCCGGTTTGAAAGCACTGGTCATCGCGCTGGCGGTTCTCGACCTGGCGCCGATCTCCTTTCTCTCCCTTGGGCTCTTCTTCCTGGCCCAGCTTGTCGACCGGCTCGATGCCCGCTGCCGGCGCATGGCGCTATCGGGATTGGTCCTCGTGATTCTCGGGAGTCTCGCCGGCGCCGCATCGAACCTGTCGCTGGCCGTCTCGGGCGAGGAGATTCCCCTGCTCGCGACCACCCTGCACGTCTTTGGCGCTCCCGGGTCGGCCCTGATGGCGGCCGCTGTTATCAGGGCGCGCGCGAACGCCCTTGGACCGCGGGTGAGCCGCGACCCGTGGCTTGCGCCAACCCTGATCTCCTGGCTCTTCCTGATCGCTGCGTTCTGTCTGAACGCTTCTTATGGGGGCGATGCGTGGAGCCGGGTGCTGCTGGCCCTGTCTCTCTCGGCCAGCACCGCGATCTGTATCGCTGCCGGGGTCCTTGGCTGGAAGAGGCAGCTCCACATGGCGGCTGGGCTCTTCGCGTTTAATGCGGTCGCGATGATCCTGGTGGCTGGACTTCACTTGTTCACATCACAAACGATTTTGATTCATATGTTTGCATTTCTGACGAGCCTTGCCGCGCAGTCAGCTTTCGCCTTTGCTTCCTGGCGCGTGGCTGCGGAGTATCGCGCCCGGGTAGGACCCACCGCTCCGAACTGATCTTCGAAAAAGCTTGGTGAATGACCGCTCGGTCAGTAGAATGACCGCCCGGTAACACAAGTGACCCACCCGTCAGACACCAGAGAAGCCGTCCTCGAACGATTCCGCGTCGAGTCCATTACCGAGGGCGCGGTTCGCGCTATTGCCCGGAAGGGCGGGTCGGCCACCATGCAGGACATCGCCGACGAATCGGGGATCTCCAAGGGAACCCTTTACCTCTACTTCAAGGATCGCGATGAGCTCCTTCAGCATGTCAGTGAGCGGGGACTCGCCCAACTCCTGGTCAAGGTCGAGGAAATCTTCGCGCGTTCGCTTCCGTTCGACCAGACCATTCGCGAACTCGTCCTCGCCCAACTCCGTTTCTTCGATGAGCGGCGCGACTTGTACCGCGTTCACTTCGAGCTTCGCTTCCCCGGGGGGCGCGACGCCGGCCTGTGTGACGCTCGAGTCAAGACACCCCCTCCGGAGAAACAGATCTACCTCGAACGACTGACCCGTTATTTCGAGGAGCAGATCGAAAACCGGGCGGACGCTCCGCGACTAGCCCTGTTTTTCTCCGAGGCGTTCGTGGCCTTTTTGTTCCGGCGGATTCCCGAGACCGCCGGTCCCAAACTTGAGACCGACGCCGAGTTCCTGTCCGACCTCCTGCTCCACGGATTGTCCGGGAGAAGAAAGAAGTCATGATCCATCTGATTCTGGCCGCGGCCCTCGCGGGTCAGGCCCCAACCGCACCCGTGGCCCGGCCCGCCGGGCCTCGTCTCACCTTGAGGGCCGCTCTCGAACGCGCCTTCCAGCTCTCGCCATCCGCCATTCGTGCTGAGGATGAGATCGAGGCGGCGGAAGCTCAGCGCGTAGCCACCAAGTCGCTCGTGTTGCCGCGCCTCAGCATCACGGGCAGCCTGATCAAGAACTCCCAGGAAGTCTCGTTCGGGTCGGCCTCAGACTCGAGAGTCATCCTCCCCGGCACCGACTGGTCCACCCGCGTGACCATACAGCAGCCCGTGTACGCGGGCCGTCGTGAGTTCCGGCTCTACTACCAGTCAAAGGAAGGCGTGACCCTGGCCCGGGACGGGAAGCGCGGCAATCGCGATCGCCTGGCCCTGCGGGTGATCGCCGACTACGCCCTGGCGGTTCAAGCGGACGCTCTCGCCGAGGTCGAGCGGCAGGCCGCGGTGCTCGCAGAGAAGCGCATCGCCCAGGCGCAAGCGCTCTTTGACGCCGGCGAAGTCACGAGGGTCGATGTCCTTCGCGCGGAGACCGCGTTCAAGGGTGCCTTGCGACGGGTGGCCATCGCCGAGGCCGACGGAATCCAGGCGCGATCCCGTCTACGCACCACTCTTGCCATCGATGGGGGTGACGCCGAACTCGGCGCTCTTGATGTGACCACCGAAATCGGAATCCCCGTGCCCGCGGTGGAGAGGCTGGACCAGCTGGCTCTCGATCGCGCGGAAGTCAAACAGGCCGCGACGAACGTGCGGATCGCCGATCTCGAGGTTTTGAAGCAGAAGGGCGCATACCTCCCGGTGGTGACCGCGGACCTCGGCTACCTCAAGCAGAGATCCTCGTTCCCCTCGGATGGCTATGGCTACGCTGCCCTGCGCTTCACCGTTCCCATCTTCCAGGGCGGGGAAGTGGGAGCGAAGGTCCGAATTGCCTCGGCGCGCCAGCACCAGGCCGAAACGACGCTCGCGGAAGCTAAGCGTCAGGCGACCGAGGACATCCGACAGGCCCTGGCCATGCTGGAGGCGTCGCGCCGGGCAAAGTCTCTGGCCGATGACCAGGTGAAGGCGGCCGAGGCGGAATACGCCGAGGCCCGCGATCTTTACGAACAACGCGAGGCGACCGCACTCGACCTTCAGGCCGCGGAATCGGCGCTTTCCGAAGCGCGACGCTCCCTGATCGAGGCGAAGTTCGACGTGCTCCGGGGCGAGGCCATGGCCTGGCTCGCCGCTGGTTCGCTCGCCGACGCCGCTCTGGAGAATTTCAAATGAGAACCGACATGACCCAAAAGACCCCGAGACGCCTGACCAAAGGCTTCATGGCCATAGCCGCCCTTCTGGTTGCGGCCGCCGCCTCCAACGCGCAAACGCCTCCTGCGGCAATCGCGCCTTCGCCCGCGAAATCCAAGGGCCTGCCCGGCGACATGCGTGAGCTCGCGGCCGCGGTGGAGAAGGCGGGCCAGGACTCCGCGGCCCTCTCCTCGCGGTATTCAGGCGAGTTCGTGTCGTCCCAGCGATCGGAACTGACCTCGCGCATCAGCGGCCGCGTGAAGGCCGTGATGGTCGACGAAGGCGCTCTGGTCGAGAGCGGCTCGGTACTCCTGGAGCTCGAGACCGACTACCTCGATATCGACGTGAAGCAGGCCGCCGCCGAAGTGGCGCGCGCGCAGGCCGCGCTCAACGAGGCGGACCGGGATGCGAAGCGGAAGGCCGAGCTGGTGGCGAAGGGTTCCGTCTCCGAGGCCGCCAACCTGCGGTCGGCCAGCATGTATGAGCAGGCGAAGGCCGGCCTCGATGCCGCGACCGCGCGCTTGAGCCTCGCCCAGACCCGCCGCGCCGACGCGGTGCTGAAAGCCCCCTTCCGCGGCTTCATCGAGCAACGCCGCATCAACGTGGGCGAGCGCCTCGCCGATGCCACGCCCGCGTTCGTGATCGTTCAACTGGCGCCCCTCAAGCTCCGCTTCCGCGTGCGCGAAACCGATCTCACCCTGGTTCGAAAAGGCCAGGGCGTCGAGGCCGAGGTGGAGGCCTATCCCGGCGTGAAATTCCAGGGTCTCATTTCCGTGGCCGGCGGCGCCATTGACCCTTCCACCCGAACGTTCCTGGCCGAGGCCAGGTTCGAGAATCGCGATCTGAAACTTCGGCCGGGTTTCTTCGCGCGCGTCCGCGTGCAGACCGGCAAGTGAGCCTCCATGCAAAAACTCGCTGAAATCTGCATCGACCGTCCGGTCTTCGCGACCGTCCTGATCCTCGCCATGGTCGTGGTCGGCGCGTTCGGGTACACGACCCTCGGCCTCGACCGCTTCCCGAACGTGGACATTCCCTTCGTCACCATCACCAGCCGCATGCCGGGCGCGGCTCCCCAGGAAATGGAGACCGACGTCACCGAAAAGCTCGAAGAGGCGGTGAGTTCGGTTTCCGGCGTTGACGAATTGCGGTCGTTTTCGGCGGATGGGTTCTCCGTGGTCATGGTCGCCTTCAGCCTCGAGAAGGACGGCAACGTGGGCGGTCAGGAAGTGCGCGAGCGCATCGACGGCGCCACCTTCCAACTGCCCCATGGCATGGACCCTCCCATAGTCGAGAAGCTCGCGGCCGATGCGACCCCGGTCATCGCGGTCATCCTTTCGGGTGAAGCGTCCCTGCGCGATCTGAGCGAGTTCGCCGACAAGGTCTTGAAGCGAAATCTCGGCACGGTGGCCGGCGTGGGCCAGGCGAACCTCATCGGGGGACGCGCGCGTCAGATCCGCGTGATCGCGAACGAGGGCGCGCTCGCGAGCCTCGGCCTGAATCGCGACTCAGGTCATGGCCGCGATTCAGGCCCAGAATCTGCAGCTTCCGAGCGGCAAAGTGGAACAGGGCGCGCGCGACATGTCCCTGCGCACCTACGGCCGCGTCGACTCGCTCGATC
>JANMVV010000146.1:0-31647 GCA_031392925.1 Vicinamibacteria bacterium
CGTCGACGGCGCTTCGCAGACCCAGCCTTTCGTCATCAAGCGCGAAGAGACGGTCTTGAAGGACATCACCGACGCCGATCTTCAGGCCCAGTTCGAGCTCGCCATGCAGGTGCGCAACAAGGCGAGCCAGGCGAACGACGCGATCCTCCTGATGCGCGGCATCAAGGGCCAGGTCGATGAACGAATCAAGAAGCTCGACACCGGGAAGCCCGGCAGCAAACCGTCCGCGACCCTGGTCGCGGCCCGGTCCTTCAACGACAAGTTGTCCGCGGTCGAAAGCGAGATCTATCAGGTGAAGAACCAGAGCTCGCAGGATCCCCTGAATTTCCCGATCAAGCTCAACAACAAGATCGCGGCCCTTCAGGGCGTGATTGAGAGCGCGGACGCCCGGCCCACCGATCAGAGCAGGGAAGTCTTCAAGATGCTGTCCAATAAGCTCGACGTCCAGGTTGGGAAGATGGACGCGATCATCAAGACCGAGCTGCCGAAGCTCGTGGCCATGCTTCAGAAGCAGAAGCTGGACACGGTGACAGTCACGCCGCTCAAAGCGGACACCAAGTAGGCGGGCAGCACATGAGGGTCGGGTCCGCAATGGCCCGACTCTCTCTTCCACCCTTCAGGGGGCGCGCATGGTTTCATTTTCGGAAGGCATCCTTCGCCTGGAGGAAGGCAATCGACGCTTCCTCGACGGGACCGGGCGGTCCGACCTTCTCGTGAACGAGAGGCGCCGCCGGGCCCTCGTCGACAAGCACGACCCCTTCGCCATTGTCCTCGGTTGCTCCGACGCCCGGGTACCCGCGGAGATCATCTTCGACCAGGGCCTCGGCGACCTGTTCGTCATCCGCGTTGCCGGCAACATTGTGGCTCCGTCGCAGGTCGGGAGTGTTGAATTCGCGGCGGAGCGGTTCGGCATCAAGCTCGTGGTCGTGCTGGGCCACACCGGGTGCGGCGCCATCCTCGCGACCCTCGAGGAACTGCGCCGTCCCACCGAAAACCATTCCCCCAACCTGAGATCGATCGTCGACCGCGTGCGCCCTTCGGTGGAAGCGCTCTTCGAAGGCAGCCCCTCCCTCGATGACGGAGAGCTCGAACACCGTGCGGTTCGAGCCAACATCCGGGCCTCCGCCAACCAACTACGCCATGGATCTCAGATCCTGGAGCGACTGATCGACTACGAAGGACTCCGCGTGGCGGGTGCTGAATACTCTCTGGAGACAGGTGAGGTGGAATTCTTCGACGGCATCCACCCCTGACGCCAGGACGGTTCCAGCCTCTACTGTCCCTGACCCAACGAATAGCCGGGTTGCCCGTCGAAGTTGCACAGGTTCTCCGTCTTGATCACGTCGAAGCCCTGCTGGACGAGGTTCGAGTAGAGGTCGAGGATCTGCGCGTGGCTCGCGGTTGCGCCGCCCGTTGTGCTGGCCAGAAAGCGGGTCCGCCAGTGATCGGTGCAGAACGTCTCGGCATGACCCTCGGGCCATACCTTGACCCCGCGGTTCGTGATCATGGACAGGGTGAGGCCACCACCCTCGACCCGGGACAGGCGAGCGCCCAGCTCCTCCGGCTTCGCCCCGTGCCATTCGAGGAAGATGTCGACGCCCACGATGTCCTTCCTCGGAGCGGGGGTCTGGGTCCGGCGGCGCATCTCGCCCTCGAGCGCCTCGAGTCCGGAGAGGGGGCGTCGGCGTCGGTGAGCGCATAGCGAACCGGAGCGAACCGCCGGGGCTCCCGGCCGAGCCTTGAAATCACCGCGTCCGCGAAGGCCCGCGTGCCCACCCGTTCACGGCTTCCTTCGTCGGTGAAGATGTCGCCGGTGTGAATACCCTCCTCGATGGTGGCGAGCCAGGCGTTGTGGACCCAGGTCGCCGCCTCCGGCTGGCCGATGTGCACGAGCATCATCACCGCGGAGAGCAGGAGTCCCGATGGGTTCGCAAGGTCAGATCCCGCGATATCGGGGGCGCTGCCGTGAATCGCCTCGAACATCGCGCAGCGCGCGCCGATGTTGGCGGTGCCGGCGAGACCGATCGAACCGGCGATTTGCGCGGCCACGTCCGAGAGGATGTCCCCGTACAGGTTCGGCATGACGATCACGTCGAAGGCCTCGGGCGTGTCCGCGAGCCTGGCCGCGCCGATGTCCACGATCATGTGGTCGCTCGCGATGTCCTTGTACTCGGGCGCGATGGTGTCGAAGACGCGGTGGAACAGCCCGTCCGTCATCTTCATGATGTTGTCCTTGGTGAAGCAGGTCACCTTCCGCCGGCCGTGGCGGCGGGCGTATTCGAAGGCATAACGCACGATCTTCTCGCAGCCCGGCTGGGTGATGAGCTTGAGGCATTGCATCACTTGCGTGGTCTGGCGATGCTCGATCCCGGCGTAGAGGTCCTCTTCGTTCTCGCGGATGATCACCACGTCCATCTTTGGATGGCGGGTGCGCACGAAAGGCGCGTAGGCGACGCAGGGGCGCACATTCGCATAGAGGCCGAGGGTCTTGCGCACGGTGACGTTGAGGCTCTTGAACCCCCCGCCCTGGGGGGTGGTGATCGGGGCCTTCAGGAAGACCCGGGTTCGGCGCAAAGAGTGCCATACCTCCTCGCCCACGCCCGCGGTGTTGCCGGCGCGATACACGCGTTCCCCGACCTCCACGGTTTCGATCTCGAGTTTCGCTCCGCCCGCGCCCAGGATCCGCAGGGTGGCCTCCATGATCTCGGGTCCGATGCCATCGCCGCGCGCCACCGTTACTGCGCTTCCCATGTCTCGCCTTCTCCTTCTCTGTTGTAGGATTCCCGTATCCAGAATCAAGTTACACGATACAAATAACACGACATTGATGTCGTATATTATTCCCGAAGGAAACCGATGGCAAGAGGCCAACCGGAAAACGCCGCGAAGTGGACGTTCCTCACCAATCACAGCCACGTGCTGATCTGCCTGGCTCGAGAGCCCGAGATGACCCTCCGCGCGGTCGCCGCGGAAGTCGGCATCACCGAAAGAGCGGTTCAGCGCATCGTGGCCGAACTCGAAGAGGCCGGGGTGCTCGTCCGCACTCGCGACGGGCGTCGCAATCGCTACCAGATCCGCAACAAGACCCCGCTGCGCCATCCTCTTGAAGCGCACCGCGGCGTGGGCCACCTGCTGGGGATGGTTCTGGAGGACTGAGTCATCCACCAGGTGGTGTCGAGGCGTTCGGGCGGTCGGCCCCTGGGTCTTCAGCAGGCGTGCGCAGGCGCGAACCGCATCGGTGCCAATGATCCGTCGCACCGGCCTGCCCCGCTCAAGGGAAGCTCTCGGTGCCGCTATCCTCGCGCCGCATGGGCTCTCGCACTCGATTCGCGGTGCTGGCGGCGATCCTCACCGTCGCCGCGGTCTTCCGCTTCGCCGGTCTATCCGCCGGCTTGCGGCATGCCACCTTCATCGATGAGCAGTTCTTCGTCGTCAACGTCGAAGGGATGTTGGATCGAGGCGACCTGGACCACCGATTCCACATGTATCCCGGGTTCTTCTTCTACCTGCTCACTCCCGCGCTCGCCCTGGTTCACCGACCCTTTGGCGCCGACGCCTATCTGGTCGCGCGTCACGTCGTCGCCGCATTCGGCATAGCGACGGTGGCGCTCGTCTACATCCTTGGCGCCCGGCTCGGCGGCGTCCGTTCGGGGCTGATCGGCGCCGCGGTTCTCGCGGTCTCGCCGATTGCGGTATCGGTAGCCCACGAGGTGCGGCCGGACGTGGCCCTCGGCTTCTTCGCGATGCTGGCTCTCCTGAGCTTCGTGCCGATCGATGGAGGACGGAGCCGCGATGTTCTCTGCGGGTTTGCCGTCGGGCTGGCGACGGGGATCAAGTACACGGGGGTGACGCTGGCGCTGGCCTACGTCGTCCGTCGCTTGACCGTCCCGGAAAACCGCGCGCGCGGCATGTTGCTTGCTGGCGCCTTCTCGCTCTTGGCCTATGCCCTGGTCTCGCCCTATTCGTTCCTGCACTTCAATGATTTCAGGGCCGGAGTCCTGCTCCAGAAGGAATACCACGACATGGTCCCGGCCCGCGGCTTTCAAAGTTACTGGACGATCGCCTCGGTCTACCTGAGCACGGTCCTGCCCCGAGGGCTCGGCGTCCCGGCCTTCGTGGCCGCCCTTTGCGGCCTTGGGGCGGCGCGCCGGGACTGGAGAAGGCTTCTCCCGCTGGCGGCCCTTCCGCTGGGACTGATCGCGGTGCTTTCGACCGCGCAGATCCATCGGGCGCGCTACGTCTTGTCTGGACTGGGCGCGATCGCGGTTCTCGCCGGGATAGGCGTCGATACGGTCTGGAAGCGTTCGCGCTTTCTCGGGATCGCGTCTTGCCTGATTGTCATCGGGGCGCCTCTGGTCAGCACCGCGCAGGCCGTGGCCGCTTTCCGGCGACCCAGCACCATGGACCGGGTGCTCGACTGGACGGTTGAGAACATCCCGGCGGGCGGTCGCATCGCCAACGCCTTCCCGCGTCTCGGGTTTGGCCTGGGGAGGTACGACGTGGCGTCGGTGGAAGACTGGACCTCTTTGGGCCCGCGCATCGCCGCGCACTCCGACGTGGTCATCGAGGTCGCAGCCGACGAGGGTCAGCCCCTTCCGGGCTTCGTCCGCCGGTTCGTGGCGCGGCCGGCTCATCCCCTCGAAGGACCTCCCATCGAGGTCCTCACCCGGGTTGCGCCCGAGATCGTGACCACACCCGTGGACCTGCGGCGCGCGCGTATCGATGCGTCCGAGAACGGCGTGCGAGCGACTCTCCTCGCGGACGGCGACCTCGAGACGCGCTGGGAAACCCAGGAGACCCAGCGGCCCGGAATGTGGGTCTCGGTGGACTTCGCCACCCCGCGCATGATCGAGCGCGTTGAGTTGGCGCTCGGCCGGCGGCCGAATCAATGGGGCCGTTCCCTCGAAGTCGAAGTGAGCCGGAACGGGCGGGACTGGACGCGGGTCAAGACTACCCCCGGGCGCGCGATGGTGCCGGACCAGGTGATCGGGGATCGAGGTCACGTGCAGGTGTTGCTCCTGGTAACGCCGACGATTGCTTCGGCAGTGCGGATCGTGGTGGTCGACGAAGGCCAGCCACGTTGGGGCATTGCCGAGATCGAGATTCACGCGCTGCCGGGCGACCCCTGAGCTTCTCGATAGACGAGCGCGGCGCGGTTGGCTCCCGAATCCTCGAAGGTCTGATCGACCATGAGAGTTTGTCGACTTCGTCGAGGGCTTAGGATAGGCGGGCGGACTTCTCGCATCATGCGTCTCGCCCCCTCCTCCGACTACCGGAATCATCAGAGGAACGAAGCGGCTTCCGCGGCCCGCCACCTTTTCGCGCGGGGGATCATCGGGGCATGAGCGCGCCGCTTTGTCCGGCGTGTCAGAGGCCGGTGGCCCCGGGCGATGCCGTCTGCTTTCATTGTCGTGCCGTCCTCGACCCATTCACGAGCGGCGCGCGCGTCGCGGATCGTTATGTCATCGAGGAAAACATCGGACAGGGAGGGATGGGCCGCGTCTATCGAGCCTATGACGAGGTCCTGCACGAAAAGGTCGCGATCAAGACTCTCCTGCCGGAGTTCTCGACCGATCCCGGCTTCCTGATCCGATTCCGGGACGAAGTTCGTTTGGCGAGGCGCGTCGCCCACCCGAATGTCTGCCGGGTCCACGACTACGTGGATCACGAGGGAACACCGTTTCTCTCCATGGAGTGGGTGGATGGCGAAACCCTCGCGGCGCGCCTTAAGCGCCTGGGCGCACGCCCGGAAGCAGAGTTGCGGGTCGTCCTCAGCGCGGTGACCGAGGCGCTCCGAGCTTTGTGGTCGAACGGAATCGTGCATAGGGATTTGAAGCCTGCGAATCTCATGTGGACGCGTGCCGGCCGAGTCAAAGTGATGGACTTCGGATTGGCGCGCGCGCTGCTGGGCGCAGGCGAGAGAGACCGGACCTCGGGGGTGGTGGGGAGCCCCGAGTATCTGGCCCCCGAGCAGATTCGCGGTGAAACCGCGACCGAACGAAGCGACACCTACGCACTGGGCGTGACCTTGTTCGAGCTGGCGACGGGTCGCCCACCGTATCGGGGCGATTCCCCTGCGCAAACCCTGATGAAGCACCTTTCGGAACCGCCCGATGCCATGGCTCTGGCCGGACTCTCCGAGGCGTTGCGCTCGACCATTCTGCAATCGCTCGAAAAGAGACCAGAGGCGCGCCCGGATCTTCGGGAAGCGGTGAGCGAAGGACCACGGATCGACAAGGATCCCCGGCAAGGGACGCGGGTCTCGTTGCTTGGAAGAAGGACCTGGGCGCTTTCCGCCGCGGGTCTCGCGATTCTCCTCGTCACCACGGCGTACTTCGGTTTCATGACGCCCCCTGCTCCAAGCGCCTCGCCCACCGCCACGCCCATCGCCTCACCGATGCCCACGCCGGTCGTGTCTCCGCCTCCCGCGGCCATCCACGCCGATCGGGCCGGCTCCGAATCCGCCCCGGCCGTCAAGCCAACCGACGTCCCCTCCCCGGCCGACCCATCTCTCCGAGCGATTCATAAGGTCCCGCCTCCTTCAGCCACACCGATCCCGCACGTTGCAACGACACCGACGCCTGGCCCGGTTGAAAGCCCGGCGCCCGAGCCGCGTGGTGCGACGACGCCGGCGCCTCCGCTCCTGGTTTCCGACCCCACGCCCGCAGGAACGCCGCTCGCTCCGGCGGAGGCGCGGCTCGTTGTGGTCGTGACACCCTGGGCCGAGGTCTTCGTGGATGGGGACCGAAAAGGCCTCACCCCGCTTCCCGCCCTGGTCCTTCCACCCGGCTCCCACGTCGTGGAGTTGCGGCACCCGGACTTTCGACCGTTTCGACGCACGATCGAGCTCAAGGCGGGAGAACAGTCTCGGCTGTCCGTGAATCTGAGGCTCGAGGCCATCAGGCGATAGGCCTTCCCCTCATGCGCCTGTAGGATCGCGGCCCGGATGAAGATCCTTCGGCCCCCGCGCCTTCGTTTCGTCAGTTGCGCCTTCGTGGCGCTTCTCTTGGTCAACGAGGGTCTTGCAAAGACCCAGGGGACTTCACCGGTCGAAGGCGTCCGTGGACTGACCGAGGCGGCGCAGTTGATTTCGGTCGGGGACTATGAGGGTGCGAGTCGTTTGCTGGCGACCCTGGCCCCGCAACTGGCGGGTGATCCCGCCACCCGGCCGCGAGCCGTGCAGGCCTACATTCTTCTCGCCACCTCTGAGATCGCGCTCGGACATTCGTCGGAAGCCAGGACGAGTTTCCTCGCGGCGCTTAGGATCGACCCCGGCATTCGCATCACCGAAAAGGAAAACTCTCCCAAGGTGGTCCTCGTCTTCAACGAGGCCCTCGCGGAGTTCCGCTCGACCAGGAAGAGTTCCCGCACGGGACTGGTCCTCGGTGGCCTGGGGGTGGGAGCGGCGGGTGCCTATCTGGCCACGAAAGGCGGCGCCACCGCCACCGACACGACCCTGCCGGCCTTGACCAACCTCCGATTCACGACCCCCGTGGTCACGTGTCCGGACGGTGCCGACTCTTTTCCGATCACGGTTGGCCTGGCCGGTGACCTCACCCTGCCGGGTCCTTTTCCCGCCACCCTCGATTCGGTCCAGATAACCCTGGTCATTACCTCCTCTCCGGGCCTCCCGAGCGAAGTCGGGTTCTCGTCGAGCATGGCGTCGACGCTCGTTCCGATGAGCGCCTCGTTGAAGACCACAAGCGTGACGTTTTCAACCACTCTCGTCTGCGGGAATGGCGCCGGCGATGCCCCGCGGGTGAACGAGTTCCTGGGGCGGGTGTCCCTCGCGACGGCCCGCGGCCTCGTCACCGCCGAGACCGCGGACCGCATGCGCGTGAACATCCCCTAGGCCCTAGCGATAGCGCTGGGCGCTGATGAGCTCGGTGAACTTGTACTCGCCCTCGAGTTCTCCGGGGCAGTTCACCGAGGTCAGGCCGCGGGCGGAGATGGTGAGCGCGCTCCCGACGGTGGTGAAGCTGCCGGTGTACGACGTGACTGGAGGCGCCGGGCACGGTCCGCCCGCCGGTTTCGGCCCGCCAGTGCGGAATGAGATCTCGCCGCCTGGCGTGACCGAGCCCGAAAGATCGAAGCTGAGGGGCGGGCAATTGCTGCTGACCACGGCGAAGCCTTTGACCTCCGGCGCATTGGGCTCCTGGGTCAGGGTGAGCGAGCCGTAGCAGGTGAACGAACCGTTGTAGCCGTCGACCGTCCGGTTGAACTGAGTGGTCCACGTCGCGTTGTAGCTGCCGGCCACGGACGGGTAGTTGACGGGACTCGGTGCGGAGGATGAGGAATCTCCGCAGGCGCTGAGAGAGGCGGCGACGAGGGTGAGGGCAAGGCGGGATGCGAGGCGGTGCGACATGGGTTCATCTCCTGAGGACTTTGCGGCTGCGGGATGCGGCCGCTCGACGTCCCTTAGGATTGCAACGTCGCTGCCACCCCGGTCCCGGTCGCCAACCCCATCGGGCTCAGGGCTTTGGCTCGGCCGGCCCGACCCTCGCGTGTTTCACTCCTCGAACACATGTTCGAGAATCGAACAAGCACAAGGCATCTACTCCGCGGCCAGGCCGTATTCGGCGAGGCGCTTGTAGAACGTCTCCGGCGCGATGCCCAGAATCGCGATGGCCTTGCGGCGCTGGCCTTTCGTGTGCGCCAGCACCAGACGAAAGTGCTCGCGCTCCGCCTCCTGGACAACTTCCCGAAGCGAACGAAGGGCGCCCGTGGCCGACTCGCCGCCCGCCACCCGGCGCTCTCCGAGGCGGACTTCCACGGGCAAATCATCGACCTCGATCACCTCACGATCGACGAGCGCCAGCGACCGCTCGACCACATGCCTCAGTTCGCGGATATTGAGCGGCCAGGGATACACAGCCATGGCCTCGAGCGCGGCTTGTGAAAAGCGGCGGGACCTCTCCCCGCGCGCGCGAAGAAAGTGTTCGACCAGGAGCGGGACGTCTTCCGGCCGGTCCCGCAGGGGTGGGAGGCGTACCACTTGTCCGAGCCGCGCGAAGAGGTCGGCCCGAAACGCCGTTTCCGGGCCTGGCTTCTCGATGGCGCGATTCGTGGCCGAGATCACGAGCGCGTCGATGCGTCGCGCTTTCGTGTCGCCCACCCGGAACGACTCGCCTGAATCGAGAAACCGCAAAAGCTTTGCCTGGAGGGCGGGCTCGATTTCCCCGATTTCGTCGAGGAACAAGACGCCACCCTCGGCAAGTTCGAGCCGGCCCGGCTTGTCGCGGACCGCTTCAGTGAATGCGCCGCGCACGTGACCGAACAGTTCGGACTCCACCACGGTGGGAGAGAGAGCGGGGATATTCACGGGAACGAAGGGCCTGCTCGCGCGCGATGACTCCGCGGCATAGGCGCGGGCGAACACTTCTTTACCCGTGCCCGTCTCGCCGAGGAGAACCACGCGAAGACCGGCCTTGGCGAAACGCTTCAGCTCGTCAAAGGCGCGAAGCAGGGCTTCGGAGCGGCCCACGATCTGGTAGCGCTTCAGGTCGGTTTCCAGAACCGCCACCCGCTCGTTGCTCCTTGAAAGCTCGCCGGAGAGACGGGCCACTTCTTCGGCCCGCTTCCATGCCGCGCCCAGGTAGAAGGCGAAAGCCGCCGCGAAGTCGAGATCGTCGGAGGAGAAACGTCGCCGCTCGCTCCGCGAATCGAGGTACAGCACGCCCTCGGGGGACTCGCCCCCAAATGGAATGGCGAGGATGGAGCGGATCTTGAAGCGTTGAACGCTCTGAGCGCCGCCGAGTTCGGACCCATCGTCGATGTCGGTCGCGAGAAGCGCCTCGCCGCCCTGCACCACCCGGTCGATCGCGGTCTGCGAGAAAGATGCCTCGTCGGGCTCGTCAGGCTCAGGGACCTGGAAGCGAACTTCCATCCGCCCGGCGCTGTCGCGGGCGATGAGGGCCACACGGTCCGCGTCAAGCGCCTTGCGCAGTTCCGAGAGGGCAGCGGACAACCGGGCGCCGCTGTCCGCCGGAGCACTCAGCCCCCGATGCAGATCGAGAATGAGGCGCAGACGATCGGATTCAAGGCTGCGCGAAGCCCCATCGACCGCTCGACGAGCTTCTTCATGAACCGTGCGTGACAAGCCCCGATCCTAACGCCCGAGACCCAACAGCAATTCGTGACGGAGGAAAAGCGCGAATCCCCGAGTGGTCGTGCAGCGAGAAGGGCTTGCGCAGAGGGATTCGAGGCTGAGCGCCAGCGAAGGACCCCAATGCGTCATTGCGAAGGCCAGGGGCCGTCGGCAGCGGCCTGAAGCAATCTCACGTTTTCGAACGCTTCGCCTTCGAAGACGTGGCGGAGAGAGGGGGATTCGAACCCCCGGTGCAGGAAACCCCGCACAACAGGTTAGCAACCTGGCCCGTTCAGCCACTCCGGCATCTCTCCGCGATGAGTCGACTCGGCCTCTTCGGACCGCTTAGGATGGGCTCTTGAAGACCGAGGAGCGTATCACGGAGCTTGCGGAAGACGGTTCCAACTCCGCCCACGGGGCGCCCGTCCGAAGGCGCCGTTCATTCCTTCAACCGGCGCTCGGACTGCTCGGCTTGCTGGTCCTGGCCGGCGCTCTCGCCTATGGCTACAACTACTGGCACCTTCATCGCCCCACCAGTGAAGCCGAGATCGCGAACATCGAGTCGCTGATCGTCGCGGGGAAGGGCGACGAAGCGCGCACCCTCATGATCGACGCCCAGGTCCGGTCGAAGGACGTGGCTGCCCTGCGTCTGCGCATCGGTCGCGTCTTCCTGCGCGAGGGCCAGGTCGGTCCAGCCACCGCACTCCTCTCCCAGGTCGAAGGTTCGCTGATCAAGGAAGAACGTCTGGCGGTCGCCGAATACTTTCTCGTGGCGGGAGACCCGTTCTCGGCCTCTCGCTTCTTCGACTCGGCGATGAAGTCTGGCACGCCGCGCACCGCGTCTCTTCTCGGACGGTATGGCGAAGCCTTGGCCCTCTCCGCCAATCCGGAGGCGGCCGTCGCCGCCTTCCGGGAGTCCCTCGCCATGGATGATTCGAAAGCCCGCGTCCGGCTCAATCTGGCCCTCACTCTCGCGACCCTGGGTCGTCTGGACGAATCCAGGATCGAAGCTCTGGCCGTTCTGAAGACTGAACCGGAGAACCAGAAGGCGACGAGCCTGCTAAAGGCCCTCGGCGGTTCTCGATAGCCGCACTGCGCCTGGCCGAAAGGCCCCGCGTGGTAGCCTGCTCAACCCCATTTTCAAGGCCCTACATTCCAGGGACGGATCAAGATTTCAGGACACTTTCGAGGAGGTTCGAATGACGTTTTCCCGCGCTTTGCGCATGCTTTTGTCCCTGGCCCTGGTGGCCCTATCGTCACCGCTGTTCGCGCAGCAGACCGGGTCGATCGTCGGCACCGTGACCGCCACCGATGGTTCCGTTCTGCCGGGTGTGACCGTGGAGGCGCGCTCCAACATCCTCCCCGGACCCCGCGTCACCACCACGGGAGGAAGAGGCGAGTACCGTCTCCCCGCGCTACCCCCGGGCGAGTATGTCCTCACCTTCACCCTCTCCGGCATGCAGACGGCGAGCCGCAAGGCCTTCGTTCAGCTTTCTCAGGAAACCACGGTCGACGGGAAGCTCGGCGTGGGCGGCTTGACCGAGGCGGTCACGGTGACGGCCGAGACCACGTTCATTGACAAGGACTCGGCGGCGGTCGCCACCGGCCTTTCGAGCGCCCAGCTGAGCGGCCTGCCCCTCGGCACCGAGTATCGCGATCTGATCAAGGTGATTCCAGGAATCACCTACACCCAGGACCTGACCCGCGGTCCGAGTGCCGGGGGCAGCGGTCAGGACAACGTCTACCAGTTCGACGGCGTGAACGTGACCCTTCCTCTCTTCGGAACCCTCGCGGCCGAGCCTTCTTCCTATGACATCGCCCAGGTGACGGTCATCAAAGGCGGCGCGCGCGCGGTGGACTTCGAGCGCGCGGGCGGTTTCTCCATCGACTCGGTCAGCAAGTCCGGCACGGACAAGTGGACGGGCGAGGTCAACTATCGCCTCCAGAACCACAGCATGGCGGCCGACCTCAAGAACGGCTCGCTCTCCCGCTACGAGCAGGACAAGGCCTGGCTCACCGCGGGACTCGGCGGTCCGCTGGTCAAGGACAAGCTCTACTTCTACGGTTCCTACTACCGGCCGACCATCAGTCGCGACAACCGGGCGAACCTGTACGGCCCCCTGCCGTCCTATAGCAGCACCCGGAATGAAGGCTTCGGCAAGCTGACCTTCACCCCGACCGCCAAGATCCTTCTGAACTTGAGCTACCGCCAGTCGAAGCGGCTCGATGAGAGCGATCTCTTCGCTCAAAACGCGGCCGACACCACCGGCACCGGAACCCTGGTCAAGCAGAAGATCATCACCGGGGACGGTTCCTGGATCATCAACCCGAAGAGCTACCTGACCTTCAAGTACACGAAGTTCGAGAACCCGAACCAGGGCCATCCCGACAACACCGCGAACGTCACCATCGGCACCTCGACGGGGACCAGGCTCGATGTCTCGAACCTCGACAAGATCGGGCGCACCACCGTGCCGGTGCCGGTTGCCGGCAACGCCGCGTATAACACCTTCATTCAGCCCCTGATCGATCGCTATGGCTACACCCTCAATGGAGTGAAGACGGGCGGCGGCATCGTGGGTTACGGCTCCCTCTTCGACAACGATGACTTCTTTCGCGACGGCGGGCAGGTGGGCTACAACCTCACCGTCGGCGACGCGTGGAAGCACGATCTCCACGTCGGCTATCAGATGTACACCGACTCCGAGGACCTTCTGCGCAGTTCGAACGGCTGGGGCCTGATCACCGTTCCCGGCGGCCGTACGAGCTTCCAGGGCACCCCGATCTACTACCAGGCCGCTTTCCAGCAGCAGACTACCGGCGCCGTCCGGCCGATTCACTCGGAATACAAGTCCCAGAGCTTCGAGTTCAACGACACCATCCACTTCAAGGACTGGACGTTCAACCTCGGCGCGCTCGCGAGCAACGACAAGCTCTACGGCCAGGGCCTCAAGGAAGATGCATCGACGCTCTCCGGCTACGTCCTGTCCGTGGGCACGAAGTACAAGATGTATGAGTTGCCTTTCAAGAAGATGATCCAGCCGCGTCTCAGCGCCACCTGGGCCTACAACGGCAAGGACACGGTCTACGCGAGCTACGCTCAGTACAAGCCGGCCGCGAGCTCATTGCCCCGCGCCGCTTCCTGGGCCCGCAACCTGGCGAATACGATCAACGCCTACTTCGACCAGAGCGGCAACCTCTTCGCCACCGATCCCGTGTTGTCGTCGTCCGGCAAGCTGTTCGTCAAGGACCTGACGCCGCGCACCACCAATGAGTTCCTGGTTGGCACCGCCCGGCAGATGAACAGCCGCCTCTCCGCCCGCGTCTATGCCCGTTATCGCGAGACCACGCACTTTTGGGAGGACACGAACAACACCGCTCGTTTGGACTACAACCCGCCCGCCTCCGTCAACGGTGTCTCGGTTCCCAAGGCCGCCTACATCCCGAACCTCGACGACATGCGTCGCCAGATCGGGAGCGGGTCGCTGAACGGCTCTTCGTACGTCATCGCCGAGCTCGACGGCGCCTACACGAAGTACTGGGAAGGCACCGCCGAACTCGAGTGGCACTCACCCAAGGGCATTGCCAATCTCTCGTACTCCCGCAGCCACTACTACGGCAACTTCGACCAGGACAACTCCACCACCTCCACGTCGAACGACGCGAACATCTTCATGGGTTCGTCCAACATCGGTGATGGCGCCGGCCGCCAGCTTTGGGACAACAAGAACGGAGACCTGCATGGCGACCGTCCGAACATGTTGAAGTTCTCCGGCGTGCGCTACCTCCACTGGAAGGCCACTGCGGGCTTCTTCTTCGTGTTCCAGTCGGGTTCGCCGTGGGAGTCGACAAACTACGAGATCTACAGACCGCTCACGGGCACGAGCACGAGCGACACCAACCGCTACGCCGAGCCTGCCGGTACGCGTCGCACCGATTCGCACTACCAGCTTGATTTCAACTACTCCCAGGACATCAAGATCACGGAGCGTTTCAAGGCGCAGGTGGTGGCGAACGTGTTCAACATCTTCAATAAGCAGACGCCGTACAACTACCAGCCGAGCGTGCACTCGTCCCTGTACGGCGTGGCCGCGAGCTTCTACGATCCTCGCCGTCTGGAACTCGACCTTCGCATCCGCTTCTAGCCGCGAAGGGTCTGGGAACCTGATCGGGCCCGGCGCACCCCCTTTCCGGGGGCGAGCGCCGGGCCTTTTTCTTTTCAGGCCCTGGCGGCGACCTCCCAGGTCAAGGCCCGCCCTGGAAGAGCCGCTCCCTGGCGATCAACTCGCGGGTCGTCGCATCGGCTTTCCGGCGCGCGGCCTCGATCCGTGATGCGCGGTCCGGTTCGTGCAGCAGCACGCTCACCTGAGCGCGCTTGAAGAGAGCCATCGCATAGGCCGGGTCTTGCGGCGCGACGCGATCGAGCGCGTCCCTCGCCTCCTCGAAGCGCCGGGCCGCGAAGTAGAGAACGCCCAGTTCGAGATTGTGGCGGAAGGATGAGCCCATAGCCGTTCGCGCGGCCTCGAAGGAACGGATGGCGGTTTCGGTGTCCTCGGCCTCCATGGCCAGCTCGCCGACCTTCACAAGTTCCAGGGTTGCCGGCTTCCGGAGACCGTGAATCCGCTGCCACAGGGTGAGGGCATCGCGCGACCGGCCTTGTCGCTCGCGAATCCTCGCCAGTGCCTCGAGGACTGGAACCCGATCGGGCGACTCGGCCACGATCTTCTCCAGCATCGGGACCGCCTCTTCCCACCGCGCCCCGCGGGCCAGATGTAGCGCGAAATAGGTTCGAACGTCCAAAGACTGCGGCGCCAGTTCTTTTGCCTTTTCGAACAGCCTGAATGCCTGTTCTTCGTGCCCGAGAGCGGAGTGAGCGGTGGCGAGGCGCAGGACTGCGTCGAGGTTGAAGGCATCGCTCAGACGGATCTTCTCCAATAAGGGAATCGCCTTCGCGTATTCCTCGCGCACGAAGAGATCCGATGCCCGCGCGATCACATCGAAGAGCGCCACCATGTCCACCGGCCGGGGCGCGTCCTTGCGGGCCACGGGGGCGGCTCCCGCACTCACATAGCCAAGGCTCGCGAGTTTTTTCCGGTCTTCCTCCGGGAGACTCGATGGCGCTTTCGCCACCCCGGGGGCGGGAAGGGGATAGTCCGTAAGAGCCGTCCGCATGGACCGCGAGAGCGTGGCGAAGGACGCGATATCCCGGGTCTCCTTGGGATCAGCTGACACGTCATAAACCTCGCTTCTCCCCGCGAAGATCGCCTTGTGCGCGCCGTCCACGGCCATGATCTGCGGTTGCCAGCCATACTCCAGGAAGGGTTTCATGGCCTCGCCGAGGACCACTTCGGGCGCAGCAGAGGCGCGCAGGCTCTCCGAAGCGCCGAGCCCCGCGAGATCGAGAACGGTATGGAAGATCCTCCGCGTGCTGACCGGGGTGTCGATGACACCTCGCCCCACGCCCGGTCCCACCAGGACCAGGGGGACATGCACCGTGGATTCGTACAGCAGGTTTCCGTGCTGCGATTCCCCGTGGTCGCCGAGACCCTCACCGTGATCGCCCACCACCAGAATCGCGATCGGCCCCGGCGCGTTCCTCTCGAAGGCCTCCACCAGTCGCCCGAGCTGCTCGTCAACGGTCGCGACCTCTCCCAGATACAGGTTCTTGGCGTAGCGCGAGCGGAAGGGCTCGGGTGGCGCATAGGGTGCGTGTGCGTCGAAGTAGTGAACCCACACGAGCTGTGGCCTTTCCGATTTCCCGCGAAGGTATTCGATCGCTCGGTCTGTGGTCTCGCGTGCGGTGCGCTCGGTGTTCTCCACGTCGTCGTAGGTTTCGAAACCGCGGCCCAGTCCGAAACGACGCGCGAGGACGAAGGAGGAGACGAACGCGGCGGTCCGGTATCCCGAGCGCTGCAGCCGCTCGGCCAGGAGTGCTTGCTCGGTGGGCAGAGTACGCCCGTTCTCGTGGATTCCGTGTCCAGCGGGATAAAGGCCGGTCATCATCGAACTATGCGAGGGCAGGGTCTCCGGAACCGTGGCATAGGCCCGGGTGAAACGCCGTCCACGGGCGGCCAGAGCGTTGAAGCGGGTCGTCTCGATCCCCATAGCGCCAGGCCCGATTGCGTCGGCTCGGGTGGTGTCGAGGGTCACGAGCAGGATCGAGGGCCGAATGACCGGTTTGGCCGCGCCTTTGGCGCCGGGCTCGTTCGTCTTCGTGCATCCGCCGAGGGCCAGGGCAGCCACCAGAGCGCTGGCGCGGAGTCGACGCTTCGTATCTGAGGGGAACACGGTCGCTGGCAACGATAGAGGAATCGGAGGCGCTGCGACTCGAGGTCGAAGCGTCGGGTTAACCTCTTCGACCACGACCCGCGCATGTTGATTGAAACCAGAAAGAGTCTGAGCCTGCCCACGCTGCTGTGGGCACTCACGGCCTTCGGTCTTGGGCTGATCCTCCGTGTCTACTTCATTTCCTCCCATGGTTCCTGGGACACCGAGTACTGGAAGGCCTGGGCGAGCGAGACCGCGAACGTCGGCGTGACTCAAGCCTACGGCGGCCCCGCCTCCGTTCCTCCCGGTGATTTCGTTCCGCAGCTTCTCGCTCAAAAGCCGCGGCACGAGGTGTCGTTCAAGGGCCGCGACTTTCCCATCGACTATCCGCCCCTGGGCCTCGCCGCGTGGGGCGCATCGTGGCACTTCTTCGCGTCGAAGCCGCGCCCCTATCGGGGGGCCGAGGCCGAGAACCTCGCGGTCAAGTTTCCCGCGGTACTTGGCGATCTTCTGGCCGTGATCGTCCTGCTGTGGGCGTTTCGCGGCGATCCGCGCACCGCTTCCTCCCTGGCCGCTCTCTACTGGATCTTCCCCGTCACTTGGGTCTCCTCGGCGGTACTCGGCTTCTTCGATGGTTTCCTGCCGCCCTTCCTGCTGGTGAGCCTGTTCCTCATAGGCGTCTCGCCATTCGCGGCCGGCGCCGCCTTCGCCGTCACCTGTCTGATCAAGCCCACCGCCGCGGTGGTGCTGCCCGTCATCTATCTGGGCGCGCCGCGGAAAGCCTGGCCGCGGATCACCGTGGGCGGTGCTCTCGTCACCGCACTGGTATTCCTGCCCTATGCCTTCGCGGGCACCCTTCAGACCGCATTCATTCACATCGCCCGGCTCTTCTCCCAGGATCGGCTTTCCGGCGGCTATGCGAACCCGTGGTGGCTCCTGGGCCACGCCGTCTCCGTAATGAAGGACAAGGCCGAATGGATGGACCCGATCGACTACGTGCGTCGGGACACCATCGACTTGCCGCTCGGACTCTTCGGCTTCATCGCCGCGGGTCTCGTCGCGGGGTGGGTGCTGTACCAGGCGAGGCGGATCACCACGCCGCGGTCCGCGGTCTATGTGAGCGCGCTCCTGCTTTTTGTCTGGGGCGTCCTTACCATCGGCGTCCACGACAATCACAACCATCCTCTTTTCCTCCTCCTGGTTGCGACTGGTCTCGGAACGCGGTTCCTCCGGGGCTTCGCGCTTTCGGCCGCCACCTCCACGCTGCTCGGGAGCGTGTGCCTGCACGGCTTCGGCCGTTACTACGGGACTCAGTGGAGAACGGTCCTGCCGGCGGCCGACTCCGTGGCCCGGCTCCGCATGGCCGCGGGTTTCGATCTCACCCTCGTGCTCGGCGTGGTCAATTGCGTCCTGCTTGCGGTCGCATTGTGGCGGCTGAAGCCGACGCTCGATAATCTGGAGGCGACCTAGAGATCCTCGATCCGAGTCGCGACGAAACGAATCGCGGTCTTTCCGGGAATGGCCTGAGCGACGAGGCCGAGGTCATCGCTCACCACGCAAGCGATCTTCGGATAGCCGCCGGTGGTCGGACAGTCGGACAGCATCACGATGGGCCGGCCGTCGGGCGGGACCTGAATGCAGCCGGGCGCCATGCCGTCCGAGACGATCTCCGTCGGGCCCGCATGCTTGAGGCGAGGGCCGTCTAGGCGCGCGCCCACGCGGTCGGAGTCGAGGCCCACGAGCCATGAGCTGGAGAGAAACGCTTCGATCCCAGCTTCGTCGAAGTGCTGAAGCTGCGGACCCAGGATTACGCGGACTACGGCGGCCCGGGGCTTGGCCATCACCGGCTCGCGCCGCGCCCGGTCAGGATCGAACGCATCGACCGCGAGGCCGTCTCCCGCCTCCAGGGGGCGAAGGAAATGAGATCCCAGATCCACCGAAGCGGATCCGAGAAGGCGGGGCGCCTGCAGTCCGGAGATCGCGACGTAAGCCCGAACGCCATTCTCGATGCGGCGGATGGTCAGCGTGTTCGACGCGCGCGCCCGGACCGCCACGTTCATGGGGACGGGCATGGAGGCGTGGTCGAGATCGGCGCGCTCCAGGTCCGCGGTGACGTTGGCGCCGGCGATGGCGATGAACGCGGTCTTTTCGAACCTCAGCCCGAGGCCGGGGCCGCAGATCTCGATCACGGGCGCGTCCTTCGGATTTCCGACGCACGCGTTCGCGAGGCGCGCCGAGAATGGGTCGGCGTAGCCGGTGAGCGGCACCGCCACCCGCCGCAGCCCGGGCCGGCCTCCATCCTGAATCGTGGTGAGCAGGCCGGGTTCGAGAACCGAAACCCCGCTGCCCGAATAGCTGGTCTTCGGCAGGGGTGGGCTCGGATCGAGGGCCGAGGCGGGAGCGAAGCGCACCCGATCGCCGGGCATGAGTCGCGACGGACCGTCGCCCGCCGCGGCCGAAGGGTCGAAGAGCCGGACCGATGTGCGGCCGATCAGGTTCCAGCCGCCGGGAAGCGTGCGTGGATAGATTCCGGTCTGCGGTCCGGCGATGGCCACCGAGCCCGCGGGGACCCGGGTTCTCGGTGTCTTGCGTCTCGGCCGGCGGAGGCGCTCGTCGACGAAGCCCATGTACGCGAAGCCCGGAGAGAAACCGAGCATGAGCACCGAATAGTCCCGGCCCGAGTGCAGCTCGATCACCGCCTCCTTCGTGAGGCCGCACGTTGCCGCGACCTCTTCGAGATCCTCACCGTCGTACAGGGCCGGAACCTCGATCAGGCGTCCGGGTGGATTCGAGGCAGGAAGGCTCTGGGCGAATCCCAGCAGTTTCTGGCGAAGTTCCGGGTACGGAACGTGGCGACGGTCATAGATCACCATCAGGCTCGCGTATGTGGGGACGGCTTCGAGGACCCCCGGCAGCGAGGCATTCCGTAAACGCTCGTCGAGTGCCCGCACGCGACTTACCGTCTCCTCATCGAGCGAGGGTCCGAGTTCCACCGTCACCGCGCGGTCGCCCACCGCCAAAACGCGCGGATAGGTGTCGCTCATCGCAGCTAAGCGGGTCCGTGGGGTCCGAGGGCCTGGACTCTCACTCCCGCGGCCTCCAGCGCCTGGCGCACCGCTTTCGCGATCTCGACCGCGCTCCGGTTGTCGCCGTGCAGGCACAGCGTCTGTGCGGCCACGGCCACGGTGGAACCGTCGCGGGTGGTCACCCGCCCATCCTTCGCGATCGACAACGCCTGTTCCGCCGCCGCTTCGCCGCTCTCGAGAAGCGCCCCGGGAGTGCCGCGCCTGGCGAGCGAGCCATCGGCTTCGTAAGCCCGATCCACGAACCCTTCACCCGCGAAAGGAACACCTTCGCTGTGCGCCGCGGCTCGAAAGATCTCCGAGTTGGCGAGGCCCACGAGGGTGACGCCGCCGCCGAGACGGCGGACACCGCGCGCGATGGCCCGAGCCAGGCTCTCGTTGCGGACGGCCTGGTTGTAGAGCGCGCCATGGGGCTTCACATGCCACAGGCGCCCGCCGTGCGACTCCACGAAAGCGCGAAGGGCTCCCGCCTGATAGAGGACATCGGTTTCGACCTCATCCGGCGAAGCCTGAATCTCCCGCCGCCCGAACCCCCGCAGGTCGAGATACGAGGGATGCGCGCCTATGCGTATCCCTCGCTCCAGAGCGAAGCCCACCGTGCGGTCCATGGTGATGGGATCGCCCGCGTGAAAACCGCACGCGACGTTCACCGAGGTCACGTAGGGAAGGAGTCCCGCGTCATTTCCCATGGGCCAGGGGCCGAAGCCCTCGCCAACGTCCGCGTTCAGATCGATGATGTCGGCCATGTCCTCAGGATCCAGACATCCTCTTCGGCGCTGCTAATCGAGGAACAGCCGCAAGCTTCGCGCGATCGAGGGCTTCATCTCACGCCGGTCGACCACCGCGTCGATCATCCCGTGAGTGAGGAGGAACTCGGAGCGCTGGAATCCCTCGGGAAGCTTCTGGCGAATCGTCTGCTCGATGACCCTCGGGCCTGCGAACCCGATGAGCGCTCCCGGTTCCGCGATGTTCAGGTCCCCGAGCATTGCGAACGACGCGGTGACGCCTCCGGTGGTCGGGTCGGTCAGGACGGAGATCAAGGGGATCCTCGCGTCGTCGAGGCGCGCCAGGGCCGCGGAGATCTTGGCCATCTGCATCAGGGACAAAGCACCCTCCATCATCCGCGCACCGCCCGAGCAGGAAACCACGATCAGGGGCGCCTTGGTGGAGATCGCGCGTTCGGCCGCCCGGGTAATTTTCTCCCCGACCACCACACCCATCGAACCCCCGATGAAGCCGTACTCCATGGCGCAGATCAGGACATCGCGGCTGTCCAGCTTTCCCGAGGCGGAGACGAGCGCGTCCTTGCCCCCCGTCTTCTCCTGGCCGTCCTTGAGCCGGGCCGCGTAGGCCTTGGTGTCCTTGAACTTGAGGGGATCAGCACTCGCGAGTTCGCGGTCGAACTCCTGGTAGGGGCCGTCGAAGAGCAGTTCGAGGCGTTCGCGCGCGGTGATGCGGAAGTGGAAGCCGCATTTGGGGCAGACCGACGCGTTTTGAAGCACGTCCTTGCGGTAGATGATCTCGCGACAGCCCGTGCACTTGATCCACAGGCCCTCGGGGACGCGGTTGACCTGCTCGCCCACCGGGAGTTTCTGGTCTTCGCGCTTGAACCAAGCCATCATCTTCTAGTGTATCGCGGCGCGCATTGGCGACGCTCCGACACCGCGGCTAAGAGAGCGCCGTCGTTTCCCGCGAGCTCGCGTCGAAAACAATGCGCATGAACTGCGCCAGTTGCGGAGAGCCCACGGCGGGGCGCTCATGCAGAACCCGGTCGAGAGCGGCCGCCATTTTGCCCGCGTCCGGGTAGCGCTCGTCGGGGGAGCTCGCCACTGCGTTCATCACCACCTTCTCGAGCCTTGGCGTGACCCGGGACGAGATGAACCGGAGGGGAACGATGTCGGCCTTCCGCACTTCATCCATCGAAGGCATGTCGGGGTTCCCAGCGATGGGGCGTCGCCCCGCGATCATCTCGTAGAGGATCACGCCCAGGGAGAAGATGTCCGAACGGGCGTCGATGGGCCCGCCCGTGGCCTGTTCGGGGCTCATGTACTGGAGCTTGCCCTGGGGGGCGTGCTTCCTTGCCTCCACGTACGACGAGGGCTTCGAAATGCCGAAGTCCGTGAGCTTCACCATTCCCGCGAAGGAGATGAGGATGTTGGGAGGGCTCACGTCGCGGTGGACGATCTCGAGCGGTCGCCCGTCCGGCCCTTCACGCGTGAACGCGAAATCGAGCGCGCTCGCGATGCGCGCGGCCACGTAGACGGCGAGGTCCAGGGGGAGCTTGAGGCCCTTTTCCTGGGCCTTTCGCAGCATGGTCTTGAGATCGAAACCGTTGACGTACTCCATGGTCATGTACAGATCCCCGTTGATCTCGCCCAGTTCGTGAACCGGGACGATGTGGGGATGATCGAGGAGCGCCACCGTCTTCGCTTCCTCGATGAAGAGCCGCCGAAAATCCTCGTTCCGCGCGAGGCCGGGGAGGATCTTCTTCAGGACCACGGTCTTGCGGAAGCTGTGGGGCCCCGTGCGCTGCGCGCGGTAGATCTCGGCCATGCCGCCGCGCGAGAGCAACTCCTCGAGGACGTAGGTTCCGAAGATCTTCGGGAAGGTCGGTCGATTCGTCTCCTTCGCTTCGCCATCCAAGACCGCCTCCGGGATCTCCGGCAGTTTCGGCGCGGAGCCCTCCGTCAGCCCGCCGGGGGCAAGGGCTCGCATCTTCGGACGAGAGTGTGCGCCGGTCATGGAGGAGGGAAGGCTTTGACGTTACCAGACCCGCCAGAGCGAGTTGGGCGGCCCGGTCCTCGCGGCGTGAGCGCGGTCACATCCAGAACGCGGCAATCGAGAGCCGCAACGCGACCAGGATCAGGGACGTCGCGAGGATTCCCTTGATCGAACGCACCGCGATCTTTCGCGAGAGCCACGCGCCGAAAACACTTCCCGGAAGCGACCCAAGCGCAACCGCGGCGGTGATGAGGGGATTCATTTCGCCCCGACTCAGGTAGATGACCGCCGAGATGGCGGCGGTCGGGCCGATCATGAAGGCTGACGTGGCCGCGGCCACCCGGATGGGTATGCCGCAGAAGGAGTTCAGGACCGGCACCTGGATCACTCCGCCCCCGACCCCCAGAAGGCCGGAGATGGCTCCCGCGGCCAGGGACACGATCATGGCCAGGGGGAGGCGCTTCATGAGATAGCTGAGCGTCTTTCCGTCCTCTTCGACGCGGCCGCCGAGGGCGCCTAGGTCGAGGGTCGGGTCGTCGATGACGTTTCGCTTCCCCGAACGCGAGGTCACGATGAGGGAGACGATCAGGAGGGTCGAGGCGAAAGTCGCGTAGAGAGCGCGGGTGGAGAGGTGGTGGGCGATGGTGCCGCCGGCGAGGCTTCCGACGGACGTGGTCAGAAGCAGGGTGAAGGCGAGGGGTATGTTCACGAGGCCCCGGCGCAGGTTGACCATGGTGGCGGTGGACGAGCTCGCGACCACGGCCACCAGGCTTGCGGCCACCGCGGTGCGCGGCTCGAGCCCGAAGCCGAGGGCGAGCAGGGGGACCAGGAACACGCCGCCGCCGAGGCCCAGGAGCGCCCCGATCGTGCCGGTGAGGGCGCCGGTGAGACCGAAGGCGAGGAGATCGAGGGAAGGCATCCGGGCTACACGTACCGCAGGGATTCCGCGGGCCTTTGCCTTGACGCCTGCAGGGACGGGATGAGGGCGGCGAGGACACTGACCCCGAGCATGATGAAAGGCGGCGTCACTACGTCATGGAGCTTCAGCATGGGAAACAGGCGATCCCCGCCGTAGGTGTACTTCTGAGCCTCGCTGAACGCGGGTATGCCGTAGTGCGAGAAGTAAGTGATGGTGAATGCCCCGAGAAGGGCGCCGAGGGCGGCGCCGGAGAGCCCCAGGAGGAACCCTTCCGAGAGAAAGACGGAGAGGACATCCTGCTTTCGAGCACCCATCGCTCGCATGGTTCCCATCTCCCGCGTGCGTTCGAACGTGGCCATCAGGACGGTGTTCAATACCCCCGCGGCCACGATGATGCCCATCACGAAGTTCATGATGGTGGCGATGAACCTCGTGACCAGCATGCCGCCGATAAAGGGTCCGCCCATGTCTTCCCAGGTGAAGGCGGTGGCGTTCGTGCCCTTCTGCCGAAAGGCCGCATTGAGCCGGTCGCGCACCGAGTCCGCGTTCCTCCCGGAGTCCTTCAGTCTGAGCACCACGAGGCCGGCCTGCTCCGGCACGTCGAGGATCTCCTGCACGCCCGTAAGATCGGCGTAGCACGAGCCCCATTCGTAAGCCTCGAGCCCCTTGATCGTGTAGATGCCGGTGACGCGCAGTTTGGTTCCGTTCAGCCGCCCATCCGACGTGGTCCCGAGGGCCACCAGATCGTCGCCGGGGCCGATCCCGAGCTTGCGGGCCACGCCTCGATTGACCAGGACCCCCTTCTCGCCGGGCTCGAAGTGCCGGCCCGCGACCACGGAGAGTGCGGGGTACGTGGCCGCGCGCGCCTTGGCGTCGATGCCGATGAGGACACCGTCCATGGTGGTGTCCTTGAACGAGAGGAGCGCTCCCACCATGAGCCGCGCGAGACCTGATTCGATACGTGGGTCGATGCGCTTCGCCTCCTCGATGAGTTCCTCGGGCTTGCTGAGCAGCCGATAGTTGTTCTGCGGCATGATGAACGAGATCTCGCCGGTCTCATCCGCGGCCGCATCGCTCCGGTAGATCTGCACGTGCCCGAGCGTCGCGTTCTTCGCGGGGTCCACCACCGCCCGCTCCATCGCATCCGTCCAGGCCTGCCCGAGAACCATGAGGGCGATCCCGAAGGCGAGGGCAAAGATGGTGAGTCCGGTGCGGCGGCGATGCCGCGAAAGATTCCGGAAAGCGAGGCGCAGGATGAAGGGCGCCGCGGAGGTTCTGGTCACTAGGCGAGCACTCCGACTTGCCCACCCGTATGCCAGAAGAGAACCGAGGCACCTTCGGCGAGCGACCCACCGCGCACCAGGGCGATGAGACCCGCCAGAGCCTTGGCGGTGTAGGTGTGATCCACGATGATCGCCTCGGTTCTGGCGAGAAGAGTCTGGGCTTCGCGCGAGGCCGCGGTGGGAATGCCGTAGCCCTCGCCCACGAATGAGTCCTGGACCTCCGCCTTTCGTGGCGCCGCGTCCGATCCCGCGAGAGCCAGAACGCCCTTCTCGATGTCTTCAACCAAGAGCCGGAGCGAGGCTTCGCTCTCATCGGCGCTGATCCCGATCACCCGCGCATCCAGTGCGGCGAGGCTGAGGCCTCCGAGGAGCCCTCCCTGGGTTCCTCCTGAAGAGGACCCGTGAACGATCACGTCCGGCCGATGCCCCTGATCGAGCATCTCGAAGATGCCGAGGGCGAGGCCCGCGGCGCCGAGCGGCGTCGAGGCCCCGAGCGGTATCGCGTGCGGCTTTCGGCCGTCCGCCCGCAAACTTGCTTCGAGCGCCGCCATGGCAGGCGTGCGATCCGCACGATTCGCCACGAAGTGCAGTCTGGCCCCGAACAGGTCATCAAGGCGCGTGTTCCCGGTGAGTGCCGAAGGCGCTTCGCCCGAGAGAACGAGATGGCAATCGAGCCCGAGACGCGCGGCGGCGGCCGCCGTGGCGCGACCGTGGTTCGACTGGACCCCGCCGCAGGTGATGACAGTATCGGCGCCCTCGCTAAGCGCCTTCGCCATCACCAGCTCCAGCTTGCGCACCTTGTTCCCCCCGAATCCAAAAGGAATGGCGTCATCGCGCTTGATGAAGATCGGACCCCTGGCATTGATGGCCTTCTCGAACCGTTCGAGACGGTGGATGGGTGTCGGCGCGCCAAGAAGAGGCGCGCGCGGCAGGTCCCGAAGGCGGTCGATGGGTGGAACGGGGCTCACGGGAACGTCAATCTACCAAGCCTTCCCGGGGAGTATCCCCCAAACGCCGTCTGGGAGGCCTGCCCGTGGGCCGCCGATATACTCCACAGCCCTTATGAACCGCCGCGCCGCGATCACCTCCATCGGACGATATCTGCCTCCCCGGGTGCTGGATAACAAGCACTTCGAGAAGCTCGTGGCCACCAACGACGAGTGGATCCGCACGCGAACCGGGATCTCGACCCGCCACCACGCCGAAAAGGGCGTCGGCACCTCGGCCCTCGCCGCCGAAGCCGCGCGCGAATGCCTGGAGCGAAGGGGGATCGCGGCCTCCGAAATCGACCTCATCATCGTGGCCACGGCGACGCCCGACATGATCTTTCCTGCGACCGCCTGCCTGGTCCAGGACAAGATAGGCGCCTCCCGGGCCTGGGGCTTCGACCTCTCCGCTGCCTGTTCCGGCTTCGTCTACGCCCTGACCGTGGGCGCGCAATTCATCGAAAGCGGCGCCCACCAGAAGGTCCTCGTGATCGGCGCCGAGGTGATGTCCGCGATCCTCGATTTTCAGGATCGGACCACCTGCGTCCTTTTTGGAGACGGCGCCGGGGCGGTCCTCCTCGAGCCCTCCGAGGACGACAGCGGGCTCATCGCATTCACCCATGAAGTGGACGGCTCCGGGGCCGGATACCTCCAGATGCCCGCGGGAGGGAGCCTCCATCCCTCCTCCCACGAAACCATCGACAAGCGAATGCACTACGTGAGGCAGGAGGGCCAGGCTGTCTTCAAGTACGCGGTGCGGAAGATGGCGGAAGCGTCGGTCCTGGCCGTGGAGAAGGCGGGTTTAAGGAACGAGGACATCGATCTCTTCATTCCCCATCAAGCGAACATTCGCATCATCGAGGCGGCTCAGGTCCGCCTTGGCCTAAAGGACTCCAAGGTCATCAAGAACATCGCGACCTACGGCAACACGACCGCCGCGACCATTCCTTTGGGCATCTACACCGCCCTCGAGGAGAAGCGCCTCAAGAAGGGGGACAACCTCCTGATGACCGCGGTGGGCGCCGGGTTCACCGTGGGCTCGGCCGTCCTGCGCTGGTCGACGCTGGCGCTTTAGGCGCTCCGCATGGGTCTTTTGGCCTTCGTCTTTCGGGCCATTCTCTTTCTCTTCGTCTTTCGCCTGGCCGGGATCGTCCTGCGCGCGTTCCTGGGAGGCTTCTTCCGGGGTTCGAGGTCGGAAGGGCCAGAAGCCGCGAACCGCTCCCCCTCCTGGGGGCCGGGCCCGGAACCCCGCGGGCAGGTGGAGGAGCTGGTGAAGGATCCGGTGTGCGGTGTGCACACCGCGCGCTCGTCGGCCATCGTCGGGCGCTACCGGGGCTCGACCGCGTATTTCTGTTCGGAAGAGTGCGCGGCCAAGGCGAGCGCCGGCTCGGTCTGAGCCAGGCCTCAGGCCTGCGCAGGCTCCTTCTTGGCGGCGAGGGACGCCTTCAGCGCCTCCATGATGTCGATGATCTGGGCGCGAGGCTGTTCGGGTGCTATCGAGACCTCCTGACCCTGGATCTTGCGGTCGATGGCGGCCTGCATTCGCTTTCGCACGTCGTCCTCGTAGTGTGAAGGCTCGAAAGCCGGGGACGTGATCTGGTCGATCAACTGAACCGCGAGCTTCAGCTCGTTCTCCTTGGACTCGGCCGTCCCGACCGGCACCTCGTCGAGCGGCCGAACCTCGTCGGGATAACGGAGCTGCTGCAGGATCACCACGTTCTTCAAGGGGCGCAGGAGGACGAGATACTGCTTGCCGCGGGCCGCCCACTTCGCGACCGCCACCCGGCCGGTCTTCTTCATGGCGTCGCAGAGCAGGCGGTAGGCCTTCTCGCCGCCCTTGTCCGGGGCGAGGTAAGAGGCGTTCTCGTAGTAGATCGGGTCCACCTCCTTGATGTCGAGGAACTCCACGATGTCGACGAGTCCGGTCTTCTCCTCCTCCATCTTCTTGATCTCATCAGGGGTGAAGACCACGTACTGGTCCTTGGCGAACTCGTAGCCCTTCACCATCTCGGTTCTCGGGACCACCGCGCCTTCGTCGCGTTCGCAGATGTATTGCTGCTTGACGCGTCCCTTGCACTTCTCGTGCAGCATGTTGAAGGAAATCGACGCCTTGCTCTCGGTGGCGGAGAAGAGCTTGACCGGAATGGAGACCATTCCGAATGAAATGGTGGCGGTGGCGGTGGGTCTCATTTTTGGTGTCCTCGCTCGCTAAGAAACTCGAAAGAGCTTATGCCCGGGCCGCTGCCGCCCGGGTGAGGCTCGTCTCCTCATCACGGCCGATCGTCCGGGACGCCCTCACGAAGAGAGCGAACGCCACCACGTTGGCGAGGGTCGCGGCCATGAAGGCGAGCCGCAGGCTTCCCCAGAGGTCGGAGAGCCGGCCCACGACATACGGGCCAAGGGCCAGGCCGATGATGGTCACGAACAGCAGGAAGACCGCGGAAGCCCGAGCGCGCATGTGGGGAAGAACGAGGTCCTGCACCGTGGAGCTGCCAGCGCCCAGCCACAGGGCCGCGAAGACCTGAGCCACGGCGAACAGGACAAGGGCCAGATCGCGATTCCCGGTGTTCAGGGCGAGGAGGAGCAGGGGAATCGGAATCAAGGCGTTCATCATGCCCACGATCAGCCGGCCCGACGGAGCACGGCGCCGCAGCCGGTCGGCCAGAACGCCGCCCAGGGTCACTCCGAGACCGCCGCCCACCGCCGAAATCAGCCCCAGCTTCGCTCCGATCTCTGAGGCCGAATAGGCGTGATAACGGATGAAGAACTGTGCCGTCCAGAGGCTGATCGCGTAACCGGTGAAGGAGAGGCACGAGAAGCCCAGGGTGGCCAGGCGAAGGGACGGGGTCTGAAAGATGAGGGCGAAGGCGTCGGGCTCGCGCACCTTCAGGCGCGCGGCCAGGGTGGCGACGACATAGAAGCCGAGGGCGACGCACCCCCACTGAACCGCGTCCCCGAACGCGAGCCACATTGCGAAGGCGCCGACCAGGGAAACCACGAAGGCCACCGCGTTCTCGGCGACGGACACGCCGTCGCGCCGCAGGAAGAAGAGCGAGAAGGGAGGCAGCAGAGCAAGACCCTCGCGCAGGGCCTCTCCGAGCGCACGGGGCGGAGCGGTCGTCGCGGACGGCGTCTCCTCCAGGGCGCCGCGTTCGGGCTCGCGGAAGGCCAGCACCAGGGGCACGAGCAGAAGCCCGGGAAGGCCCGCGATCAGGAACGCCACCTGCCACCCGCGCAGGCCGAAAGGCTCGTTTCCCGGCGGGAAGGTGGCACTCCAGCCGTCGACCACCGTGCCTCCAAGGTACGAGCTCAAGCCGATCCCCACGTAAATGCCGAGCGAGTAGACACCGAGCGCGGTGCCCCGGCGCGCCCTGGGAAAAAGGTCGGCGATCAGCGAGTACGCGGCGGGGGAAGCGCTCGCCTCCCCCACGCCCACTCCGATGCGCGCTATGGCGAGGGTCGCGAAACCGGTGGCGAGGCCGGAGGCCGCGGTCATCACGCTCCAAAGCGCGAGGCCCCAGGCGATGAGCCTGCGCCGCGAGCCCCGATCGGCATAGACGCCCAGGGGCACGCCGAACACCGCGTAGAAGATGCCGAAGACCGTCCCGTAAAGGAAACCGAGCTGCGCATCCGAGATCAGGAGATCGGCCTTCACCTTCCCGGCCAGGATGGCGAGGATCTGCCGGTCCACGAAGTTCAGCATCGACACCGCGAAGAGCACGGCCAGGATCAGGCGGGCCTGGGGGTTCTTCGGGGTCGCGCCGTTCATGAGGACGCTGAAGTTAATACGCGAGGCCGCTTCTCCTCACCCCGCGGGTGTCGGATGATTGGACCATGATGGAGACCGCGAAGAACTTTCTCGTGACCAAGGGCGTCGACTTTTTCGTCCAGGTGCTGGCGGCGATCGCCCTCTACATAGTCGGGCGCTGGGTGATTCGGGGCGTGCGCGGAGTGGTTCGCCGCGCCCTCGACCACCGACAGCTCGATCCCACCTTCGCGAAGTACATCGACCAGACCCTGGGCGTACTGCTCACCATCCTGCTCGTGATCGCGGCTCTCGGCGTGGTCGGAGTTCAGACGAACACCCTCGCGGGCCTCCTGGCCGCCGCCGGCGTCGCCATTGGTGTGGCCTGGTCGGGGTTACTCTCCAACATCGCGGCCGGCCTGTTCATGGTCGCCTTGCGCCCCTTCAAGAAAGGCGACACGGTTCAGATCGGCGGCATCCTCGGCGATGTCGAGTTGATCGGCTTCTTCGGCACGTCGCTTTTGGCGCCGGACGGCACCAAGGTCATGGTTGGCAACGCGAAAGCGCTCGCCGACAACATCCACAACCTCTCGGCCGTGCCGCACCGGAGGATCGATGCGCGCGTTCAACTACCCTGGGGCTGCGATACGAGCGCCTTCTACGACACGTTGCGGAAGCGTCTCGCCCAGGAGCCCAAGGTTCTGGCCCTGCCCGCTCCGCTCGTGGAAACCCTCGACAACAACGCCGCGGGTCCGGTGGCGGTGATCCGGCCGTTTTGCGTTCCCGCCGACTACGGCGAGGTCTTCTTCTTGACCAACCGGATCGTGACCGAGGAGCTCGCGAAAGCGGGTTTCGCCGCTCCCAATCCCAGTCCGCTCGTCAAGTAAGGAACGGGTTCGACTCGCGCTCTAGGGCGATGGTGGTGTCCGGCCCGTGGCCGGCGATCACGCGGGTCTTGTCGGGCAGAGGCAGCAGACGTTCGCGGATCGAACGGATTTCGGTATCGAAATCGCCACCCCACAGGTCGGTCCGGCCGATGCTTCCCGAGAACAGAGTGTCTCCGGAGAAGAGCAGGTTCCGGCTTGCCAGGAAGAACGAACATGAGCCCGGCGTGTGTCCGGGGGTGTGCAGGACCTCGATCGAATCGCCCTTGCCGCCGAAGAAGATCACGTCTCCTTGATGGATGTGCTCGTCGACTTTGCCGCGAACCGGGGTCTCGAGGCCGATCATCTGCGCCTGCATGGGGAGGTTGTCGTAGAGCGGCAGATCCTTCTCATGCAGCATCACGCGGGCCCCGGTCTTCTCGCGCACCTCGTGATTACCGCCCACGTGGTCGAGGTGGGTGTGGGTGATGAGGATGGCCTTGGGCTTCAGGCCGTGAGCGGAAAGCCGCTTCAGGACCTTCAGGGCCTCGTCGCCGGGATCGATCACGATGGCTTCGCCGGTTTCGGGATCGCCGAGGATCGTGCAGTTGCACTGGAGAGGTCCGACGGGGAAGGTTTCGATGATCAACGGGCGCGTTCCTGTTCGATGGGGCCCCGGAGATATCCCGAGGCGACTGCGGCGGCAATCATCGCAAGAAGACCCCACGAATAGACATTGAAGAGGCCCACATCGAGCGGGCTCAGCCGCGGCATCCCGAAGGCCCCGCCCGAGGCGGTGGCCGATGACATCAGGATCGTGGGCAGGAAATACGGAAACAGAAACGGGTACGTGCAGACAGTGACGTCGAGGAGATTAGCGCGTCGGTAGGCCGAAAGGCCGAAACGCTGCCCGGTCTCCTTCGCGAAAGCACCCACCGCCAGCATGGCCACGACGCTGTGGGTGGTGAGGAGGACGGCGATGCTCACCGCCACCACGATCCAGACCTCGGCGGCCCGCGTGGTTTTCGCCTTCCGGCGCGCGAGGTCCACGAGCGCTTCCTGGACGCCGGTGGCGATCAGCGTGCCGACGAGGCCCATCAGAAGCAGGGTGAAGATGGAGACGCCCACCCCGCGTTCGAGGCCCTTCAGGATAAGGCCCCTGGCTACGAAGTTCCCCCGATCGAGATAGAGAAGGTCCGCGGGAGAGAGAAGGCCGAACCCGAGACCGAGAAGCACCGCCAGCATGATTCCGATCAGCAGTCCTTCGAGGAGATGCTTCTTGCGGAGGAGGAGACCTAGGACGACGACGGGGGCGATCAGCATGGGAAAGGCACGGAGCGACCCCGCCGCTCCGGCCGAAGGTCCCAGGGTGGCCCCGCGACCGAACAGGAAGTAGGCGAGCAGAGCGAGAAGGGCGGGTGGGAAGACATAGCCGAAACGACTCCGCACCACGCCGCCGATGTCGGCGCCCTGGGTTCCCGCCGAGGCGATGGTGGTGTCGGAGATGGGCGAGATGCTGTCACCGAACGTGGACCCGGCCAGGATCGCGCCGGCGAGCCATCGCGGATCGGCCGACAGCGATCCGCCCGCAGGATAGAGCAGCGGGCCGCAGACCAGGATCGTTCCGAAGCTCGTGCCGGTCGCGGTCGAGACCAGAGAGCAGATCAGGAACGAGAGCGCCACGAAGCCGCCA